>JAISCE010000037.1 GCA_031265765.1 Azoarcus sp.
CAGGGGCGACGCATGCGTTGGACTTGCTGCGCCCAAACGGACGCCAAAGAGAGAAACTTCGATTGATTGTTGGGACAACGCGGTCGCCGAGAGCTTTTTTGCCACGCTCAAACGCGAGGTGAACCTGCTCCCCGAGACCGGACGCCAAGACGCATGTGGTCAAGGCGTAAAACGCTTTTCAGCCTTGTCTATACCTTGTCCACAAGGTATTGTCATGACCTTGTGATGGTGAACGATTTTTCATGCTCCGGCCCCGGCTCATGCAATCGGGCAACCCGCATTCGCGGATGCTACAGCTACAATATGGCGCTTTTCCCGCCGATGAACCGCAGGCAACTATCGAACCCGCTTCACGATGATCCGCGAGCCACAAGCCCAGCCTTCCCTCTTTCGCCGCCGCCTGTACGGTACTGTCGGTCTTGCCTTGCTCGTCGGGTTCTATCTGCTCACCGGGTTGACCGGGCACGATCCCTGGCGTGGCGACGACATCCGTTATTTCGGGCCGGTCTATTCGATGTTCCAGGGCGAGGGACTGCTTTTTCCGCAGATCGGCGGTCTGCCTTTTCCCGATTACCCGCCTCTTTATTATTGGTGCGCGGCGCTGCTCGCGTTCGTGACGCATGGCCTGCTCGACATCCACGACGGCGCACGGCTGGCGAGCGCCGTTTTTACCGCACTGACCGTCTATTGGGTCGCCCGCGCCGCTGAACGCCTGCATGGCCGCCCGACTCGCACCCGTGCGGCGCTGCTCGTCCTCGGCAGTCTCGGACTCGTCCTCCATGCCCATGAAACACAGCCGCTCATCGCGCTGATGGCGATGATCGCCCTCGTTCTCGCGGGAATCGCGCGCATCCCCGAACGGCCCCTGCCGGGCAGCCTGCAAGCGGGCCTGGGGTGCGCCCTGGCCATCCTCGCCGCCGGATTGCCCGGCCTGCTGTTTACCGTGCCGCTTTTCATGCTGGCCGTCATGCTCAGTCCCGAATGTCACAACCCCCGCGCCAGCGGCGGCTTGCTCGCCGGGTTGGCGCTGGCAGCCTGTCTGGGCGGACTGTGGCCGCTCATCCTGCATCTGGAATCGCCGGAGCTTTTCGCGCTCTGGCGGCGCGAGCAATGGCTGCACGTGACCGGACACGGCCTGGACGCGGGCGAATTCGCCCGTTTCGCCGAGCTTCTGGGCTGGTTCCTGTGGCCATTGTGGCCGCTCGCATCATGGGCGCTATGGCACGAACGCCGCCGCCTTTTTCAGTTGCGCTGGCTGCTGCCTTTGCTCTCCATGGCAATCACCTTGCTTTTGCTGGGTATTTTCGCCGATTACTCCCCGCCTGCCATGTTGCCGCTCCTGCCTGCGCTGGCGCTGTTGGCAACGGGCGGCTTGGCAACCTTGCGGCGCGGCGCGGCCAATGCTTTCTACTGGTTTTCGGCAATGACTTTTGGCGTGTTCGCCATCCTGGTGTGGATCGCCTGGACGGCCCAGGTCTTTGCCTGGCCTCCCGGCCTGGCCCGCCACATCGCCCGCATCGCGCCGGCGTTCATGCTGGACGGCGCGCTTTCCAAGACATTGGCGGGTATCGGTATCTGCCTGCTTTGGCTTGCCCTGGCCAGGGGTTTGCCGCGCACGCCGGGACGCGGCGCGGCAAGTTGGGCAATGGGAATGACAATGTTGCTGTGCCTGACCGTGACGCTGCTGATGCCATGGTTCGATCATAGCCGCAGCTACCGGCCCATGGCGCAGGCGCTCAAGGAGGCGCTGCGTCCCTATCCCGACGAGTGCGCCGCCAGCGACAGGCTGCCGTTTTCAATTCGGGGGATGCTCGATTATTATGCCGGTCTGCGCCCGGAACCCCTCATCGACGGCGATACGCGCTGCCGCCTGTTGCTGGTGTATGCTGATCGCAAAAGCGGGGAGCCAGGCGAGATCGACGGCTGGAAACCCTTGTGGAATTTCCGCCGAGGCGGCGGCAAACAATACGAAACCCTGCATCTTTATATTCGTCCGGACCGTGACTGAACCTTTCACTGCACCGCAACGCTTGCCGGCATGGGCGGCGCTCTCCGCCCATGCGCGACGGCTCGATGGACGCCCTCTGCTTGGCTTTTTCGTCGACGATCCCGCTCGCGCCGAGCGCCTTTCCCTGAATTTCGCCAATCCCGTCGAATCCCGGCAAAGCGCGCTCGTCGCCGATTTTTCCAAGCAGCATTTCGACGATGCCGCGTTTGCCGATCTCATCCAGCTTGCGCGCGAGGCGCAGCTGGATGAAGGCATCCGCCGCTTGTTTGCCGGAGAAGCGGTCAATTTCACCGAAGGCCGCGCCGCCGCCCATATGGCCATGCGCGACGGCTGCCCGCTCCCGGACAAGCGCGAGGCAGGCGGCGCCGGGGCCATGCGCGCATTCGCTTTCGCCTTGCGGGAAGGCAAACTCGCCGGCAGCGGCGGCAAGCCCATCCGCCGCCTGGTCAACATCGGCATTGGCGGCTCCGACCTCGGTCCCCGCCTTGCGACCGAGGCGCTGGCCGGCCTTCAGGCGGATGGCGGCAGTCCCGCGGTCGACTTCGTCGCCAACATCGACCCGCGCGATCTCGATACCGCGCTTGCTCGCGCGGAAGCCGCAAGCACGCTTTTCATCATTTCCTCTAAGAGCTTCGGCACGGCGGAAACTCTTGCCAATGCCGAAGCCGCTCGACAATGGCTGCGCGAGAAGCTCGGCGGCAATGCCGACATCGGCGCGCATTTCGCCGCGGTGAGCAACGCGGTCGAGGCCGCCGCGGCGTTCGGCATTCGTTCCGAACGGGTATTTCCGTTGCCCGAGTGGGTCGGCGGACGCTATTCGGTGTGGTCGGCCATCGGTTTGCCGGTGCTTGCCGCCATCGGCGGCGCTTTCGATGAATTCCTTGCGGGCGGACAGGCGATGGATGAGCATTTCCGCTCCGCGCCCTTCGAGCGCAATCTGCCGGTCTGGATGGGGCTCGCCGGTTTGTGGAACACCGATTTCCTCGCCATCGAATCTCTTGCCGCGCTGCCTTACGCGCACGGATTGCGCAGCTTCCCGGCCTGGCTCCAGCAACTCGAAATGGAAAGCAACGGCAAGCGTACCTTGCGCGACGGCAGCCGCAGCAAGGTTGCCACCGCCCCCGTCGTCTGGGGCGGCACGGGCACCGTCGGGCAACACGCCTTCCACCAGTTGCTCTACCAGGGCAGCCGCAGGGTGGCGCTCGATTTCATCGTGCCGGTTGGCGGAAACGATCCGCGCCAGCGCGCGCTCGTCGATAACGCTCTCGCCCAGGCCGCCGCGCTGATGACCGGGCGCGACCTCGCCGCCGCCCGCGCCGCCCTTGCCCGCCGCGAACTGCCGGCGTCCGAAATCGAACGCCTCGCGCCCCACCTCGTTTGTACCGGCAACCAGCCCAGCACGACCTTGCTGCTGCCCCGGCTCGATGCTTTCTACCTCGGCGCGCTGCTTGCGCTTTACGAGCACAAGGTCTTCGTACAGGGATGGATTTGGGGCATCAACCCATTCGACCAATACGGTGTGGAACTCGGCAAGGAAATGGCGCGCGCGCTGGCGGCAGGCCAGACGGGCGGACAAGATGCCTCGACGGCGCGGCTCGCTGCGCTGGCGGAAAGGTTCCGGCAACAAACGTCCTGACTTCATCGTAAACTGACGATGGCCCGGAGGGGTTGCGACCCCTCCCATGAGTGTTGGCCCGGCATCCCGCCGGTCTTGTCCGAAACAATGAGTGTCCCCGATGCCCACGACCAGCAAACCCGAAAGATCCGCCGCCAGGCAGGCAGTCAAACTTTTCGTGCTCGACACCAACGTACTCATGCACGACCCCACGAGCCTGTTCCGCTTCGAGGAACATGATGTCTATATCCCCATCATGACGCTGGAGGAACTCGACAACAGCAAGAAAGGCTTGTCGGAAGTCGCGCGCAATGCCCGGCAAGCCAGCCGCAGCCTGGATGAAATCGTATCCGCCATCCCGGACGGCATCGGCGGCGGCATCGCGCTCGATGCGCCTTCGCACGGGCTGGCGACGGGGCGGCTGTTCCTGCAAACCGAGGCAATCGGCGCCGAACTGCCGCCGGGGCTGCCCACGGGCAAGGGCGACAACCAGATTCTTTCGGTATTGATGTTCCTCGCCCGGCGCGATCCGGGGCGCACGGTCATCCTGGTGTCCAAGGACATCAACATGCGGATCAAGGCCCGCGCCCTGGGATTGGCGGCGCAGGACTACTTCAACGACAAGGTACTGGAAGACAGCGATCTGCTCTACAACGGCGCATGCGAATTACCCGGCGATTTCTGGGAAACGCACGCAGCCGGAATGGAATCCTGGAAAACCGAGGGACACACGGCTTACCGCGTCACCGGGCCGCTGGCGAGCCGCTTGCTGCTCAACGAGTTCGTTTACCAGGAAGGCGATCCGCCCTTCGAGGCCTGGGTGTGCGAGCAAGCCGGGCGCACCGCCGTTCTCGAAACCCTGATCGATTATCGCCACGGCAGGAACAATATCTGGGGAATCACGGCGCGAAACCGCGAACAGAATTTCGCCCTCAACCTGCTGATGAACCCGAAAATCGACTTCGTGACCCTGCTCGGGCAGGCGGGCAGCGGCAAGACCTTGCTCACGCTTGCAGCCGGACTCACGCAAGTCCTGGAAATGCGGCGCTATTCCGAAATCATCATGACCCGCGTCACCGTGCCGGTGGGGGAAGATATCGGTTTCCTGCCCGGCTCCGAGGAAGAAAAAATGGCGCCCTGGATGGGCGCGCTCGAAGACAATCTCGACGTGCTCAACGGCAGTACCGGCGAAGACGGGCAATGGGGGCGGGCGGCGGCGGCCGACCTCGTGCGCAGCCGCATCAAGATCAAGAGCCTGAACTTCATGCGCGGACGCACCTTCATCCAGAAATTCCTTATCATCGACGAAGCGCAGAACCTCACGCCGAAACAGATGAAAACCCTCATCACCCGCGCGGGGCCCGGCGCCAAGGTCGTCTGTCTCGGCAACATCGCCCAGATCGACACGCCCTACCTCACCGAAGGCTCGTCGGGGCTTTCCTTCGTCGTCGACCGCTTCAAGGGATGGGCGCATTCCGGACACATCACCCTGCAACGCGGCGAACGGTCGCGCCTGGCCGACTACGCTTCGGAGATACTGTGAAGACCCCCCCGCGATGAGCGCCATCCACCGCCTGCCCGAATTGCTCATCAACCAGATCGCCGCGGGCGAAGTGGTCGAGCGCCCGGCTTCCGTGCTCAAGGAAGTGCTGGAAAACGCGCTCGATGCCGGCGCGCGCGCCATCGACGTACAACTGGAAGAAGGCGGCGTGCGCCGCATCCGCATCACCGACGATGGCTGCGGCATTGCGCGCGACGAACTCGCGCTCGCACTGGAGCGCCATGCCACCAGCAAAATCGCCAGCCTCGGCGACCTCGAATGTGTGGGCACCATGGGGTTTCGCGGCGAGGCGCTGGCGGCCATCGCCGCCGTGGCGCGTACCGTGCTCGTCAGCCGCGCCGAAGGCGCCGCGCATGCCTGGCGGATCGACAGCGAAGACCGCGAACCGGCCCCGGCGGCCCTCAATTGCGGCACGATGATCGACGTTGCCGACCTCTATTACAATACCCCGGCGCGCCGCAAGTTTCTCAAGACCGAAGCGACCGAATTCGCCCATTGCGACGAGACGTTCTATCGCATCGCGCTCGCCCGGCCCGATGTCGACATGCAGCTCGCCCACAACGGGCGCGTCCTCCATCGGCTTCCCCCCGGCGACGCGCGAACGCGCATCGCCGCCCTGATGGGCGACGATTTTCTTGCCAATGCACGGGAGATCCGCGCCGACGGCGCGCTGCGGCTCACCGGATTCGTCAGCCTGCCCGCCTACACCCGCAATCGGCGCGATGCACAATACTTTTTCGTCAATGGCCGCCATGTGCGCGACAGACTGCTCGCCCACGCCGTTTTGCAGGCTTATGCCGACATCCTGCACAGTAGCCGGTTTCCGGCTTATGTACTGTTCCTCGAACTCGATCCGGCGAACGTCGATGTCAACGTACACCCGGCCAAGACCGAAGTCCGCTTCCGCGACTCGCGCGGCGTGCATCAGTTCGTCTTCCATGCACTGAACCGCGCATTGAGCGAATCGGACGCGGGGCGGGCGGAGCCGCAGATGGCAGTATCTTCCCCCGGCACGTCATTGCCGCCGGTGGCCGCCGCGCCTGGCGATGCCGCCCGCTATCCTCTGCCCGTCCGCCCGCCGCCCGCCGCGCCGGGCCGGACGGTCATGGACGCCGCCAGCCAAGCCTATTTCGATTTCACCGCCCGCGCCCGGCCCGCCGCCACCGCGCAAAGCGCCGCGCCCGCGCTGGAGCCGCACATCCCTCCCGCCGGAAGCGGCGACGCGCCGCTCGGCTATGCGCTCGCCCAGTTGCACGGCATCTATATCCTGGCGCAGAACGCGCAGGGTCTCGTGCTGGTGGACATGCACGCCGCCCATGAGCGCATTCTCTACGAAAAGCTCAAGGCCGTGCTCGACGGCACGCCTGCGGTGCAACGCCTGCTGATTCCAGCGGTGTTCGCGGCAAGCCCCACGGAGATGGCAACTGCCGAATCCCGCGCCGAAGTCCTGCTGCGCATGGGTTTCGAGATTTCCGCCGCCGGGCCGCGCGAACTCGCCGCGAGAAGCGTCCCCGCGCTTCTCGCCAACGCGGCGGTTGCGGATTTACTGCACCAATTACTGGGAGAACTGGGTGAGTACCCGGCATCGGACGTTGTAACGCTACGCCGCAATGAACTGCTCGCCACCATGGCCTGCCACGGCGCGGTACGCGCGCATCGTCAACTCACCGTGCCGGAAATGAATGCCCTTTTGCGCGACATGGAAGCAACCGAACGCGCGGATCAGTGCAACCATGGGCGTCCGACCTGGACACAACTCACTCTGGAAGAACTCGACCGCTTCTTTTTGCGCGGACGGTGAAAAACCCGGTCGCTTCAAGCATCCGCCCGAGTGGGCCGCGCGTCCACGACTCACACGCGAAACTTGCGCGCCCTGCTGCGCATCCGCTGGTGCGACAAGCGCACGTTTTCCCGCGCCTTCTTGATAATCAATGCCCTGCGATGCGCAAGCACATCCAGGCTGGTGTGCTTGCCTTGTAACGTCCCAAAGGTTTCCGTATTCATGGCTTCGTACTCCTGTAGAGAGATGGCCCCGCTTTTGCTGCGACGCACAAGCGGGATTCTCCACAGGCGCAACGGCAAGTCAATACTTTGATGCTATACACTCGAAATTTGTTGCTTTATTGCAACATAACAAATGCATCTTTGTTTATAGATGTATTTTTTCAATGACTTGTAAAAGTCAATTATCGAAAATCACAATATCCGCTCAAATCGAAGTGGTGCTCAAACGAGCGTCATTATCTTTGCTGCACAGCAACAAAACCGGCATGGAAATGGGGGCGGCGCGCATTCTTGCCGATCTCCAGGACCGGTGTCATCGCATATGGGGTGAGCTTGCGATGACCTGCCCCCATCTGACTGACCTCGGCGTTGACGAACTGGGGCAAGGGTTGAGTCCAGATCAGCGAGGCGCCGCATAACCATTCGTTCAAGCGGACGGCTGCGGGCAGGTTGTGCTAGACTGCAACGGTCAGAGCCTCCCAGCGCGTATCGCAATTACGAATGAACTTTCTGGAGAAGAAATGAAAAATTTGCTTGCCGCAATCACGCTATTTGCTGTTTCCGTCCCATGCTTTTCAGAAGGCTGCTTCGATTCTCCCGAGTACAAAAGTAGTGTTGCAATTGCTAAAGCCGCGAATTCCGAGAGGGCTGCGCAACTTGGGAAAGCAGTGAACTTCTTGGCAATGAATAAAAGCTTGACCTTTAACCAAGCCCTTGGAGAGGTCATGCGCTTTTCCACGCCGGAAACGGTAGCGTATGACAAGGCGCTTAGTGAAGTTGGCGAAAGAATTGGACCCATGAAGCCGCAATCGCCCGAAGAATGTTCTGAACTCATCAAGCTGCAAAGGCAGTACGAGGCTATCAGCAGAGACCAAATTCAATTCATTGTCAACAGGATCATGGAGCAAGAGGGCTTTAGTTCCGCGGTCAACACGGACGCTGCGCGATAAATCCGCGCAGCGCCGGTTACCTCCACATTAGGCTCTATAACGATCTCCTGCGCCCTCTACAGCCCCGGCCAGTTCCGTGTTTTCTCGCTCTCCGAACCCGATAGCGGCGAAGGCGGCATCGTCCAGCGTTTTTTCGACGGCATCGAAAAATACACCCCGCAACTCGTTTCCTGGAACGGCGGCGGGTTCGACTTGCCCGTGCTGCACTACCGGGGGCTGCTCCATGGCGTTGCCGCGCCGCGTTACTGGGATCTTGGCGACGGCGACTACGCCGATTCGCGCGAATTCAATTGTCTCATTCGCCCGGCGCTTGAGCGGCGCTCTGTGCGCCCGATGGCGCAACGGTCGTCGTGGCGGTTGCATCGTCTTCCGCTTTCCATCCGCCTCCCAGGGCTTTGTAGAGATCGACCGCGTCCGTCAGCCGGGCGAGCCTGAGTTGCGCGAGTTGATCTTGCACCGAGAAGCGTGTGCGTTGCGCTTCGAGTACGGAGAGAAGGTCGTCCGCGCCTTCGCGGTAGCGCAATTCGGCCAGATGCAGGGAGCGTTCCGCCTCGGCGAGAATCTGTATCTGGGCTTCTTCCTGGTTGGCGTCGCGGGCGGTGTTGGAAAGGGCGTCTTCGACTTCTTTCAGGCTGGTGAGGATGACCTTGCGGTAGGTTTCGAGCAGTTCGCGTTCGCGCGAGCGGGCGCTGTCGACAAGGGCGTTCAGCCGTCCGGCGTCGAAGATCGTTTGCGCGAGCGCGCCGGTCAGCGATACGCTGGAGGACGGATCGGCGAGCGAGAGCAGGAATCCGCTTGCCAGATTGCCGCTCGCCGAGAGACTGATACGCGGGAAAAGCTCGGCGCGGGCCACGCCGATGTTGGCGGCGGCGGCGGCAAGTTGGGCTTCGGCGCTGGCGATGTCGGGGCGGCGCAGCAGCAGTTCGGAAGGCAGTCCAGGGCCGATGCCGGGGATGTTCAGCATCGCTATCGGCGCGGCGGATTGCTGCGAAAGAGGATCGGCGCCGGGCGGGTGGCCGCGCAGGATGTCGAGTGCACTGCGCGTTTGGCGCACCTGCACTTCCAGCGGCCCGATTTGGGCTCGCTGGCTGAGAACCGTGGTTTTTTGGCGTGAGAGATCGAGAGAAGATGCCGCGCCATTGCGATAGCGGGCTTCGACGACTTTGAATACCCGCTCGGCGATGGCGAGATTTTCGCGCGCGATCGTCAGGCGCTCGAAACCCGCCAGATATTGGAAATACGTGGAGGCGACGCTGGCGGCCAGCGATAGGCGGGCGCTGTCGTAGTCGTGGCGGCTGGCGGTGAGTTTGGCTTTGTCGCTGGCGATGGAGGCGGCGACCCGTCCCCACAGGTCGAGCTCGTAACTGGAGGACAAGCCGAGCGAGGTATTTTTGTGTTCTTCTACTGTGCTTGCGCTGCCGCCGCTGGCGGAACGGCTCCATCCGCTGTTGCCGGACAGGCTCAGGCCGGGGAATAGCGATGAATTCGTTGCGCGCAGGGTCAGTTCGGCCTGGATGACGCGCTCTGCCTGCGCGCGCAAGTCCGGACTGCCGTCGAAGGCATCGGCGATCAGGGCATCGAGTTGCGGTGAGCCGAAGCTGCGCCACCAGTCCGGCGATGACGGGGGCGCGGCGCTGTCGCCGGGCGCGGTTTCGCTCCATTGCGATGGCAGGGCGAGATCGGGATGGGCGACAGGGCCGACGAAGGAGCAGCCAGTGGTGAAAAACACGGCACAGGCAAGTGCGGGCAAGCGTTTCATTTTTTATCTGCGCCGGTTGTGCCGATCGGAATGCCGGGAATCGTCGCGCTTCGATTCGTCGCGCTTGGACGATCTCCGTTCGGAGGATTTCGTTGTGTTGCTTTCCTTCTGCGCCTGCCGGGGAGGCGGCCTGTGTGCGTGGGTATCCGTGCGCGCGGTCTGTGTGCGCATGTTGTGCGCCGTGTCCGGGTCATGTCTCCGGTTCGAGACGGATGGGCGCGTCTGCGGAGGGGGTGCGGTCGCTTCGCGCCGGTGTTCGCCGCTCCGGTCGGTCCTCGGCGGCAAGGGGCGGTGAATGCCCGGCGGCGGAACAGGCTGTGCGGGAGGATGGTACTTGGGCGGCGGCGGCGGTGGCGGCGGACGATGATGGCGGCGGCGGTGATGGATTTCCGGGTCGTACCCTGGGTCGTGCCATGTCGGATACATGATGGCCGGGTCGTGATATCGATGACTTGCGGGTATGTCGCAATGATGGCAGCCGTTGAGCAGCAGGGGGAAAACCAGCGGGAAGACCAGGGCGAGGGTGCGTTTCATGTTGTTTACTCCGTGGCGAGGGCGACAACGGGATCGAGTCGGGCGGCCTTGCGGGCCGGCAGGTAGCCGAACATCAGGCCGGTGATGAAAGCGCATCCGAACGCGAGCATGACCGGCAGCGGCGAATATTTGATGGGCGTGCCGAGGGCCTGGATGAGCGCGGCGGCGGCCAGCCCGAAAGCGACGCCGATGAGGCCGCCGAGGGCGGACACCACCAGTGCCTCGATGAGAAATTGTTGCAGGATGTTTTTCATCCGCGCGCCGGTCGCCATGCGGATGCCGATTTCACGGGTGCGTTCCGTCACCGACACCAGCATGATGTTCATGACGCCGATGCCGCCCACGAGCAGCGAAATCGCCGCCACCGCGCCGAGCAGGATGGTCAGCGTGTTTTGCGTCTCCGAAACGGCGTCGATGAAGGCGGCCATGTTGTTGATCTGGAAGTCTTCGGTGCCGTGCCGCGCCAGCAGCAGGTTGTGTACTGCGGACTGGGTCTCGTTGATGCGATCCACGTCGGCGACGGCGACCGTGACATTGCGCAGGTATCGCTGGCCGGTGATGCGCATGCTGCCGGTCGTGTAGGGGATGAGCACCATGTCGTCCTGATCCTGGCCGAAGCCGGTGGCGCCTTTTGCGATCATGGTGCCAATGATGTGGAACGGAACGTTGTTGACCAGCACGAACTGGCCGACCGGATCGGCTCCCGGAAAGAGAGCTTTCGCCACCGTCTGCCCGAGGACGGCGACGGCGGCGTAGCCGGCTTCGTCTTCGGCGCTGAAGAAGGTGCCGCTCGCCACGTCCCAGTTGCGCGCGACGATGTAATTCCACGATGTGGCATTGACGCTGGTGCGATGGTCGACGTTGCCGGCGCGCAGGGTGACGGTGGCGCTTTGTTCCGGCACGGCGGCCAGGACGTTGTCGATCTCGGCGACGGCTTTCACGTCTTCGATGACCAGGGTGGCAGTGGTGTCGCGCCCGCGCTGGTTGGGCGCGCCGGGACGCACCATGAGGAGATTGGTGCCCATGGCGCTGATTTGGTCGACGACTTTTTGCTTGGCGCCATCGCCGATGGCGAGCATGGCGATGACCGAGGCGACGCCGATGACGATTCCCAGGAGCGTGAGCGCCGAGCGGAACAGGTTGGCCCTGAGCGCCCGCAATGCCGTGCGGGTGGCCTCGACGATGTCGGCCATCGGCGAACTGCGGTCGGCATGGAGGGTGAAATCCGGTTCGGGGATTCCAGGGCGCTGCGGGCCGGGGTCGGAGAGGATGCGCCCGTCGCGGATTTCGATGATCCGGTGGGCCTGCTGGGCGATTTCGTGCGAATGGGTGATGAGGATGACGGTGTGGCCTTCGGCGGAAAGCCGGGTGAGGAGCTTCATGACATCCTCGCCGCTTTTGCTGTCGAGCGCGCCGGTCGGCTCGTCGGCGAGGATGACGCGCCCGCCGTTCATCAGCGCCCGCGCGATTGAAACGCGCTGTTGCTGTCCGCCGGAAAGCTGGTTGGGCCGGTGGTGGCCGCGGTCGTCCAGCCCGAGGGCGGCAAGCAACTTTTCGGCGCGTCCGTGGCGCTCGGCGGGCGGCATGCCGGAATAGACCGCGGGCACTTCGACGTTTTCCCGCGCGGTGGCGCTGCCGATCAGGTTGTAGCTCTGGAACACGAAGCCGAAAGTCTCGCGCCGCATGCGGGCGAGTTCGTCGCGGTCGAATCCGGCCACGTCCTGGCCCATGAAGCGGTAAGTGCCGGAACTCGGGCGGTCGAGGCAGCCGAGGATGTTCATCAGCGTCGACTTGCCCGACCCCGAAGCGCCGACGATGGCAAGGAATTCGCCGGGGTAGATGGCAAGGTCGATGCCGTGCAGCACCTTGGTCTGTATTTCGCCGTTGACGAAGCTGCGGGTAACGCCGGAGAGTTCGATCAGGGGGCGGGGGGTTTTCCCTTCGGTGTGCGTGCTCATAAACGCGGCGGGCCGCCGGGACGGCGCATGCTGGAAGCTTGGGCGTTCGGGTTCGATTGGGCGCTGGCGAGGCCGGAAACGACCTTTTCGCCTTCTTCGAGACCGCTGATGACTTGCGCATGTATACGGTTGGTGACGCCGGTTTCGATTGCGCGCTCCTCGATCTTGCCATTGGCGGCGAGCACTTTCACGGTGGCGCGGCGCGTGCGCGGCGCGGCGGCGTTTTCGCCTTCGTTGCGTGGCTGGCGCGGCGCGGCGGCGTTCCTGCTTTCGCCGCGAGGGCGGCGCGGACCTTGCGCGCCATCCGGGCGTTCCCCGGCGGTGCGGCCCATTTCCCTGGGCGGGCGGGATTGTTGCAGGGCGCCCATTGGAATCTGAAGCACGTCTTTTGCCTGCGCGACGATGAAGAACACTTGCGCCGTCATATTGGTCATTAGGCGGCCATCGGGATTGGGCACATCGAAAAGCGCGTTGTAGAGCACCACATTGTTGGTCGTGGTCGGCGTCGGCTCGATTTGGCCGAGTGCGCCGTACCAGCGTTTGTTCTGATTGCCGAGGGTCGTGAAGTAGACCTGCATGTCCGGATGCAGGCGGCTGATGTCGGCTTCCGAAACCTGGGTTTGCACCGTCATCGTCGTCAGGTCGGCGACGCGCAGAATGGTCGGCGCCTGTTGATTGGTGTTGAGGGTCTGCCCTTGACGGGCGCTGATCGACACCACGGTACCGTTCATCGGCGAGAGCACGCGCGCGTATTGCAGGTTGGCTTCGTCGCCGCGCAGGGAAGATTCGGTTTGTTCGATCTGGGCGCGCAAGGCTTCGAGCGAGGCTTCAGCCGATTTCAGCGAGGCTTCGGCGGTTTGCAGACCTTCGACGGTCGTGGCGTCCTCGGCCATCAGCGCCTGCTGGCGGCGGTACTGGATTTGCGCCAGCGTGAGCTGCGCCTCGCGTTCCTTGAGCTGCGCCCGCTGGTTGCGCAGTTGGGCGCGGGAGGCATCGACCTTGGAGAGATAAACGGTCGGGTCGATTTCGGCGAGCAAATCGCCTGCCTTGACTTCGGAACCGACCTTGACGTGGATTTTCTGGAGTTGTCCCGAAACCTGCGCGCCGACATCCACATAGTCGCGCGGTTGCAGCGTGCCGGTGGCGGTGACGATATCCTCGATATCGCCGCGCTCGACGGTAGTGAATTGGTAAGCGGCAGCCGGATCGTCCCCGTCGGGAAGGAAGCGCGAACCGGCCAGCCAGCCGCAAGCGGCCAGCGCGGTGGTTCCGAGAACGATCAGCGCGCGGCGCGGCCAGGGGCGGAGAGGTGGTTTTTCAAAAGTAGCCATTGTGGATTTTACGTGTGGGAAAACAAATAATGCACGAACGATCTGAGCAAAAGCATAGAAGATACAGGCGCTGGACAAGTACTATTTTGTAACGGGTGGGTACCGTCATGTAGCAAACAACCGTGACGAGTGCGCGCGCCGCGTGGCGGCGCTCAAAAAAACGCATCCGCCTGGGTAGGGAGACACAAGATAGCGAGGAGAACGCCAAACGGGGCTTTGCCTGGCAGTGGCGTGCTTGTTGGAACGGGATGTCGTCATACATCCCGTTTTTTTTGTGTTCCGCGAAGATATCGTGTTGGGCGTTGCGTGGCCACTGCGTGGAATATAGAGCGCGCTTCGACGCTCCGCCGGCTCGTGGCCGGCGCATCGCTGCCGGCTCGCTTTCGAGATGACGCCTTCGGACTGCGCCATGTCCGGCAGGCTGCTAGAATCGACCCCGGTTTTTGCGTGGACGTCCGTCCGTTCCGGCATTTCTTTCATGTTCGCGTCTGTTTTCAAGATAATTCCGCTGTGAGTGCTTTTTCTCCCCCTGGGCGCATTGTCATCGCCACCCGCGAAAGCCGTTTGGCGCTGTGGCAGGCCGGGCATATCAAGGCGCGGCTCGAAACGCTTTATCCAGCCTGCCGCGTCGCGCTGCTGGGCATGACCACGCGCGGCGACCGTATCCTGGACCGCCCGCTGGCCGAGGTGGGCGGCAAGGGACTGTTCGTCAAGGAACTGGAAGCGGCGCTGCTCGATGGCCGCGCCGATATTGCCGTGCATTCGATGAAAGATGTGCCGATGCTCATGGGCGGCGAATTCGCGCTGGCTTGCGTGACGGCGCGCGAAACGCCGCTCGATGCGTTCGTCTCTGGGCGCTACGCTTCGCTCGACGACATGCCGCCGGGCGCGGTGGTCGGCACATCCTCGCTGCGGCGCGAATCGCAAATCCATGCGCGTTACCCCTCTCTCGCCGTCGCCAGCCTGCGCGGCAATCTCGATACCCGTCTGCGCAAGCTCGATGAAGGGCGGTTCGATGCCATCGTTCTCGCCGCTGCCGGGCTGCGCCGGTTGGGCCTCGGGGAGCGCATCCGCGCCGTCCTGCCTGCCGAAATTTCGCTGCCCGCCGCCGGGCAAGGCGCACTGGGCATCGAATGCCTGGCTGCGCGCGCCGATCTGCTTGCCTGTTTGCAAGTGCTGGCCGATGCCGATACAGCGGCCTGCGTCGCCGCCGAGCGAGCCTTCGCTCGCGCGCTGGCAGGCAGTTGCGACGTGCCCTTGGGCGCTTACGGTGAAATCCGCGATGGCAGGCTTTGGCTGCGCGGTTTCGTCGCCCGTCCCGACGGCAGCCGTATCGTGCGCGGCGAGCGCGAGGGCGCGCCGGGCGAGGCCCAAACCATCGGGCAGACCTTGGCCGGCGGCCTGCTCGCCCAAGGGGCCGGAGAAATCCTGGCCGATCTGGGATGAGCGGCGCGCTTGCCGGGCGAACGGTCGTCGTCACCCGTCCGTCCGCGCAAGCCGGGGCGCTGTGCCGCGCCGTCGAAGCGGAAGGCGGGCGCGCTTTCCGCTTTCCGTTGCTGGAAATCCTTCCCTCCGGCGATCCCGGCGTTTTCGCGCCGGTCGCGGCGCGGCTCGATGAATTCGATCTTGCCTTTTTCGTCAGTTCCAACGCGGTCGAGCATGGCCTGGACGGGCTGCGGGCACTGCGCGCGTGGCCGCCGGGCTTGAGCGTCGCAACGGTCGGGCAGGGGAGCGCCCGCGCCCTTCGGGCGCGCGGCTTTGTCGAAGTCATCGCGCCGGAAAACGGTTTCGATAGCGAAGCCGTGCTGGCCCTGCCCGCATTCGCGCCCGAAGCCGTGCGTGGCCGCGTGGTGTTGATCCTGCGCGGCGGCGGCGGGCGCGAACTATTGGGCGAGACGCTCGCCGCGCGCGGCGCGCGCGTCGAATACCTTTCCTGTTACCGGCGGCGCTGCCCCGAAGCCGATCCCGCGCCGCTGCTGGCGCTGGCCGCGCGGGGCGAAGCCGATGCCCTGTTGCTCACCAGCGGCGAAGGGGCCGACAATCTCGCCCGGCTCGCCGGCGCGGCGGGACTGGCCCAACTCGCGGCGCTGCCGGTTTTCGTCTCCCATCCGCGCATTGCCGCCCGCTGCCGCGCCCATGGCCTGACGCGAATCGTCGCCGCGGAAGGCGGCGATGACGCATTGTTACGCGCGCTTGCGGCGTTCTTTGGGTAAACTCCTGACATGTTTCAATCCACGCCCGTAAACGGGCGACACGGCGCGGAAGGGAGAACAATCCTCCCGTGCATAATCATCCCCTTGAAGGGGGAGGTTCCAACCGGAATCAGTTTTCGATGAATTCGTCCGAATCCCAATCTTCTGGCGCCACTTCCGGCGATGCCTTGTCCGAAGCCGCCGCCGGCGCGTCGATGCCGGCGGCGGCTTCGGACCCGGTCTCCCTCCCTGTCGAAGAGCGTCCGCCCGCGCCGCCTCGCCGCCACGATGCGGCGGCTTCCATCCATGCCCCGCGTAGCGCCGCCGCAGGCTGGGCATTGTTGTTGGCGCTGCTTTCTCTCGGTGTAGCCGCCTATACGTTGTGGCAATCGCGCGAATGGCATGCCGCGGACACAAGCCTGTACAAAGAATTCGGCGGAAAACTGGCGAATAACGAGGCCAGTGTCACGGAAACGCACGATCTGGCGCAACAGGTCGCCACTCTCAAGAACAGGCTCGGCGCCGTCGACACCAAGATCGACAGAAGCGAAGGCCAGGCCGTGGCGCTGGAAAATCTCTACCAGCAATTTTCGCGTTCGCAAGAAGAACGCATCGTCGCGGAAGTCCGGCAAGCAGTGACGATCGCCAGCCAGCAATTGCAATACGCGGGCAACGTCGAAACCGCCCTGATCGCCCTCCGGGGCGCGCAGACGCGGCTGGAACAAAACGATCACGGCCAGTTCGCCCCGTTGCGCCGCACTCTCGCGGCGGACATCGAAAAACTGGGCCAGCAGGGCCATCTCGATATACCGGACACTGCCTTGCGCCTCGAACAACTGCTTGCCAAGGTCGATACCTTGCCGCTGGCTTACATGGGTGAAATTCCCGCCGCGCCGCCATCGTCCGGATCCGCCGATGCGGGGAAGGCGGACATTGCCCATTTTGCCATGACGCTTTGGAGCGATATCTGGAACGAGTTGCGTTCGCTGGTCAAGATCGAACGCATCGACGCGGACGCCGACCCCGTCCTGCTTGCGCCGGTACAAGGCGCCTTTTTGCGCGAAAACCTGAAAATCCGTCTCCTGACCGCGCGGCTGGCCTTGCTTGCGCGCGACGGCCACACCTATGTCGCCGATCTTGCCCAGGCGCGGAACTGGATTGAACGGTTTTTCGATCTGCATGATCCGGATGTCAAAAAAGCGGTCAGCGACTTGCGCACGCTCGAAACCATGCCGGTCGGTGTCAAACGCTACGAACTGATCGAAAGTCTCGCCGCCCTGCGCAGCCTGGAAGCGCCGCGCGGCCGTGCGGGAGACGATCCGCCGCCCGCGCCGGTACGAAGCGGCGATGCATCGGACGCGGCGGAGCCGTCCGCCGAAGAAACCCCGACCGCGGCGCAACCCTGAGAATCGAACCATGCGCGTCCTGATCTGGGTCATTACCATCTTCGCCGTGGCGGTGGGGTTTGCCATGCTGGTCGATCGCAACTGGGGCAATGTGTACTTCTTTGTACCGCACTGGTATTTCCAGATGTCGATCAAGTTGTTCGCCGTCCTGCTGTTCATCGGCTTCGTCGTTGCCCATCTGCTTACCCGCCTGATTCAGAACGCCGTGGCCTTGCCCGGCGCCATCGGGCAATGGCGCGAGCGCCGGCGGCGGCAGCGCGCCGACCGCGCCCTGCGCGAAGCCCTGCTGGCCTTTCACGAGGGGCGCTACGCCCAGGCCCTGAAATCCGCCGAAAAAGCCTGCGCGGCCAGCGATCATCCGGCGACGGCGGCTTTGCTGGCGGCGAGAGCGGCGCACGCGCTGCGCGACGAGCCCCGCTACCGCATCTGGATGGAACGGCTTGCCGGTGGTGAAAAAAAGGCACAGGTCGCGCGGCTCATGACCGAAGCCGAATTGGCGATCAATTCGCGCAACTTTGAAGAAGCCGCCGAAAAACTGGAAATCCTGCGGCGGGACGGGCACCGCCACATCGCCGCCCTGCGCCTGTCGCTGCGCGTGGCTTCGGCTTTGCGGTATTGGGAAGATGTCCTGAAACTCACCCGGCAACTGCGCAAGCACAAAGCTCTTACCGAAGAACAGGCGCAACCGCTTCTGCGCCGCGCCAACATCGAGAGACTGCGCGAAGCGGCGGATGACGGCGATGCGCTGGTCAAAGCCTGGGAAGCCATTCCCTCCCAGGAGCGCGACGATCGCCGGCTTGTCGCGGAAGCCGTTCCGCTTCTGGCGCGCGCCGGCAAGGGCCGCCTCGTGCGCCGCACGCTCGAACGTTTGCTCGACGATGAATGGGACAGCGGTCTCGCCCGTCTCTATGCGTGCTGCGCCGAAGCGGGCAGCGGTCTTGCCAAGGCCGAAGAATGGCTGCGCAAGTACAAGAGCGATCCCGGTCTCCTGTTCGCGCTTGGACGTCTGTGCGCCGACTCGGGACTGTGGGGCAAGGCCGAAAGTTACTACGCGGCTTCATTGGGCCAAAAACCGGAAATCGACACCCATCTGGCGCTGGCGCATCTGTTCGACCGGCTGGAACGTCCCGCCGACGCGCAACGCCATTACCGCGCCGCGGCGGAAATGGCAACGGCCTGATTGTCTTCCGAGCGCATCCTCGCCGACCTCGCGTGTGCTTGCAGTCCTTCGCCGTCGGCGAGAATCGCGGCGGTGTGCGCGAGTTGCCGCGCGCCGGCTTCCGAGATTTGCACGATGCTGCTGCGTTTCTGGAAGTCGTAAGTTCCGAGCGGCGACGAAAAGCGGGCGCTGCGCATCGTCGGCAGCACATGGTTGGGGCCGGCGCAGTAGTCGCCGAGCGCCTCGACTGCCCAGTGGCCGACGAAAATCGCTCCGGCGTGGCGGATACGATCGACCCAGTTTCCGGCGTCATCGAGCGAGAGTTCGAGATGTTCGGGCGCGATGCGGTTGGCAATCTCGCAAGCCTGTTCCAGACTGTCGACCCGGATCAGCGCGCCCCGGTCCGCGAGCGATCTGGCGATGGTTTCGCGCCTCGGCATTTCGGGCAACAGGCGGTCGATGGCCGCATGTACGGCGTCGATGAAGGCGGCATCGGTGCACAGCAGGATGGATTGCGCCAGTTCGTCGTGCTCGGCCTGCGCGAACAAATCCATTGCCACCCATTCGGCATGGCCGCTGCCGTCGGAGACGATCAGCACCTCGGAAGGCCCGGCCACCATGTCGATGCCCACCGTGCCGAACACTCGCCGCTTGGCCTCGGCGACGAAAGCGTTGCCGGGGCCGACGACCTTGTCGACCTGGGGTATGGTTTGCGTGCCATAGGCGAGCGCCGCCACCGCCTGTGCGCCGCCGATGGTGAAGACGCGATCCACGCCGGTAATCGCCGCCGCCGCCAGCACCAGCGGATTTCTTTCACCGTGCGGCGTGGGCACTGTCATGATGAGTTCGCCGACGCCCGCCACCTTGGCCGGGATGGCATTCATCAGCACCGAACTGGGATAAGCCGCCCGCCCGCCCGGCACATAGAGGCCGACGCGATCGAGCGGCGTGACTTTCTGCCCGAGAACCGTACCGTCGGCTTCGGTATGACGCCACGATTCGATCTTCTGGCGCTCGTGGTAAGCGCGCACCCGTCCGGCTGCGATTTCCAGCGCCTCTCGCTGAAGATTGCCGAGACAGTCCAGCGCCGCCCGCAATACGCTTCCGGGCAACTCCAGCGCGGCCATCGAAAGGGCATCCAGCCCGTCGAAGCGCCGGGTGTATTCGATTACGGCGGCGTCGCCCCGCGTGCGCACCGCATGCAGGATTTCGGTCACGGCGGCGTCGATGCGCTCATCGGCGGCGGTCTCGAAGGCGAGCAGCGTATCGAGCGTAGCGAAAAAATCGGGAGAACTGGCGTCGAGGCGGCGGATGGGTGTCTGGCTCATGGTCGGAATCCGGTACGGAACGAATCGAAAACGGCGCTGCCGCGCTCAAGAGCGAACGGCGTTGGCGAAAGCGTCGAGCAGGGGTTGGACAAGTTCGCGCTTGAGCTTGAGCGCGGCCTGGTTGACGATCAGCCGCGAACTGATGGGCATGATTTCCTCGGCTTCTTCGAGGCCGTTGGCGCGCAGGGTGCCGCCCGAGGAAACGAGATCGACGATGGCATCGGCCAGCCCCACGAGCGGGGCGAGTTCCATCGAACCGTAAAGTTTGATGAGATCGACATGCATTCCCTTGCCTGCGAAATACGCCTTGGCCGATTCGATGTATTTGGTGGCCACGCGGATGCGTCCGCCGGGCCGGGCCGCCGCCGCGTAATCGAAGCCCTTTTTCACCGCCACGCACAGGCGGCAACGCGCGATATTGAGGTCGAGCGGCTGGTACAGGCCCGCGCCGCCATGTTCGAGCAATACATCCTTGCCGGCAACGCCGAGGTCGGCCGCGCCATGCTGGACGTAAGTCGGCGTATCGGTGGCGCGCACGATCACCAGCCGCACGCCGGGCCGGTTGGTGCCTAGGATGAGCTTGCGCGAACGCTCCGGATCGTCGGCGGGCACGATGCCCGCGGCGGCGAGCAGGGGCAGGGTTTCCTCGAAAATACGGCCTTTGGAAAGAGCAAGGGTGATGCCGGGCACGGATCGGGCCTCCAGTCTGGGAGCGGTATTGTACCTTGCGGTCTTTCCATCTGGCGTAGCTGTTTAGTCCCACGGTGTGCCGATGTAATACATGGCTGCATGGAGGGACCGAATGGCGTCTTCAAGCGCCCTGGGTTTCGCGCAGAGCCGGGTAGTCGGTGTAGAACTTCTCCGTGCCGCCGAAGAAACCCTCGTGGCGCGCCTCGTTCATCGGTGCATTGATCTTGAGCCGTTCGACGAAATCCGGGTTCGCCAGGACCATTGCGCCGTAGGCTTCCAGATCGGCCAGGCCCGAGGCCACATCGTCGCCGATCCGCTCGCGCGGACGGCCTGGGCGGTTCAGGATCAGCGCGCCTTTCCAGCGTTTGCGGATATCGGCCAGCAGCGGTTCGTTGCCCTGGTGCATGATGTGCAGATAGGCCGGATCCAGCTTGCCGAGTTCGGCGACCAGATGGCGATACAGATCCGGGCCTTCGTCGCCTTCGTCGATGCCCCACATCGTCGTGCCGGGCGACAGGCGGATGGCGGTGCGATCGGCTCCGATTTCCCCGGCAATCGCCTTGGCTGTCTCGATGGCGAAGCGGGCGCGATTCTCGATGGAGCCGCCGTACTCGTCGGTGCGCGCGTTGGCGCTCGGCGCGAAGAACTGCTGGATCAGATAGGCGTTTGCGCCGTGGATTTCGACGCCATCTGCACCGGCTTCAATCGCGCGGCGGGCAGCGAAAGCGAAGCTGGCGACAGTATGGCGCACTTCCTCGGCGGTCAGGGCGCGCGGCAAGGGAATGTCCTGCATCCCCTTGGCGGTGAATATGCCCGCGCCCGGCGCGATGGCCGACGGCGCGACGCCCTGGCGATGGTGCGGCGTGTTGTCCGGGTGGGACATGCGCCCGGCGTGCATGAGTTGGATGAAGATGTGGCCGCCCCCGGCGTGCACGGCATCGGTGACTTTCTTCCAGCCGGCGACGTGCGCATCGGTATAGATGCCCGGCGTGCTCAGGTAGCCCTGGCCATCGTCCGAGGGTTGGGCGCCTTCGGTCACGATCAGACCGATGCTGGCGCGCTGGGCGTAGTAAGTGGCGGCCAGTTCGCCCGGCGTGCCATCGAACTGCGCGCGCGAGCGGGTCATCGGCGCCATGACCAAACGGTTGGACAGGGCGCAGCGACCGACGTGGACGGGATCGAATAGTTTGCTCATGATGAAATCCTCAATGCGTGGGTGGAAGAAAGGGCGATTCGTCTTTCACAAGGCCGCGCCCTGGATGCCTGCCTGGGCCGTCAATGTCCCGGACACTGCCATGGACTTGCGGGCGGACGGCGCGGTCATGCCATGCGCTTGTCCCGCTTCGCGACGATGCGCCGAGTTTCGGGCGGGGGAATCATCGTCCGCTTATCGTGCTGGATAAATAGGGTATTTTGGATAACATTGATCCGATATTGGAGCAATATATGAACAATTATCTCAATGACATGACCTTGTTCGTGGAAGTCGTCAAAGCCAGGGGCTTCCGCCGTGCGGCGGAAGCGATGGGGATGCCGAATTCGACGCTGTCGCGGCGTATCGGCGGACTGGAGAAGTCGATCGGGTTGCGGTTGCTGCATCGCACGACGCGCAAGATCGAACTGACCGAGGCGGGGCGGATTTACTTCGAGCGGTGCAAGCGCATTGTCGATGAGGCCCGTCTGGCGCATGAGCAACTCGGCGAAATACAGGCCCAGCCCGGCGGCGTGTTGCGTGCATCGCTGCCCGTGGATTTCGCCGTGACCTATCTGGCGCCGCTGATTGCCGAGTTTGCCGGTCTCTATCCCGGCATCGCCTTCGAGTTCGACCTGACCCCGCGGCGGGTCGATCTGGTCAGCGAACCCTTCGATGTGGCGATCCGCATGGGCGAACCGGAGAACTCGCAGCTGATCGCACGCCCACTGGCCTCGCTGACGCCTTGCCTCTACGCCTCGCCCGGCTACCTCGATCGCTCGGGTGAACCCGGCAGGCCCGCCGATCTGGCGCGGCACGAGTGCCTGAACATCCTGAAAGGGGATTCGTGGACATTGCGCGATGGCAAGCGAACCGTCACGGTGCCTGCGGGCGGTCGGTTCATGCTCAACAGCGTCGGCATGATCCGCCGCCTGGCAACGCTCGATCTGGGCATCATCCTGATGCCGGAAGAAGTCGTCGCCGATGAACTGGCCGGCGGAAAGCTGCGCCGGATCATGCCCGGATGGCACGGTACGCCGCAGCCGGTTCATGCCATCACCGAAACTCGTTTGTTGCCGGCGAAGACGCAGCGATTCATCGAGTTCTTGCGTGAGCGTTTGAGACGATAGGCGCGACATGCCGGGAACTTGCACGGTGCGCCGGAGGCGCGCGGGCGGCGGGAGGGTCTTGCAGGCGATGCGTCGCCCCGGCCCGAGGCCGGGGCTTGTTTTCTCAAACGTCAGTTCCTGGCTTTTGTCTTGACCTGGATCGCCTTGGCATTCGCGTTGCCGATGGTGATTTGCGGCTTCATGCTCGCCAGCGATTTCTCGCCGATGCCTGGAACCTTGACCAGATCGTCAAGCGAGGCGAATGGCCCGTTGGCCTTGCGGTATTCGATGATGGCGTTGGCCTTGGACGGACCGAGGCCGTTGATCTGTTGCAAGGCCGTGCTGTCGGCGGTGTTGATGTTGACCGGCTCCAATGCCAGCGCCGCCAGCGGACTCAGCGCCAGCGTAACGATCAGGGAATGAAGAAAACGACGCATGGTATGACTCCTCGATGTGAGTGAAGGAGTTGCCAATTTACATATGCATTGGGTGTATGTCAATAGTTTTATGCCGTTCGTTTCATCTTGGCGTCATTCAAACCGCTCCGGCAGCCAGCCGCGCTCCACCGAGGCCCTGAGGCACCATGCCGGGGTGGTTTCGGTTTTGTAGCTCCAGAAAAACCAGCCGAAAAGTTTCTCGAAGGCGAGAAGCTGCGCCGCGGCGTAGCCCCGGCTGGCGACGTTCTGCTGGAAATCGTCCATGTGTTCGAGGGCGTGGTTGTATGGCCCTTCGGCCCATAGCGACACGACTTTGAGATCCAGTCCCAGGCTCCATTCGCCGCAGATCGCCGGCAAGCCCAGGGCGGCGTTGATGGAATCGGCTTCGTCGCGCCATTCGCCGGCGGCCTTGTGCATGTGTTCGTAGATGTCGGCGTCGATGTCGCGGCGCTCGAAGCATTGGTAGCGGTGGTAGTCGAAGATCACATTCCGCCATGACGGCGCTTGCATGAAGCCGAGGAATTCCCGGTAGGAGCGGAAACCGTCGTGGAATACCACCGCAACCCGTTCGGGCGGGCAATGCTTGCGGATGCGGTCGTAGGCGGCGAGGTAATAGCGTTTGAGGTAATCGGTGGGCACATCCCATCGCGGTTCGTTGAGCACCTCGATGGCGAAAAGCGCCGGATGGGCGCGGTAGCGTTCGGCCAGCCGTTCGAGCACGGCGAGCGAGTGCTCGAGATATTCTTGCTTCGTGTGCCATTCCACCACATCCTTGATGCCGCCGTTGTCGAAGCCGTTCTGGCAGCCGGGAGCGGCATGGAGGTCTATCATCGCCTTGAGTCCGAGTTTCGCGGCCCAGTCGAGGGCGCGGTCGAGCACGTCGATGCCGCCGGTGACGAAGGGATGGCGGTTGTTGCCGTATTGGGGGTGATAGGGGTAGCCGGGGCCGAAAATCCAGTGTCCGACCGGGATGCGCACGGCGTTGAGGCCGCGTTCGGCGATCCAGGCGAAATCGTCGTAGGTGATGAAGCCGTTCCAGTGCGCGCGCAGTTTTTCGCCCGCCGCCGCGCCCAGTTCGACGCACCAGCTTGTTTCGTCTGTGGCGTCCAGACCCGCAAAAAGGCTGGGCGACATCCATTTTTCCAGCAGCAGCCAATTCCCGAGATTGACGCCGCGCAATTTGTGCGGAACGTTTGCCATCGTTTTTTCCTCCGGCGTGAGTGAGCGGTCGGATTGCTGCATTAGTGTCCATTGCGGCGAAGCCGGACCGGTTTGTCCGCCACGGATTTCGTCGCGGCGGGCGCAAGGCGGTATGATATGCGCGATGATCCGCCTGTTTCCGACCTTCGTATTGCTGACCTGTCTCGCTTTCGCCGCGCCCGCGGCGGACTTGCCCGATTTGGGCGACGTGGCCGCGGGGGAGTTTTCCCTCGCCCAGGAACGTCAGTTGGGCGAGGAGATCATGCGCGAAGTGCGCCGCGATCCAGCCTGGCTCGACGACCCCGAAACCGAAGAATATATTGGACGTCTCGGGCAGCGGCTGGTTGCGGCCAGCGCCGATCCTTCGCGCCATTTCGAGTTTTTTGTGCTCAAGAACGCGATGATCAACGCCTTTGCCTTGCCGGGGGGGTATATCGGCGTGCATTCAAATCTGATCCTTGCGGCGCAGTCGGAATCGGAACTGGCGGGCGTGCTGGGCCATGAGATCGGCCACGTCACTCAGCGCCACATCGCGCAACTCGTCGGCAAGCAAAAACAACTGACCATGGTGATGCTGGCTTCGCTGCTGGCCGCGCTGGCAGTCAACGATTCGCGGGTAGGCGAGGCGGTGGTGACCACCGGCATCGCCGGCGCCATGCAGGCCCAGTTGGCTTATACGCGCGACTTCGAGCGGGAAGCCGACCGCGCCGGCTTGCAGATGCTGGAAAGCGCGGGGTTCGATGCGCGCGGCATGGCCGGGTTCTTCGACCGCCTCCAGCGCGCCTCCCGCTTGTACGAGAACAACGCTCCGGGCTATTTGCGTACTCACCCGCTGACCACCGAGCGCATTGCCGACATGGAAAACCGCGTCATGAACATGCGCTACCGCCAAGTGCCTGATTCGATGGATTTCCGCTACGTCCAGGCGCGTTTGCGCGTAATGGCCCTGCCTGCCGCGGATGCCGTGCGGACGTTTGCCGGACTTGTCGCGGGAAATCCCGACGATATGGCCGCGCGCTACGGCCTGGCGCTGGCGCAGTTGCGGCTTGGCCGGCTGGATGAGGCGGCGCGGGACATCGACGAATTGCGGCGTCGCGCCGAAGCTTCGCCTTTCATCGCCACGCTCGGCGCGGAACTGGCAGTCGCGCGGCGCGACTACGGTACGGCAATTGAGACGCTCACGGCGGCCAGCCGCAAGTTTCCGTCGAGCCGGAGCGTAGTGTACGCTTTGCTCGATGCGCAAATTGCCGGCGGTCGCCCGGCGGACGCGGAACAAAGCGCGCGCCGGGCGCTTGTCGGTCGCGGCGGCGATATCCGCTTGTGGCAGCTTCTGTCGCGCGCCAATGCGGTATTGGGCAAGCATGTGGCACAGCATCGTGCACAGGCGGAAGTATATGTTCTGCAAGGCGCTTATCGCGCTGCGGTCGAGCAACTGGAACTGGCGCGCAAGGCGGACGGCGGCGATTTTTACGAGCTGTCCGCAGCCGATGCCCGCTTGCGCGAAATTCGCGACCGGATGCACGATGAAAAAAAGCAGGAGCGGCAACGGTAAAACGGGCGCTGACTACGGAGTGGCAAATGGAGTTCGACAAGGAAGTGGATGCGCGCGGGCTGAACTGCCCGCTGCCGGTCTTGAGGCTCAAGAAGGCGCTGGCCGGATTGCAAGGCGGGCAGGTCGTGCGCGTGCTGGCTACCGACCCGTCTTCGGTCAATGACTTCGAGGCTTTCATCCGCCAGACCGGGCATGAATTGCTGCGGCGGAAAGAGACGCCGGACAGGTCATACGAGTTTTTCATACGGCATAAATAGGCCGAAGGGTTCGTCGCCTGCCCGAGCGTCTTGCTCCCCTGGAAAGCCGCTGGTGCGGCAGGCATGAATGCCTGCCGCCGCGCCTGCTGGGACAAGGGCATGCCATGTGGGCGGCGGCGGGGGCGTTCCTTATGGGAGCACGGGCAGGGGTTCTGCCGTTTCCGGTTGCCGTGCAGCGTCCGCCGCGGCAATCGTCCATGCCACCAGTTCGGCGGCAAGCCGGTCGGCGGCAGCGCCGAATGCGGCGACGACCGCCGGAATCGAACTGTCGGCGGCGGCTTCCCGCGCCTCGAAGGCATGGCTGGCGACGATGCGGCGGCTGGCTGTGTCGATCAGGCGGGTATCGAGCCGGATAACGGCTTCCGGCGCTTTGCCGTGCTGACGGTATTCGCTGTGGAAAGCGTCCAGTTCGCTGCCGAGTTCAAAATCCGCGAACGTCCGCATTTCGTCGGTCGACAACGCATTGACGCGCGCATCCGCCCTGAAGGCATCGAAAAGCCGGTTGCGTATCAGCAGGGCCGTGGATTCGTGCCAGTTTGCGCCTTTGTAGACGCTGACCCGGTTCGGTTCGGGCATGACGAGGATGCGCTGTCCGCTCAGTTGTCCGCCAGTCTCTGGCCGGATGAGGCGCAGCGACCAGGTGCGCGGCCCGCCGCCGTCGGCGACGGGAGCGGTGGCGGTCGCGGGCAGCAGATACACATCGACAGGCGTGGGCGCGGGCAGTACCGAGCAGGCCGCAAGCGGCAGGACGCATAGCACGCCCAGGGCGTTGCGGCGAGTGCGCTTGAAAATCATGGTTTGAACTCCCGTGTGGGTTCCCGTCCGAGCAGGTAGTCGGCTGGACGTTCTTCGAGGCGGCGGATGATCGTGCGCAGCGACGCCAGCGTGGTGCGCAGTTCGGCAACGGCGGGGCCGAGGTCGGCCAGGGCGGTCAGTCCGGTGTTGAGCGGGGTGCGGTTGTCGACGAGCAGTTTGTCGAGGCTCGCCATCGTGTGTTCGAGTGCGGCCATCGAACGCTGTGCGCTGTCGAATGCGCGTTGGCCCTGGCTGTCGAGTAGGCGGTTGCCCGTGCGCATCAATTGCGCCGCTTCGGCCAGCACGGTGTTGGCCTGCGTGCTGGCCTGCGCAAGCTGGCTCAAGGTCTGGCGCACGTCGTCGCGTTCGGCGGCGAGCGCGGCGGTTGTGTGTTCGAGGCTTTCCAGGCTGTGATTGATGCTGGCGAGGTTGCGCTCAGAGAGCAGGGTCTGGATTTGAATCAGCACGGCATTGGCGTTGAAGATTACGTCCTCGCTGCTGTTGAGCAGTTTGCTGAACGAAGATGGTTCGGTGGGGATGACCGGGATTTCGCCGGGCCGCGGATGCAGGGGAGCGCCGCTGCCGTCGCTCAGGCGGATCACCGACAGGCCGGTGATGCTGGCCGTGTGCAGGCGGGCGCGGGTATTGGCGTAAACCGGCGCGTCGGTATCGACGTGAATGCGCACCCGCACCCGATTCCGGTTTGCGGGATCGAGGCGCAGATCGTCGACGGCGCCGATCCGGATACCCTTGAATTCGACCGTGCTGCCTTTGGAAAGCCCGGAGACGGCCTCGTCGAACGAAACGTCGTAGATTTCGTAATGATCGTCGCTGACCCCGCCCATCCATAAGGCGAAGGCGAGCGCAGCGCCGGTCACGAAGACGGTGAAAAGGCCGATCAGCAAATGATGCGCACGGGTTTCCATGGCAAATCCCCTTTCACGGCGCGCGGGCGTGCGCCGCCGTCATGGCCGCGCGGCCCCGCGGACCGTGGAAATAGTCGCGAATCCAGGCATCGTCGGTGGCGGCGACCGCCTCCAGCGTGTCGTTGACCAGAACGCGCTTGTTCGCCAGTACCGCAATCCGGTCGGCGATGGTGTAAAGAGTATCGAGGTCGTGTGTTACAAGGAAGACGGTCAGTCCCAGCGCATCGCGCAAGGTCAGGATCAGCCGGTCGAAAGCCGCCGCGCCGATGGGGTCGAGTCCGGCGGTCGGTTCGTCGAGAAAGAGAATGTCGGGGTCGAGCGCCAGCGCGCGGGCAAGCGCCGCGCGCTTGACCATTCCGCCGGATAATTCGGCGGGCAGCTTGTCGCCCGCGTCCGGCGGCAGTCCGGCAAGCGCGATCTTGAGCGCGGCCAGTTGCACGGCTTCCGCCAAGGGCAGCCGTGCATGCTCGATCAGCGGCAGTGCGACGTTTTCCGCCACCGTGAGCGAAGAAAACAGCGCCCCTTGCTGGAACAGCACGCCGATGCGGCGCTCCAGCGCCACTTGTTCCCCGGCGGGCAGGGCGTGCAAATCCTGCCCGAACAAACGCACCGTCCCCGCAGCGGGCCGGTTGAGGCCGATGATCGTGCGCAACAGCACCGACTTCCCTGTGCCCGAACCGCCGACGACGGCGAGCACTTCGCCGCGCCGCACCGTCAGGTCGAGTCCGTCATGCACGACCTGCGCGCCGAACTGGTTGCGGACGCCGCGCGCTTCGATGACGTTTTCCGCCGCCCGCGCCGCGCTCACCAGCCCATCTCCATGCAGATTACAAATATTTTTCCGGGTAAACGAACGGCGGCGCTCCGGAGAGCGCCGTCGCCCGTATCGGTATGGACGCGGCCATGGGCGCTGTCGATGCCGGAACAGCCGCCTAGTCGAACAGCCACGGCCAGCATTGCACGTCGAGTTCGATCTCCCCGATGTAGCCGTCGCGGATTCGCTCGATGTCTTGAATGCTGTTGCAAACATCGTCCGGTTTGACTTCCGGGTAACGGGGCGGATCATTGTTGGCGCGGACGCGCTCCCATTGAGATTCGCACGCCGCGCGGGCAGCCGCCGCATCCAGGTTTTTGAGATATTGGAGCGTCTGCCGCCCTCGTTGCAGGGTGAGGCATCCGCGCGCTTCGCTTAGGCTTGCGTCCATTCTCAGCGCCACGAGCCGCGCAATAGCGGGAGGGGCGGCAGGGTTGCGGTTGATCGCCAGATCGGTCCAGCCGCCGTTGTCGCACTCGGACCAATGCTTTTTGTCTTTGCCCGATTGAATCGCGCAGGCGAGAGACGCCATTGCGGCATCGCTCGATGTTTCGACATAAAGCGATTCCAGTCGCGCCAGATCGGGCGACATTTCCGCACAACCGGACAGTACGGCAAGCAGGCCGAAAATGACCGGTAGTTTCATCATTGCACTCTTATGAGCCGGACACCGGAGCGCCATATTCTGAGCCGATTGTCGGCCCCGTTGATGATGATGCAGCCATTTGACGCGGAACGGTCTCCGTTTCCGTTATCGCCGTGGATAAGGAAGCCATCGCGCCCGTGTACATTGGTTCCAGACATGGGTTCAAGAACAATTACATCGCGCAGGCGGCCATTGTTGGATCGCGTCTGCCAGCCGCTCATCCGCCACATGCCACGCGGAATCGGCCCGGCATTGCGCGTGGTTTCGTAACCTGGATCGTTTTGATAACCGGGGGCGTCGGAGTAGACGTCGTTGTATGTGACGCCAAAATTCACTGGCCTGTAAAAACGGCCCCCCCGAACATCAAAAACCCAGTGCTCATTTCCGGGCATCGCTGTGTTCTCCTTCAGGTTCATTGAAGCACGATGCGTACAATTTCACGCGAACGTAATGCTAGGTAAGCTCCGCGGCCAAGTCAAGACCACATCCGTTTGTTTTTCATTGATTTCCAGCACTGCGATCCGGTCGGCGATGGTATGGGCAAAGCATGCAGGTTTCGCCCGAACAGGCGCATCGTTCCCGCCGCGCTCACCAGCCCATCTCCATGCAGAACAGGGCCGCGATGGCATCGACCACGATCACCGTGAAAATCGACTGCACCACCGCCGAGGTCGTATGCTCGCCCACCGATTGCGCGCTGCCGCTCACCCGGAAACCTTCGAGACAGCCGATCGCGGCGATCAGGAAAGCGAAAACCGGTGCCTTGCCGATGCCGATGAAAAAGTGGCGCGGCCCGATGTCGTTGGCCAGCACCGAGAGGAACATCCCCGGCGAAATGTCGAGCTTCAACGCGCACACGACGATGCCGCCCGCAATGCCGCAGGCCATGGCGATGAAAGCGAGTATGGGCAAGGCCAGCATCATCGCCAGTACGCGCGGCAATACCAGCAACTCCACGGGGTTCAGCCCTGTTATGCGGAGGGCATCGACTTCCTCGTTGATGCGCATCGAGCCGATCTGGGCCGCAAACGCGCTCGCGGTACGCCCCGCTACCAGGATGGCGGCGAGCAACACCCCGAACTCGCGCAGGAAAGAGTATGAAACCAGACTGACGGTGTAGATCGTCGCGCCGAAGTCGGCGAGCACGGTTGCACCGAGAAAGGCCACCACGGCTCCGATGAGGAAGGTCAGCAGCGCCACAATGGGTACGGCGTCGAAACCGGCCTGTTCCAGGTTGGCGACGGTCGCGGTCACGCGCCAGCGCCGGGGCTGCCACAGCGTGCGCGCCAGCCCGTCGAGGATGAGACCGACGAAACCGAGCAGGGCGGTGGCATGGTGCCGGAACGCGATGACTGCCTGGCCGATATGGACGAGCACGTCGCCGAAACGATAGCGTTTGGCCGGCGGCGCGCCGGGTCCGGCGAGCGCCGCCGCGACGGCCTCCAGCAATTCGCGCTGGCCGGACGCGAGATGGGTGTCCGCAAGCTGGTTTTTCAGGCGTTCGACGCCGATCAACTCGCACAACAGTCTTGCGCCAGCCGTGTCGAGCGCCGTGAGCGCGGAGAGATCGAGACGCGCCTCCGCCGCGCCGGCCTGCGCGCGTAGACCGGCGACGCGGGCCGTGAGACCATGGTAATGGGGGAGCGTCCACTGTCCGCTGACGCACAGCCGGGGCGCGCTTTCTGCGTGACGCAGTTCTACATTGCCGGCGGCGGAAGTATTCATGGCGGCGGGCACACGGGTTTCCCTGTCCAATCGAAAAAATGCCGTCTGGCAAAAACGGGAAGCCGGGACGGCGAACCGAAGCGCGGACTGCGTGGCATGGCAACGCTTCAATCATGTTCCGGGAGCGAAGATTACCGCATGTATCGGGTTTTCCGGAAGATGACGGTGCATGTACCGCCACGGGGCAGGCGGGTAATGCGCGCCTTTTGCGCATGCGCCGCGAGAATGACGTGCTGAACCAGAACCGCGTCAGTCCCTCGCAACGTTGCAAAAGCCTGAACCGGAAAGTTCTCAGGCTTCGCGTTTCACGGTGACGTCCGCACCCGGTTGTGCCTCGTCGATGCCCAATTCCTGGATTTTGCGCGTAATGGTGTTGCGGCCGATGCCGAGCAGCAGCGAGGCTTCGATGCGGCGTCCGCCGGTGAACGCCAAGGCCCGCCGGATCAGCGTGCGCTCGAATTCGTGCGTCAGGCGGTCGAAGACTTCGCCGGGCATGAGGGCAAGGAGGCGTTCGGCTTCGAGACCGAGGGTGTTGGCCCAGTCGACCGGCGCTTCCTGCACGGGGCGGTCGCGCAGATCGGTGGGCAGGTCGGCGATGTCGACGGTCTGGCCGGGAGCCATGACGGTGAGCCAGTGGCACAGATTTTCGAGCTGGCGGATGTTGCCGGGGAAAGGTTGGGTTTGCAGGTATTTGAGCGCGGCTTCCGAGATGCGCTTGCTTTCCACGCCCAGCTCGTGCGCGCTGCGTTGCAGGAAGTGGCGCACGAGCAGGGGGATGTCCTCGCGCCGCTCGCGCAAGGGGGGCAGCCGCAGGCGGATGACGTTGAGGCGGTGGAAAAGGTCTTCGCGGAAAAGCCCTTGCCGGACGCGTTCTTCGAGGTTCTGATGCGTGGCGGCGATGACCCGCGCGCTGGCGCGGATCGACTGGTGGCCGCCGACGCGGTAGAAATGGCCGTCGGAAAGTACCCGCAGCAGGCGGGTTTGCAGTTCCGGGGGCATGTCGCCGATTTCGTCGAGGAACAGGGTGCCGCCCGATGCTTGCTCGAAGCGGCCCCGGTGTTGCGTGGCAGCGCCGGTGAAAGCGCCGCGTTCGTGGCCGAAAAGTTCGGATTCGAGCAGGTCGCGCGGGATGGCGGCGGTGTTGATGGCGATGAAAGGGGCGTCCCGGCGCGGGCTGTGCCGGTGCAGGGCGCGGGCGACGAGTTCCTTGCCGGTGCCGGATTCGCCGCTGATGGTGACGGTGGCGTGCGATTGCGACAGCCGCCCGATGGCGCGGAAGACTTCTTGCATCGATGGCGCCTGGCCGAGAATTTCGGGGACGGCGGTGTTGTCTTCGTCCGCGCTTTCGCGCTGCGGGCTTTGTTCGAGCGCCCGGCGCACGAGGGCGATGGCCTGATCGACATCGAAGGGCTTGGGAAGGTACTCGAAAGCGCCGCCCTGAAAAGCCGAAACGGCGCTGTCGAGGTCGGAATAGGCGGTCATGACGATGACCGGCAATTGCGGGTGGCGCTCCTTGACCCGGTGCAACAGGGTCAGTCCCGAGTCGCCGGGCATGCGGATGTCGGAGAGCATGGCCTTGGGCGGCTGCGCGGCGACATCGAGGGCTTCGAGGGCTTCGCTCGCCGAGGCGAAGCTGCGGTAGCCGATGCCCTCGCGGCCCATGGCTTTTTCGAGCACCCAGCGGATGGAGCGGTCGTCGTCGATGATCCAGACTGTATTCATTTCGTGATTGTACGCACTATTTTGGTGCGGTTTCGGTCTGCGCCTCAAGTCCGCCCGGTAATCGGAAGCAGGACGGTAAAGCAAGTCCGTCCCGGGTAGCTATCGACTTCGATCATGCCTTGATGGCGTTCGATGAAGTTCTGCGCCAGCGATAGCCCCAAGCCGCTGCCGCCGTCGCGGCCCGAGATGAGCGGATAGAAAATCTTGTCGCGGATTTCTTCCGGAATGCCGGGGCCGTTGTCGACGACATGCAATTCCAGTGCCATTTTGAAACGGCGCTTGGCGATGGTGACCTGGCGGGCGATGCGGCTGCGCAGCGTGATTTCGCCTTTGCCTTCGATAGCCTGCGCGGCGTTGCGGACGATGTTGAGGAAGGTTTGTATGAGTTGCTCGCGGTCGGCGGTCGGTTCGGGCAGGCTGGCGTCGTAGTCGCGGTTGATGAGAATGCCGGGGAATTCGGCCAGGATGAGCCGCCTGACGTGTTCGAGCACGTCGTGGATGTTGAGCGGGGCCGGGCGCGCGATATTGTGCGAGCCGAGCAGGCGGCTCATCAGGGCTTGCAGGCGGTCGGCCTCGGCGATGATGACTTTGGTGTATTCGTGCAATTGCGGGTCGGAAAGCTCGCTTTGCAGCAGTTGCGCCGAGCCGCGGATGCCGCCGAGGGGGTTTTTGATTTCGTGGGCGAGGTTGCGGATCAATTCGCGGCTGGCCTGTTGTTGGTGCAGGAGCAATTCTTCGCGCGCGACCCGGAGTTGTGCGTCGATCGGGCGGAATTCGAGCAGCAGGCGGATATTGCCGGCATCGACCGGGCTGACGGTGCAATCGATGCTGATTTTGTTGCCGCCCGGGATTTGCACCTTGAGATCCTGGCCGGTGTAGCTCCAGTTGGCGGCCAGCGCGTTGCGCAGCGCATTGCCCAGGGGGGCAGGCTCGCCGAGCAGCGCCCGGAGCGGCTGTCCCGCCAGTTTGCGCTGGCTGACGGCGAAAAGGTTTTCGGCGCCGGGGTTGAGGTAGCGGACGATGAGACCGCCGTCGACGAGGACGATGGCCGATGAGAGCAGGTCGAGTCCGGCGAAAGGTTCCGGCGCGGAAGGGGGGTGAGGGTTTGTCATGGCGGAAACTCAGGCCAGCGGCGCGTCACTCTCGATGAGGTGATGCTGGACGGCATAGCGGACGAGTTCGGCAGTATTGGCCAGCCCCATTTTCGTTTGGATATTGGCTTTGTGCGTGCTGACGGTTTTGACGCTGAGATTGAGCCGGCGCGCGATTTCGGAGACGCCCATGCCTTGCACGAGCATGAGAAATATCTGGTAATTGCGGTCGGTGAGCCGGTTGTGCGGCCATTGCGCGCGATTGCCCTGGAGATCGCACGCGAGGCTTTCCGCCACGTTCTGGTTGATGAAAAGACCGCCGCCGACGATCTTGCGGATGGCATCGGGAAACTGCGATTCCGCATTATCCTTGCACAGATACCCGGACGCGCCGGCCTTCAGGGCGCGCACGGCGTAAATGTCTTCTTTGTACATGCTCAATATCAGGATGGGCAGGCGCGGAAACTCGTCCTTGACCTGTTTGATGAGTTCGATGCCGTTGCGGCCCGGCATGTTGAGATCGAGCACGACGGCATCCCATCGTTCCCGGCGCAACTGGGCCAGCGCCTCCGCGCCATTGCCTGCCTCGCCGCCGACGGTAATGTCGCCCGTCTCGCTCAGGATGTGTTTCAGTCCGGCGCGCAGAATGTCGTGGTCATCGGCAATGAGTATCCGGATCATTTTTCCTCTCCTCCCGCGGCCAGGGGCAGGGCGATGGCGATGCGCATGCCGTTGCCGCCGTCGATGCTCATTTCACCGCCCAGTATGTTCACCCGTTCCGACATGCCGAGAAGGCCGAATCCCTTTCGCGGCGCGTTGGGGTCGAACCCGTCGCCATCGTCCTGGATGACGAGATGCAGCCGCCCGTCCGCCGCTTTCAACTGGATATCGACCCGGCTTGCGTGCGCATGGCGGGAAATGTTGGTCAACGCTTCCTGTACGAGCCGGAACACGGCGATCGACTGGTCGGCATCGAGACCGTATTCGTCCCGGTCGGCGCGAAAGACGCAGGCGATCGACCATCGCTCCTCGAACTGCCGGGCCAGATGTTCGAGCGCCGCGCACAGCCCGAGCACGTCGAGCATACCGGGGCGCAGCCCTTCGGAGATGCGGCGCAGGGACTCGATGGTATGCTCGACCAGTGTATGCGAGGCGTCGATGCGCGCGCCGAGCGCGCCGTCCGGAGCCGTGCATTGTTTGCGCAGCCAGCCGAGGTCGATGCGCAGGGCGGTCAGCGCCTGTCCCAACTCGTCGTGCAGTTCGCGCGCGATCGACATGCGTTCCTTTTCCCGCACATCCTGCAAAAAATGGGTGAGTTCCCGCAGGCGCCTCTGCGAATCGCGCAACGCATCTTCGGAACGGCGCAATTGTCCGGTACGTTCATCGACCCGTTCTTCCAGCCGCGTTTGCAGGCGGTGCAATTCGATATGGGTACGCACGCGGGCGAGCACCTCGTCTGGCTCGAAAGGCTTGGCGATGTAATCCACCGCGCCGAGCGAGAAGCCTTTCACCTTGTTGCCCGTTTCGTGCAGCGCCGACAGGAAAATGACCGGCGCTTCGCGCGTGCGCGCATCCTGCTTGAGCAAGCGGCACAGTTCATGACCGTCCATGCCCGGCATGCGCACGTCGAGCAGGATCAGGTCGGGCGCCCGCTCGCGCGCCGAGCGCAGCGCCATGCGTCCGTCCCGGGCGGCGCGCACGGTGTAGCCCGCGCCGGAGAGCAGATCGCTCAGGAGATTGAGCGACCCCACGGTGTCGTCGACGATCAGTATTTCCGCCCGCCCGGCGGGGTTCGCGCCATTGCCGTTCATGACCCGCTCCCTTCGAGGCCCAGCGCCTCCCAGAGCTGCCGGTAATCGTGTTCCCCGGAGAGCGGAAGCAGCGCCGCGCCGAGCGAAGCGTCTCTGCGGGCGATGGCGGCGATGGCGGCGGCGATCTCATCGCGGCTCAGCGAAATCGCCGCTTGGGTGAGCCGCTCGCGTTCTTCCCGCGTCAGCGTTTCGAGCAGAGTACGCGCTTCCCGCGCCGGGCCGCCCGCGGGCGGCCCAGTCCGCCGCGACCGCGCCGCGAGTACGCTGTCGATCAGGCGCAGCAAGCCGGTTTCATCGAACGGCTTGCTCAGAAAACCGTCCGCGCCGGCGGCGAGCGCCGCGGCGCGGCTCTCGGCCAGCGCGTTCGCCGTCAGCATGACGAGCGCCGGCCGCCGGCCGCCCAATCCGGCGCAGCGGCGGATCAGCTCGATGCCCTCGCCATCGGGCAGATACCAATCGAGCAGCACGAGACCGGCGGACTGGCGCTCCACCTCCGCCCAGGCTTGCGCGAGCGTTCCGGCTTCTTTCACATGGAAACCGACCGGTTCGAGAATGGCGCGCACGAGCAGGCGTCCCTCCGGACTGTCGTCGACCACGAGCACTGGGCGTTCGAGTCCGCCGGCCGGCGCGGCTTCGCCGCCGCGTTCCGGCTGTGCGCCGCGCACCGTCGGCGCGGTAATCGTGAAATGAAACTCTGCGCCTTCTCCGGGGCGTGAATCGAGCAACAACTCGCCTCCCATCATGCGCACGTAACTCCGGCTGATGGTCAGTCCCAGCCCCGTGCCGCCGCGATGCGCGCCGCCGGCCTGCTCGAAGGAAGAAAAAATGCGCTCCCGGTCATCCGGCCCGATGCCGATGCCCGTGTCGTGTACACTGAAACACAGGCGTTGCGCCGCTTCCGAAACAGGGCAGGCGCTCACGCGCATGACAATCTCGCCATATTCCGTAAACTTGACCGCGTTTGAAAGCAGATTGAGCAGAACTTGACGCAACATGCCGGGATCGAGCAGCACCAGCGCCGGCACGGCGCTGGCGACGAGGCGCAAGCGCAGCCCCCGCTCTTCGGCGCGCAGCCGCATCATCTCCGTCACCTGTTTCAACAGTTCGGCCAGATCGACCTCCTCCGGCCGCATCGTCATCTTGCCCGCCTCGATCTTGGAGAACTCCAACACATCGTTGATGAGCGTGAGCAGATGCTGTCCGGAGTGATTGATGATCGCCACCGTGCGGCGATTCTCCGGCGAAAGCGAAACGTCCTTTTCCATCAGCCTTGAAAAACCGATCACCGCGTTGAGCGGCGTGCGCAACTCGTGGCTCATGTTGGCGAGAAAGGTCGACTTGCTGTGATTGGCCGCTTCGGCCTGATCGCGCGCGACGGTGAGTTCCTCAGTGCGCTGTCGGACGAGTTCTCCGAGGTGTTCGCGGTGGGCCGCGAGTTCCCGCTCGTTCTTCTTGCGCAGGGAGATGTCGGAGAAGACCAAGATATAGCGCCGGACGTTGCCGTCGGCCAGCCGCAGGGTCTGGATCGAGATTTCCGCCGGGTAGATTTCGCCGTTCTTGCGTTTGTTCCAGATTTCGCCGTGCCAGCGGCCCATGCGGCGCAACTGCTCCCGGAACCGCGCGTAAAAGGCATCGTCGTGCATGCCGGACTTGAGAATCCGCGGATTGGCCCCGACCGCCTCCTCGCGTCCGTAACCGGTGATGGTACAGAAAGCGTCGTTGACCCACAGAATCGTACCGTCCGGATCGGTGATGGCGGCGCCTTCGGCCATGGCCGCGAACGCCATTGCGTTTTCGCGGCGGATCTGATCCTCCCGGATCAGATCCCGGGCGCTGCGGCGGGAAATATAGTGGAGCAGGAAAATAGCGCCCGCGCCGAGCAGCCAGATCGCGCCATGCCCATACCGGATCGCGCGCCAGGCCGGTTCCTGCGCCGAACGGTAAGTGTTGAGATCGACGGAGATGCTCGCGCCGCCGCGCAAGCCGCCGACCGGGATGAGCGTATCGCGGTGGCACTCCAGGCATTCCTTCTCCATCCGCATCGGGATCATGACCCGCATCAGCCCATGCCCGCCGCGCTGGGGGAGCGCCTCGGAGACGATCTCGACGCCTTTATCCAGTTCGGCGAGCGCCTTTTTCTCCCAGTTGTCGGGCACATTTTCGCGGTTGCGCAACTGTCCGGCGGTCAGGCGCTCGCGGAATTCGGATTGCCGGTTCGACATGCCCTGAATCGTCAGCAATAAATGCATCGGCGTGACCCGTACCAGATCGAGGGACTTGCCCGAACCGCCCACGGCCTTGAAGCGTTGTTCCTGGTCGAGCGAATCGAGCGCAGGCGCATGCTCCTCCCGGATGAAAATCCCCTCGATCGACGACGCCCAGTCGCGGATTTCCATGTCTTTCCTGAGGCTGGCGATGGCCGCGACGCGCGCCAGTTCGGCGGCGCTGCGGTTCAACTGTTCGCGCTGCACGAAAAGAGAAGCGAGAATCAGCACGCTCCACACGAGCATGAACGATACGGCGCCTCCGAACGTGGCAAAAGGGAGGAAATGTCCATGTATTGTTCTCACCGGAAGCCCTCCAGTCATGCGGAATGCCGTGTTCGATCCGTAAGCGCATGACATGCCCCGCCGTGCGAAGAGAAGGCGAACCGAAGCCGTCTCGCGGACTTTCTGTCGCATGGACAAAAAGACTGGACATGCGAAACCATCGACGACCCATCTAGGCGCAACGCTACCAGATAGCGGCGCTGCCGGGAGCTGGACGGGGTACCTCATCTGGCGTAGCACTGATAATCAGAGTCCGAGGTTGAGATTACACATTGCATGCGACGCCAGCCGACGCAAAAGGGATCGACAAACAGGTTGCCATGCTTTGATGATCGACAACTAGGGAACCGCTGAACTAGGGTGTGTTCACACTAATTGAGAAAATGTTATACTTCGGAGATGGAAATCAGCGAATCCCAATATCAACAGATAGAAGACTGTTTACCGCGCCAGCGCGGCAATGTCAGGCTGTCGAATCTTCAGGTTCTGAACGCCATCCTGTACGTAGCCGAGCATGGTTGCAAATGGCGTGGTCTGCCCAG
>JAISCE010000081.1 GCA_031265765.1 Azoarcus sp.
TGCAGTCCTTCAGTAACTCGTCCAGTATTTCGGGCTTCTGGGTCATGACTCTGTGCTCCTTCCGCGGCTTCTCCGCCTGTTTTTCAAAATGCAGTTACACAGTTTAATTTACAGACTCCAACGGGCTGATCGACGATGGCGGCGAACTCTTTGGAGCCGACACTGTATTGCAGGACGGACAGAAGGCGACGGACGGTTTTCAGGCGCTTGCCGATCTCGATGGCAACGCCGACGGTCGGATAGACGCGGACGATGCCGCTTTCCAAAGCCTCAAAATCTGGCGCGACATCAACCAGGACGGCGTTAGCCAGTCCGGCGAATTGTTTTCCCTGACCGATCTCGGCATCAGCAGCATTTCGTTGGATCGGACGGCGCAAAACCAAGATATCGGTGATGGCAACCAGGTACTTGAAACAGCCTGCGTCACTTACACGAATGGAACGACAACCACCGTAGCGAGCCTGGCCTTTGCCGAAGATAAATTCAATAGCGAATACGTCGACGCCATCCCTGTGAGCGCCGAGGCGCTTGCGCTCCCTCGCATGACCGGCATGGGACTCGTTCGCTCTCTCTCCGAATCGGCGACGCTCTCCCCCGCTTTGCTCGCCATATTGTCACAATATGCCGCTGCCACAACCGTCTTCGATCAAAAAAGCCTGTTGGATCAACTGCTCGACGAATGGGCCGGAACCGTTGCTGTTCCCAGTCAGGGCGTGCAATACGAGTTTGCCGGAATCCAGCATTACATCGACAATAATCCCAGTGCAGGCGAGACGGCGGCTTATCGAGCGATGCTGCAAAAACTGCATATATTGGAAGCGTTCAATGGGGAATCGTTCGCCATTTCGGGCGTAACCAGTCTTTCGCTACATGCCGGGCAAATCACCCTGCTCGATCAAGCCTACGACGCGCTGAAACAAGGTGTTTACGATTCGCTGATCTCCCAGACCTTGCTCAAGCCTTACTATGACAAGATTGAATGTGACGACAGCGATGCGCCGTATCTGGATTACTCAGCACTCATTGCGCAGGTGAGTCAGAAAATCTCCAACGATTCCTCGGCGGGCATTGCGGACCTTATCGAAATGTATCGTGAGGCGGGGAGTTTTTTCCAGGCGACAGGCTGGAATATAGGCGGCTATATTGGTCAAGTGATTTCTGCTTATCCAGTGGATACAGACGTGCTGAAATTGGCTTCGTCTTATGGAATTTTTCTGGGATCGGGTGGCAACGATGCGCTCTATGGCGGTGCAGGCGACGACTCACTCATAGACGGTGGCGGCAACGATAACCTGTACGGTTATGGCGGCAACGACGTTCTCATCGGCGGAGCGGGCAACGATTACTTGGATGGCGGCGCGGGCGACGACATTCTCGACGGTGGGACAGGCAGCGACATCCTGTTCGGAGGAAGCGGCAACGACGTTCTCATCGGTGGCGCAGACGACGACCAGCTGGAAGGCAGCTACGGCAACGACGTTCTCATAGGCGGCGCAGGCGACGACCGGTTGGAAGGCAGCTATGGCAACGATACCTACCGTTTTGCCCGTGGCGACGGGCAAGACACGATCTACGATAACGACAGCGCGACGGGTAGCCGGGACGTGATCGAATTCGCCGAGGGGATCGGCCCGGACGACATACAGGTACTGAACCCTAACAACGGTCACCTGATCCTTGGGATCAAGGGGACGAGCGATCAGATCACGGTGAGCAATCACTTCAACAGTTCGACCTACGCCATCGAAGAAATCCATTTTGCCGACGGCACGGTGTGGGACAAAGCGGAGATCGATCGCCGAAGCTGCATAAGCACGGACGGCAATGACGTCTTGCGCGCTGTGGGGGCTGCGCATACTTTGTCCGGTGGCATAGGCGACGACATGCTCTACGGCGGATATGGAGCCGACACGCTCATGGGCGACGAGGGCAACGACAGCCTGTACGGTAGCGACGGCGACGACATTCTCGACGGTGGGACAGGCAACGACACCCTGTACGGTGGAAACGGCGACGACCTTCTCATTGGCGGCACAGGCGACGATCAGCTGGAAGGTGGAATGGGCAACGACACCTACCGCTTTGCCCGCGGCGACGGGCAGGACACCCTGGTCGACAACGGCGGCAGTGACTGCCTGCAATTCGGGGAAAGTATCGCTTTCGACCAGCTTTGGTTCAAAAAATCCGGCAATCACCTCGAAATCAGTGTCCTGGGTACGCAGGACAAGGTGACGATCAACAATTGGTACTGGGGCGCGGCCAACCACATCGAAGAATTCCAGGCGGGCGGCGCTACGCTGGATGATGACGATGTACAGACGTTGGTCGACACGATGAGCGCCTTCATACCGCCACCGTCAGGCATCGCGGAACTTGGCGACGAGTACGCGGATCTGCTTGAAACCATTGGTATTGCATGGGAGATCGCGTAGCGATTTCACGCCATTGCCGGTTCGGCGAGGCCGCGAACCGGCGTATGCGCATCTTCCAGGCGGACGATGCATTGGTTGCGCACCGTCTCCAGCAGGGGCGCGAGCGCCCCGATGCCGGGGATGACGAGATCGGGCGCGATTTCGGCCAGGGGCAGGAGGACGAAAGCGCGCCGGTGCAGGCGCGGATGGGGCAGGGTGAGCGCCGGGGTGCGCAGGACCGTCTCGCCGTGCAACAGCAGATCGAGGTCGATGGGACGCGGGGCGAGCGGCGCGTCGCGGGTGCGGCCTTCGGCGGCTTCGATTGCGAGCAGGGCATCGAGCAATGCCTGGGGCGCGAGGCCGGTATCGAGGGCGACGACGGCATTGACGTAATTGGGCTGCCTGCCGGCGACGCCGAGCGGCGCGCTGCGATAGTACGAGGATCGCGCGACGGGCCGGGTGTCCGGCATGGCGGCGAGCGCCGCCATGGCGCGGGCGAAAGCGGCGAACGGGTCGCCCAGGTTCGCGCCGAAGGCGACATGGGCGCGGACGAATCCGGAAGACCTCATCGGATCAAGGCGTGGCGGGCGGCGCGCCGGATGCGTCCGCGCCACTGCCGCCGGGCTTGCGTCTGCGCCGTTTGCGGCGCGGCGCTTCATCCTTGGGTGCGGCGCGCAGCAGCGCCTCGCGTTCATCGTGACCGGCGTGGGCGAAACGATCCCACCAGTCGGGCAGTTCCTGCGCGACGCCGCCCGCCGCCGCCCGCAAATTGAGAAAATCCCAACCGGCCCGGAAGCGGGGATGCTCGATCAGGCGGAAAGGCATTTTGCCCGTGCGCTTGTCGAAGCGCGGTTGCAGCGCCCACAAATCCTTGATGTCGCCCGCAATGCGGCGGGTGATTGCCAACTGTGTCGCCTGCGTGTCGAGCGTGTCGTCCATCGCCCCGAAAAGCGCCGGATACGGCGGCTCGCCGGCGCTCTGGCGCTCTTGCCATTTCCGCGTCACCTCGGGCCAGAGCAGGGCGGCGAACAGAAAACCGGGAGATACGGATTTGTCGGCGCGCACCCGCTCATCGGTGTTTTCCAGCGCCAGCCAGATGAAGCGTTCGCCCGCGGGCTGGTCGAGAATGACATCGAGCAGCGGCAGCAGGCCGTGGTGCAACCCATCTTCGCGCAATTGCTCGATGCAGCGCACGGCATTGCCCGACATCAGCAGCTTGAGCATTTCGTCGAACAATCGCGCCGAGGGCACGTTTTCGAGCAGCGTTGCCATTTCGCGTATCGGCGCGCGCGCGGCGGGGTCGATGATGAGGCCGAGCTTGGCAGCCAGCCGCACCGCGCGCAGCATGCGCACCGGGTCTTCGCGGTAGCGCACGCGCGGCTCGCCGATCATGCGCAAGGTTTTCTGCCGCAGGTCGGCGACGCCGTGGTGATAGTCGACGATGATCCCGGTCGTGGGGTCGTAATAGAGCGCATTGACGGTGAAATCGCGCCGGATGGCGTCTTCGGCCTGGGTGCCGTAGATATTGTCGGCGAGTACTCGGCCATGGTCGTCGGTTTCCGCCGACTGGTTGGCGCGGAAGGTGGAAACTTCGATGGTTTCCGCGCCGCTCGGGACGTGGACGATTTTGAAACGCCTGCCGATGATGCGCGAACGGCGGAACAGCGCCCGAACTTCCTCGGGCGTGGCGCTGGTGGCGATGTCGTGATCCTTGGGCTGTTGCCCGATCAGCAGGTCGCGGATCGCGCCGCCCACGATGTACGCCTGATGGCCGTGATCCTGGAGCGTGGCGCAAACCTTGATGGCCGCGCGCGAAACCTGTTCGCGGCGGATGCCATGCTGGTCGGCGGAAATGCGGGCGGGTTCGCCGGGAAGGATGGGTTTCGCGGCGCGGCGGGCGAAAACCTTGCGCAGCAGTTTGCGGATCATTGAATCGCGGGGTTCCGGGAGCGGATCGGGCGCGCAATGATAACCGATGCGCGCCTGTAATACGTCGGCGGGTGAAACGGTTCAGCCCGTGATTTTGCCGCCGCACTCACCGCAGTAATGGTCGCCGGGCTGTATGGCCGCCCGGCAATGCGGGCAGGTCGAAGGCGGCGCGGCGGCAGGGGGGGCGGCTTCGGCGAAAAGCCCCGCCAGGATGTCCGGAACGCCATGGGCGGCGGGTTTGTCCGCAGGGTTTGCGGCGGCGACCGCGGCGCGCGCTTCAAAGGGCGGCGACGACGTTTCTTGCGCCTTTCCGGGGCCGGAAGGCGGGGGCGCATTGGGCGAATCCGTCCCGGCCAGGGCTGGATCGCCGGCGATCCGCAGGTAAATCAGGTTCAGGCCCATCAGGGCCAGGGCCATGACGGCAGTCAATACCAGCACGGTGATGAGCATGAAGCCGAAAGCGATTGCCTGCGCGTATTCGTTGGCCGCGATGGGCTGGATGATGCCGAGTCCGGGGAAGCCCGCCGGGTTTTGGAGCGAATTGCCCAATATGGATACCGATGCGCCCAGTACGGTTTGGCCGCCGATTGCGACGATACCGAAAAGCACGAATTCGGCCAGGGCCACGAGCGCGGCGAGCAGGAAAAGGCTGACGAGCAGTTCCGCGCCCCGGCGGGTGGCGATCCGCACGAGCATGGACAAGGTTTCGCTCACGGTCGCGCCGTTCCAGATGGCGGGCCCGGCCATCGACTGGGCCGCGAAAAGTCCCAGGCACAACAGTCCCGCCGCCACCGTCAGGATCGGGAAAAGTACGGCATAAAGCGCCGGGCCGAGAAAGGGAATCTTGCATGCGAAAAGCAGCAGGCCGAGGAAAAGGTAAAAAACAGCCATCACCGCGACGTTCGCCAGGAAGATGACGAGAAGCCGCAAGGCGGCGAAAAGCCCGCCGGGCACGGCGCTGCCGAGCGGTCGCGGCGTCAGTCCCCTGGCCTGATCCATGAGCAGCAGGCCGGCTGCGGATGCGCCGACCGGCAGCAGCAGGAAAACGAAAACGGACAGGACGATCGACGTGAAAGCGCCGGGGTCGTGCAGGCTGTACATGAGGAATATCGACGCGCCCGCCAGCAGGCCGGTAACGAGAAGAACGAACAAGGCTTTTTCGTTGCGCAACGCTTCGACGGCCCGCAACAGGTCGGCATGGCGAAACCTCGGTACAGGCTGCTTGTGATTCATGCGGTTCTCCAATGATTGCGGCTCATGAAACTTTTCCTCAAAGCGATGCGCCCCGGCATTCCGGCAGCATTCTCCAGCGATCCGAACAGTATTGTTCGCGCAGCCTTTCGCGGCAGAAAAAATCTTCGCAGTTCGACAATTCCCGGCGCAGCCGGTCGCGCCAGGGCGGGGAGTCTTGCTGCGGGCGCTCCCGGATGGCCGATGGCGGGCTGGGAGGGATGGGGCGCGGCGCTTCCCACGCGGGTTCGTCGATGGGCGGCGGAGGCGTGGCGGCGGGCGGCGGATTCCATTCGGGTTCGGCGGTGGGCGGGGGCGTGGCGGTGCGCATGGGTTCTTGCCTGGAGGCGGGGGCATTCGCTCCGTATTCCTGTGCGGGAGGCGAGGGCAGGGGAATGGGCGCAATGGCGGGCGGGCGGGAAGGTGGAGAGGGCGTAGCGGAAGCCCTGGAAGATGGAGGGGGCGCTGTGGAGGCGGCGGAAGGCATTGAAGTCGGTTCTCTGGGGGAGGGGAGCGACTCGGGAAGCGGCTCGATGTCGTTGTCGGTACGGTTGTGGCTGCCCGGCTGTTGGTTTACAGGCAGAGAGGGGATGACCGGCAATGGCGTTTCCGGCTCCGGCCTGGAAGCGGAATCGAATTCCGGGAGCGGTCCGTTCGTCTCTTGCGCCGGAACCGCCAGTGTTTCGGCTGGCGGTGTTTCATTCGTTCCGACCGTCAGGGGCGGAGGCGTTTCGGAGGCGATTTCCGGCGCGTCTTCGTGGAAAGCTTCAGGCGCGGCGCTCGTCCGGTCGAAAAACCACCATAGCCCGGACAGCGCCAGTACCAGAACGACGGCGACGCCGATCATGGCGAATACGGCGCCGGTGTTCGCCCTGGGGGGCGGCGGCGCGATGGGCGGCGGAAAATCCCTGGCACCCGACATCGTGGGTTCGATGCGCCCCCATTCCGCCATGGATGTCGCCGCGGAGATTTCGGCGGTATATCTTTTTTCCCATTCCGGGAAGGCGATGAAAACGTCGGGTTCGTCGGCGGGAGGAGGAATATCCGGCATGACGGGCGCGTTTTCCGCCAAGGGCGGGACGGCGGCCAGCGGCGCGGGCTCGTCCCCGACGATGTGTTGGCCGGAATGCGCGGGTTCCGTCTCTGGCGGCAAAACGGCAGGCGCAGGCGGCTCCAGGCTGGCATAGGCGATGGTTTTTTCCGGTTCGGGCGGAATGTTCGGCAACTGCGCCGGTTCGGATGGCCCGGCGTCTCCCCGTGTTTTTTTTGTGCTGTGGCGCGGCCGGTATTGCGATTTTTCTTCCCGCGAGACTTTCCGCCAAAGGAAAGGCGCGGTTTCGGCCTCGGACGGCCCGGCATCCGAGCCGGAGGCGGTTTTTTCCGTTGCGGCGGGCGGCTCATCCTCTTTGGAGGCGGCTGCCGCAATGGGCTGTGCGAAGTTGAGCGCCGGGATGGCATCGAGGGTGATTGCTGAGAGCGGCGGAATGGCCGTTTCGGTCGGCGTCCCGGCAGGCGGCGATTCCGGAGGCTGCGCGGCAATGACCGGATCGGCGGCGACGCTGGGGGCGGCGGCGGTTTCCGGTTCGGGCGTTGCGGCTTGCATCGACGCGCCGCATTGTGGGCAGAACTTGAAGGATCGGTTTCCCTGATCGGCTCCGCAAGCGTTGCAGAACATGAATTCAAATTACCTGTCAGAAAGGTTCATCGTAACGGGGGCCGGAGCGACGGATATGGATGCCTGGCCGTCAATTTGTTGCCTGTATTGTCCGCAATTGTCGCCGAAAGCGGCGGGCAGTGTCGATTCCTGTCTTTGCCGTTCGCGGTGGCGCGGCGCTCGATGCGCCGCCTACAGCCCATTGCCGTTCCTTTTGCATTCGGGCAATCGGTTCCAGTAGCCCTTGCAGTATTTGCGCTGTACCCGCGCGTGGCAAAAGAAGGAATCGCACTGGGCGGACTCTTCGCGCATGGTATCGAGCCATTCCGGAGGAATAGGCAGGCGTTTCGTCGCTTCCCTGGGGGGCGTTTCCCTAGGCGGCGTTTCCTTGGGCGGCGTTTCCCTGGGCGGCGTCTCCCTGGGTGGCGTCTCCCTGGGCGGCGTTTCCACGAACGGCGTTTCCACGGGCGGCGTTTCCACGGGCGGCGTTTCCACGGGCGGCGTTTCCACGGGCGGCGTTTCCACGGGCGGCGTTTCCACGAACGGTGTTTCCACGGGCGGCGTTTCCACGAACGGCGTTTCCATGGGTGGTGTCTCTACAGGCGGCTCCTTGGGCAACAGAGAGCCTTTGTTACGAACGGCATCGGGGTTGACGATAGGGGCATCGCTCATCCCCAATCCCCACCACAGCCCGCCCACGAGCAGTACGAAAACGCCGGCGATGGCCAGCCAGACGGGGCTGGCGCTTTTCCGGTAGCGCGTGGCGGGTGGCACGGAAGAAGCCGCGCCGGGAAAAGGCCCGGAAGCCGGGAATCCAGCCGGCTCGGCTTCGGGAACGCCAGACTCCGGCGTTTCGGTCGCTGGCCGTAGCGGAGCGCCGCAGCGGGGGCAGGATTTGTTGGGCCATGCCCCCAGGCTGGCTCCGCAGGAAGTACAAAACATGATCGATCCGTAAAGTTGAATGCCGGCAAATACAAATTATGCGCACCCGAACCGGGGAAAGCGCGTTTTCGGGCGTTTGTCTCTGAAATGGGACGGAAGATCGGGGGGGATCATTCGGTTTTATGTAACGACAAGACATCCCATCCGCGCGTCCGCGCATATTCGCCCAGAACCTCGTCCGGGTCGACCGCGACCGGTCTGGCGACCCGCTGCAACAGCGGCAGGTCGTTGTGCGAATCGCTGTAGAACCAGCTTTGCCCGAAGCTGGCGAAGTTGCGTCCGAGCGACTCCAGCCAGGCTTCGACGCGAGTGACCTTGCCCGCCTGGAAAGCGGGAAGACCGCGCGGCTTGCCGGTGAAGACGCCGTTTTCCTGCGCAGGCACGGTGGCGATGAGATGGTCGATACCGAATTCGCGCGCAATCGGCCAGGTGACGAAACTGTTCGTGGCCGTCACCAGGGCGGCGAGCGCGCCGCGCCGCAAGTGCCCTTCGACGAGTGCGCGGGCGGCGGGGCGGATCATCGGGCGGATGTGGCGTTCCATATAAGCGCGATGCCAGGCGTCCAGGCGCTCGCGCGGGTAACGCGCCAGCGGCGCGAGCTGGAAATCGAGGAATTTGTGAATGTCCAGCGTGCCCGCTTTGTACTGCTCGTAGAACACAAGGTTGCGCGTTTTTTGCGCGGCCTCGTCGAGCGCGCCTTCCTCGATCAGGAATTGCGTCCACGCAACATCGGAGTCACCGGCAAGCAGGGTATTGTCGAGGTCGAAAAGTACGAGATCCATGGAAACGGGGCCGGACAAGTTTAGATTGGGGTCAGATTTGCAAGCCTTCCCGCATGAGTTGGCGCAGCAGGGGAAGCGTGATGGGGCGTTTATATTCGAGCGAAGCGGCATCGAGCGCATCGAAAGCCGCCGCCATGCCCGGCGGGTCGCGGCGTCCGTGGGCGAGGAGAAACCCGACCACCTCGCCGCCCAGCCGCAGTCCGCGCCGGGCGGCAAGCGCGTGCAGGATGGCGGCGCGCGACGCATCGTCGAGCGGGCGCACCTCGAAAATCAGGCATTGGCCGATGCGGGTGCGCAAATCCTCGCGCAACGCCAGTTCCCGCGGCGCGGCGGCCCCGGCGAGAAGCAGGGATTGCACGTTGCCGCGCGCGCGGTTGAACGCATTGAAAAGCGCGGTCTGCGCATCGGGCGGGAGCGCATCGACATCGTCGATCGCCAGCAGGGCGCAATCGTCTTCCGGCAAATGACCGGCGACGGCGGCAGCGGCAAAAAAGCGGGCGGGGCGGCCCTGCGCACGGGCGCGGTCGGCAGTTGCCTGGAGCAGATGGCTGCGTCCGCTGCCGCTTGCGCCCCACAGGTAAAGATGCGCGCCCGGCAGCCGCGCGGGCGCATCGGCCAGCAACGTGAGGCTGGCGAGCAGTTCCGCATTGCCGCCGGGGACGAAATTGTCGAGCGTCGGCGGACGATCCGGATGCAGGTCGAGAGTGAGTTGCCTCACGCCGCCTCCCCGCCGCCAGCGGATGCCGCCGCGCCGGTTTCCGGCGGATTCGCGCCCTCGCCTTCGTCCTCCCCGCTGCCGAGATAAACCGCGCTGGCGAACCAGGCCGAAGCCAGCCCGCGCGCGCCGACGAGCAGCGCCGCGCTCGCGGGCAGGGCGACGAGCACGCCGACGAAGCCGAACAACTGCCCGAACGCCATCAAGGCGAAAATGACCGCCAGCGGATGCAGGCCGATACGCTCGCCCACGAGCCAGGGCGTGAGCGCGAAGCTTTCGAGCAGTTGCCCGATACCGTAGACCACGGCGACGCCGATCAGCGGTTCCCATCCGCCGCCCTGGAGCAAGGCGGTCAGCGCGGCGAGCGTCAGCCCGCCGAGAAACCCGGCATAAGGGATGAAGATCAACAGACCGGTCAGCACCCCGACCGGCAGCGCGAAATCGATCCCCGCCAGCCAGAGGCCGAAGCTGTAATACACGGCCAGCAACAGCATCACCGACAACTGCCCCCGGCAAAACTGCGCCAGCACGCCGTCGATCTCCCCGGCGACCTTCAGCGTGCGCGGAAGCCACGGACGCGGCAGTGCGCGCTTCATCGCTGCAACGAGGCGCGGCCATTCCTGGAGCAAATAAAACGTTACGACCGGGATCAACAGCAAATTGGCGAGCGCCCCGGCGATGGCCAGGCCGCTCCGTCCGATGCGGCCAAGCAGCGCCGGGAGCAAATCCTGCGCGCTGTCGCGGAATTGTCCGAGCCATTCGTGGAACTGCCCGGCATCGAACCTGAAATCCACGCCGAACCATTCGGCCAGCAGGGGCGGAACGCGCTCATTGAACAAATCGGCCAGGCCCGGCAGGCGTTGCGCCAGCATCGCCGCCTCGCGGTAGAGCACCGGCAAAAGCACCAGCGCGAGCGCAACGAGCGCCAGGCCGAGCGCGCCGATGACCAGCAATACCGCCGCCGGGCGTGGAAGGCGGCGGCGTGTGAGCGCATCGACGGCGGGATCGCACAAATAAGCGAACACAATGGCGACCGCGAACGGCGTCAGGATCGGCGCGAGCAGCCAGAGCAGACCGGCCAGCGCGAGCGCGACGCCGGCCCAGGCGGCGGTTTGCAGGCGTGGAGAGTGGAGAGAAAGCATTTTCAAGTAGAATCGCCAAGTTACGCGAGGGCAGCCCGGACGGGACCATTGTCCGAGCTTGCTTTCGCCAAAAACTCATGAATGTAGCCATTTGGCGGCGCGGCCTCAAGCGCCGTCCCCCGTTTTTTGAAGGAACGGCCGCAAGAAGTGAGGACGGACTACTCTGGGCCGCGCCCAGTCGCGGAATCGCGGCTCTCATCGACCCAATAGAATCTTCCTTGAAGGTTGTGCCGGTAGTCGGCGCGGAGTCAACTGATGCCTTGGTCTACGTTTTCCCAACTGGAACCGATGACCTGAAGCAGCGCGTTTTCATAATCTTCCGGCAGTTCCGTTGTTCCGAACGCGGGCGGCGCCAAACTTGACATGGTGTCGACCAAAGTCTGGACTTTCGCGCCCGACAAGACAGCCCCATCGCTGGTTTCAAATCGTTCGATCTGGTAAGCCGCACCGTTGTACCAGTTACCGATCGTGATTTTGTCGTCCGTGCCGATGAGGATCACTTCCAGCATAGACACCTCCAGAGATCAATCGAAGTTTCTCTCTTTGGCGTCCGTTTTTGCGCAGCAAGTCCACCCGCGCGCTCGAGCATCCGGAGGAGATCAAGGGGGAGCGGCCCGTGTATTTCAATGTCGGGATGACGTATTGAGACGCGCGCGAGGCGGGCCGCCGGGGCTTCAGTGCTACAAGAAATATTTCACACTTGAAGGAATAGGGGGGTTAGAATGCCGGTCAGTTTTTCCCGCGCATTCGTTTATTGGCGGAGCGTA
>JAISCE010000041.1 GCA_031265765.1 Azoarcus sp.
CAGACATCATAACCGATGCTGGAGATATTGGGTTCAATGGTATTGCGGTTGAACAAGCTATTGACCTGTTCAACTACTATCAGCGTTCGACGGCAACCGAGGGTCAGACTTTTTTACAGCTTGATTATGACGACGACAACCCTCTCTCCTGGTACGTCGATCAAGTCACTGCCTCGGAAACGGGTGTCCTGGCGGGGAAGGATTTCACGGCAGTCGGGCACAGTCTTGGCGGTCATCTGGCGATGATCCTGAGTCGCCTGGCCGGGGATCGGGTGACATCTGTTTACACGTTCAATGCGCCAGGGTTCGATACATCGTTGGTGCCCTTGAATAACGATACGGAAACCCTTTTCCAGTTGATCGCACAAGATCAAGCTTCGGCAGGCTTTCCCGTGACTGTGCAGCCGGCATTTGATGCCGAAAAAATGACACATCTCGTCACGAAAGGCGATTTGGTATCGCGGATTGGAGAAGTTCCGGGGGAACAACAGATAACTTTTGACGAAAAAACAGGAGCGGGAGGAGCGCATTCGATTGTCGATTTGGCAGATGCCCTCGCTTTGGAAGCGTTATTTGAACAGCTCGATCCAACGATATCATTGTCAGAAATAACTGCGCTCCTGGAAATTACCAGTAATGTCGGCGATAATTCCTTGGAACGCGCCCTGGATGTCCTGCGGCAGGTTATCTTGAATAGCACGACCACTACGTCGAGAGAAAATCGTGAAGATTTCTATCAAAATCTTTACGCGCTTGCGGAGAGCGATACTTTCAAGGCTTACGCCGGAAAGCTCTGCTTTCAAAGTGTAGCACTTGGCGAAACTCTCGATGCCGTCTTTCAGGAAGATACCCCCGAGAGCTTGGCTTGCCGCTATGCTTTGCGGGAATTGAATCCCTTTGCCGTAGTGGGTATAGATTACAACCAATACAATCAGAACGGTGCGCTCGATCTTTATGACCCAGAGACCGGAGAAGGCATGCTTACCGAAGCCTGGCTGGCAGCGCGGGCGGAGATGCTGGACTGGAAGCGGGTATTCAATGAAGAGGACCGGAATTACGCCGATGCCTTGAGCGATTGGAGCCTGGATGGCAACTTCGTCTACACGGATCTTGCCTCCGGCACGGAGTTGACAGTAGATGGCAACCTATTCTCAGGAGATAGACATCGAATCTTCTTCGACGATGCAGCAGGAGGCGGGCTTCATGGGGAATTCTACGGTGGGCGTTACGGTGGACAGTTGTCCGACTGGATATTCGGCAGCAATGGAGACGATAGCCTGTTCGGTGCCGGAGGCGACGACCTGCTCGAAGGGAGGGCGGGTGACGATTCCCTGAGAGGCGGCGAAGGCGCGGATACCTTGCGGGGCGGAAACGGCAATGACAGCCTTTACGGCGACGCGGGGGACGACCTGCTCGAAGGTGAATTCGATGACGATACTCTGTCGGGCGGTGAAGGCTGCGATACCTTGTGTGGCGGAAACGGGAACGACAGCCTCGATGGCGGCAAGGATGACGACCTTCTCGAAGGCGGCGGCGGCAACGATACGCTCATGGGCGGTGAAGGCACCGATACCTTGCGTGGAGGCGCTGGCAACGATCGCTACGAGTTTTCCGGTGATTTCGGCCAGGATGTCATCGAGGATGAGGACGGGCAGGGAACGATACATATCGGGGGCATTCAGGTCGGGAACCTGAAGGAGTTCCTGCCGAACATCTATCGGGATGACGAGGGCTATTTCCAGATCGTCCGTATGGATGGCGGCGCGACCCTGTCGCTCACTTCCTTTATCCCTGGGAACAGGGGCCATGTGAGCATCCTCGACTGGAGCAATGGTCAATTGGGGATCGATCTGGAAGACAAGGAACCGGTGCCTGTCGACCCGACGATCATGGGCGACATCAAGAAAAAGATCGTCGTCGAATCGGACACGGAAAAATATGTGCTGTCGTCCACAGGATACGCCCCGGAAGATGAGACTGTGCCTGGCGACGAACCCGGCGCTCAGGACATCCTGGTTGGTACCGACGGAAACGACACGATTTTGGGTTTGGGCGGCAACGACGGCATTACCGGTGGGACGGGCGACGACTATATCGATGGCGGCGATGGCAACGACTTACTGTATGGCGGGGGCGGCGCGGATACTGTCTTGGGCGGCGCGGGCAACGATTATATTTTCGCCGGTGTCGACGGCGAGTTCGAGAGGCCGCTCGATCCAGAATACCGTCTGGATTCGCCGGAGGCGGGGCAGTCTGTCGTAATCGGCGGTTTTTCCTGGGGGGTTTTCGACAACGGCGACGAGACCTACACCGTTTATCCCGTATCGGGCCACACGCATGCGGAGAGCAATCCCGGCGTGGTGGCCGACGGCGGCGCGGGTAACGATCGCGTCATCGGCGGCGGCGGACAGGATATGTTGTACGGCGGCGAAGGCGCCGATACGCTTTTGGGCTTGAATGGTAATGATTTGCTGTTTGGCGGCGAAGGGGAAGACTGGCTGCTTGGGGACGGTCATATCCGTTCTCCACAGGTATATGAGTACGCGCTCCCCGAATTGCATGGCAACGACACCTTATTTGGCGGCGCGGGTAACGATACTTTGCTGGGGGGAGGCGGTAACGACCTTCTGGATGGCGGCGACGGTAACGATGTAATCGTGGGCGATGAAACCGATAGCCGTATCCCGCTTCCGGGGCAATACCATGGCGACGATGTCCTGCTCGGCGGCGACGGCAACGACTACCTATACGGCAGTGGCGGCAACGATAGCCTTCATGGCGGTGACGGCAACGATGCGATGAGGGGAGAATATTTAGACAGTGAAGGCTATTTCATCGAAGGCCAATACCATGGCATGGATATGCTGGATGGCGGCGATGGCGACGATACGCTCATAGGCGATGGCAACGACGACCGATTGTACGGCGGGAAGGGGGACGACCAGCTTTTCGGCGATAACTGGGGCCAGTACGACCTCGCGGTGGAATACTTCGGCAACGACACGCTGGATGGCGGCGAAGGCGATGACACGCTTACAGGTGAAGGAGGGAACGACCTTCTTCTCGGCGGCGACGGTAACGACCATCTCGAAGGCGACAGCGGGTGGACGCCGATGGATGCGCATGGCGACGATACATTGGACGGCGGCGGCGGCGACGATACCCTGATTGGCTGGGGCGGGGATGATGAACTCCGCGGCGGCAAGGGCGGCGATATGTTGCTTGGCGACAGTAACGATGCTTCTGGCGTTGAATGCCATGGCAATGACAGACTGTACGGCGACGAAGGCGACGATTTACTGTGGGGCGGAGGGGGTAACGACACGCTGTATGGCGGCACGGGCTCGGATGGTTTGTGGGGAGGGGACGGCGATGATTCCCTGGCCGGCGGTGCGGGCGCGGATGCGCTGTATGGCGATGACGGTAACGACACCCTGGTCGGCGGTGCAGGCGTGGATTATCTCGATGGCGGTGAAGGCGATGATGTTTACATTATCGGTCGCGGCGAGGCGCAGGGAGAAAATTATGTCTACGATGGGATCGAAGACAGCGGCGGCGACGATGAACTGGTTTTGACGGAAGCCGATCCCGGCGGACTCGTCGTTCGGCAGCAAGATGACGGTTCCCTGTTTCTGGGGTGGGCCGGAGAAACCCAGGGCGTAGTCATCAAGGATGCGGCCTCCATCGAAAGATTCCGCATCGGCGATGCCGTGATGACACTGGATGAGGTGCTGGCGCTGGATGATGGTTCGGACGCAGGAAACGGCGGCGGCCAGGGAGGAAATGGCGGCAACGCTGAAGAAAACCATGCGCCTGAACTCGCGGGAGAACTCGGCGGTCGGACGGCGACCAAGGGCGTCTTTTTCAATTGGCGCTTCGACCACAACCTTTTTGTCGATCCGGATGGCGACTCTTTGTACTATGCCGTCACGTTGGCCGGCGGCGATCCGCTTCCGGATTGGCTGACTTTCGATAGTGTTACCCGCACCCTGTTCGGTGTACCGGCGCGGGGCGATATCGGTGAACTCAGCCTCGAGGTCACTGTTACCGACCGCGGGGGGCTGTCCGCCAGCGAGACTTTCAGCCTGGAAGTGGAGCCTTTCATTCAGCGTTATGAAAAGGGCGACGGAGAAATCGCCATTCGGGACGTGCCCGACCGCGACGACGGAGGCAATCCGATTTGCGATGGCATTGTCAGGTTCGGTGAAGGCATCCGGCCGGAAGACATCCAACTGGGCATTAAAAACGGCGCGCTCATTCTTTATATCGGCAATGCCGAAGAGGATACCGGGAATTTCCTGCTCATGCCCAACAGCGGCAGGGACGCCATCCATTTTTCCAATGTCATGCGAGATGGTATTTACCTCACTCCCGTCGACCGCTTCGAATTTGCGGACGGTACCGTACTGGATTATGCGCAATTGCTGGAAAGAGGTTTCGATCTCCTTGGCGGCGGGGGCGACGACATTCTGAGAGGCCCCGATGTCGAGAGCCGGTTCAATGGCGGCGGCGGTGCGGATTTCCTGGCGGGGGGCCGGGCGGACGATACCTATTATTTCAATCTGGGCGGTGGGCAGGATGTGCTCACGGATGTGGGCGGTATCAATACCATTGTCCTGGGCGAAGGGTTGAATCTGGCCGACATGACTGTCACCCAGAGCATCGGCATGGACGGCTCGCAGTATCTGGATCTCGACTTCGTCGGGGGAGACCGCCTGAGCTTGCATGACGGCGCCGTAGGCGCATTTACCGGCCTGCGTTTCGCGGACGGACAGGAACTCGGCTATATCGATCTACTGGCGCGGCTGCCGGACATCTTCATTGTCGGAGGCGACGGGAACGATACGCTGCTGGGGCTCGATGGCGACGACGTTCTGCTGGGAGGGGCCGGCGACGACCTCATCCAGGCCGGTGCGGGCGCCGACGAGTTGTACGGCGATACAGGCAATGACACGTTGGAAGGCGGCGGCGGGATCGATACTTATCATCTGACTGTCGGCATGGGGTGGGATATCATCGCCGAAGATGGGGCGGAGATGAGCGTCCTGCAACTCGACGCTCTGGCGCTGGAAGAACTGGGTTGGCGTCGTGACGGTGACGACCTCTTGCTGGCGCTTGGCGACGATTCCGGCGGGGCGCGCTTGCAGGATTACTACCAACAGACCGAGGGACGCTGGACGCTACAGGATGGCATGGGGAACATTCTTTCCATGGAAGACTTCCTGGCAGGTGTAGCGCCGCAGGAGAGCCCTGCGGAGAGCATCGCGGAACTTTGGGAACTCGCCCGCAAACAGATCGAGGCGAGCTACAAGACAACGCTGTTCCTGGAGGGCTATCGGGTTGGGCCGGACGGGGAGATGCATCGCTACAGCAGCGTGGCTATCGGCCACTACGATGGCAGCAGTACCATATACAATTCTCATTATGTCGCTGATTTCGAATGGCAGTATTTATCTATTGGAAATGGAATATATGAATATGATAATAAAATGTCCATGCCAGAGTTGCGCTATTATGAAGAACTGGTTACGAGCGTAAGAACAGTAGAAAATGGTTGGAAATCTGCGCCCGTGAATGGTAATAATTTTGCGGCGATATCCGGGAATCGTGTGATGACGAGTGCTGGCGGCGGTAGTTCGGCACTGAAAACGCTTTATTTCGATGAGTTTTTCGGACGCTCAGAGTCATTTCGTATCCCGGGAGAATCGTCTTGCCGGTATATCTATGGCGAAGATGGTAATGCAATAGGCATTATTTACCAAGAAACGCCTAACTCGACTCCGGCGGCGACTTTTAGTCCTACTTCCACCGCCATCGAGCGGTACTCCGATGAGTACGTCTACCATGCAAATGCGTTTGAATTTGTCGCCAGCGATGCAGATGAGATCATTGACGGCAGAGGCTTTGGGCTGATCGATGCGGGCGCTGGGAACGATGTAGTGGAAATACACGGCGAATATCATTATAAACACGGCGTATATGACAATAAGCTGGGGGCGCTGCTTTATGGGGGCTTGGGCGACGATTGGATTTTGGGTGGGGCCAACTCGGATACATTGGTGGGCGGTGCTGGGGATGATTTCCTGAATGGCAGATATGGCGGCGATACCTATATCATTCTTCCGGAAACGGGAACCGACATCGTCATGGATGCTCCGGAGTACGTTCATCCCGGTTATGACTTCATTACAGACGATAGCGGCATGTCGATTGATCGGTTTGTGGATGAGGATACAAGTACCGATACGGTGGTCTTGCCTGCCGGGGTGAATCGGGAAAACATGGTGCTGAGTTGGGGGGAAATCCAGGCCGATAACTTCAACATGCATCCCATGGTGATGTCTCTGGCATGGGATCCTGCAACGGTTCGAACCGCTTATGTGACACTGGATATTTCCTGGAGTGGCGAGGAGCGAGTTCGCATTGTCATGCCACATAGCGAAGATGCGCGAGGCAGCGGCATTGAGCAAATCCGCTTTGCGGATGGTTCCTCCCTTTCCATGCAGGATTTGATTGCCTTGGCTGCTCCGCCCGCGCCAGATTTTGATTTGCATCAGGGTGACAATGTATTGGAAAGCTTTTTACCCTCGTTCGATACCGAGGAGAGAGGCTTGATAATGCTGTCTGGATGCGATGGCAACGATACGGTTCGTGGGCAAGGCTGGCTCGATGGGGGCAATGGCAATGACATTGTACAGGTTGTCGAGAACGGTCGGGATGATGGGAGTTCCAGCTTCCTGGACGGCGGAAGAGGTTCCGATCAACTGTATGGTGGCGACGGTAACGATCTGCTAGGGGCTTCCGGCGCGGATTATTGGAGCACTGGCAATCTCTATGTAGGCGGAAAAGGACGTGATGTTCTTTTCGGTACCCAGGGGAGCGATGTCTATATTTTCAATCGGGGAGACGGGAAAGATGCAATCGGCGATTTGTATCATCTCGGAAGGCTAATGGAATCTCCTTCTTCATTTTGGTCTGAGGAACCCGGTACTCTTTATTGGGCTCATATGTATGCAGAACTCATATATGCATCTCATATGCCGTACGCTTTTGGATATAGCTATACTGAATTTTACATCAATGATATAGGTATGCCTCGCTATATTGCAGAGGAATGGCCTGGCCTCTACGACTACTTTAGCGATGGATTGAATACGCCTATCTACACCGGCGGAGATACCCTGCGCTTCGGCGAAGGTATTCTGCCTTCCGAAATTCGTTTCGCGCGCGAAGTAGACGATCTCCTGCTGGATATCGGCGACGATGAGGCGGATGGGGTGTGCTTTCTGGATTGGTTCCGTCACGACGCCAAGCCTCTTGAAAAAATCGAGTTCGCCAATGGCGTGGTTTGGGATCTGGATACATTGCAAACGCGGATACTCGCCCATGCGCCATACTCTGTTGCACTGCCGGCGAATCAAACGGCGGCCACAGGCCAGCCTTTCGAATACGTGTTCGGCGAGGCGCTGTTCCATGATCTCGATGGCGACGATCTGGCCCTGACAATGACCCTGGCCGATGGCGGCGCTTTGCCGGACTGGTTGTCGTTCGATGCCGAAACGCACACTTTGCACGGCACACCGCCGCGAGATACCAACGTAGGCAACCTGGACCTGCGCATCACCGCGACCGATTCCGACGGTTTGCAGGCGGGCCAGAATTTCGGCCTGACTGTCGAAGCCGGTGCGCTCCCCAATCGTGCGCCGGAAGCGGCGGGAACAATCCCGACCCAAAATGCCGTGCCGGGCGACTCCTTTGCATGGACGTTGCCAGTGGATTTGTTCACTGATCCGGACAGCGATGAGTTGGATTACATCGTTACCCTGGCCGATGGCAGGGCGTTGCCCGGCTGGCTGGTTTTCGACCCCGCAACCCTTACGCTCACGGGATCGGCGACGGAAAGCGACGTGGGCAGCCTGGCGTTGCGCGTCACCGCGACCGATCCGGATGGGGCGAGCGCGGATCTGGACTTCAGTCTTGTGATCGAGTCCGCCTATAACCTGGTCGCCGGCACGGCGACGGGCAATGTGCTGACAGGCACGGCGGGCGCGGATCGCATCCTGGGGTTGGGCGGCAATGACATCCTGTATGGCCGGAACGGAAATGACCGGCTGGAAGGTGGTGACGGCAACGATACCCTGCGTGGCGAAGCGGGCAACGATTTGCTGCTGGGCGAAGCAGGCAATGACACGCTTCACGGCGGTGCGGACGATGACCGGCTCGAAGGCGGAGACGGCAACGATGTTCTCCATGGCGATGCGGGCAATGATCGTCTGTTGGGCGACCAAGGCAATGACACGCTATACGGCGATGCGGGCGACGACTGGCTCGAAGGCGGCGAGGGCAACGATGACCTGCGCGGCGAAGCGGGTAGCGACCTGCTGTCGGGCGGCGCGGGCAACGACAGCCTCGAAGGCGGAACCGGCAACGATACCCTGTCTGGCGGTGAAGGCAGCGACATCCTGGACGGCGACGCGGGTAACGACACCTACATCATGCGGCTGGGCGGGGGAGAAGATACGATCGACAACTTCGACATCGCCAGCGCCGTCGATACGCTGCGCTTCGAGGACATCGCTTCCGATCAGCTTACGGGCGTGTTCCGGCGCGGCAGCGACTTGGTGCTGACATATGGAGAAGGCGACAGCGTCACACTCCATAATCACTACTTGGGCACGAGTTATCAGATCGAGCGTTTTGAATTCACCGATGTGACCCTGAATCTGTCCGAATTCGCGGCGCGCTATCCGGTGCAGCTCACGGCGAATGCCGACAGCCCGACCTTTACCGGAGCGGATGAGATCGTACTCGGCCTGGAAGGCAACGACCGCATTCATGGCGGCGCAGGTAACGACCGGCTCGAAGGTGGCGACGGCAACGATACACTCCATGGCGATGCGGGCAACGATTGTCTGTTGGGCGACCAGGGCAATGACACGCTGTACGGCGATGCGGGCGACGACACGCTCGAAGGCGGCGAGGGCAACGACATCCTGCGCGGCGAAGCGGGCGACGATTTTCTGTTGGGCGGAACCGGGAGCGATACCCTGTATGGCGCGGCGGGGAACGATACCTTGCAAGGCGGTGAAGGGATCGACCGCCTGGAAGGCGGCGCCGGGAATGACACCTACCTGTTCGGGCGGGGCGATGGCCAGGATACGATCCTCGACAGCGCAGGTAGTGACTGTCTGCTGTTTGGCGAAAATATCGACTTTGACCAGATTTGGTTCAGGAAAGCCGGCAGCCATTTGGAAATCAGTGTGATCGGCACGGAAGACAAGGTGACGGTAAATAACTGGTTCATTGGCACAGGCTCCCGGATCGAGCAGATCCAGGCAGGTGGCGCGACCCTTGCCAGCGCGGACGTCCAGGTGTTGGCAGATGCGATGAAGGGTTATGCGCCGCCGGCCGATACGGCGGAATTGGGAGATGAATATGCCGCTCTGATCGGTATCATCGAAAACCAGTGGGAGGCGGCCTAGGAGTTTGTTCATCGAAAACCGGTGTGCTTACGCTGAAGAATCACTTCTTCAGCAGTCGTTACCAAATCGAGCAATTCGAGTTCGCCGATGGCACGACATGGGATCAAACCGATCTACTCGAAACCGTCGGCATCCAGGCCTGATGGCTCGCCTTGTCTCGATACCGTTTCCGCGCGGTATCGAGACAGTCGAGTTTCAAACCGCCGTCGGCGGGACATCCATTTCTAACTCCCGCCGGTTTCCTTCGCCGATCCCCCCAGTCCGATCTTGCGCGCGAAGTCGTCCACATAGGTGAAAACCACCGGCACGACGAGCAGGCTCAATATCGTCGAAGTCACCAGCCCCCCGATCACCGTGATCGCCATGGGCGCGCGAAAGCTGGCATCTGCGCCGCCCAGTCCGAGCGCGAGCGGCAGCATGCCCGCGCCCATGGCGACAGTGGTCATGACGATGGGGCGGGCGCGCTTTCGGCAGGCGTCGAGCAGCGCCTCGCGGCGGGGCAGCCCCCGCTCCTGTTGCGCGGTGAGCGCGTATTCGATGAGCAGGATGGAGTTTTTGGTGGCGATGCCCATCAGCATGATGAGGCCGATCAGCGAGGGCATGGAAAACGCGGTGCCGGTGAGGAGCAGGGCGACGAAAGCGCCGCCGAGCGACAGGGGCAGGGCGGTCAACAGCGTGACCGGGTGGAGGAAATTCTTGAACAGCAGCACGAGCACGGTGTAGATGCACAGGATGCCGGTGAGGATGGCCAGCGAGAAACTCTCGAAAAGCTCATCCATGATTTCGGCGTCGGCGATCTTGACGATGCTCGTGCCGGAAGGCATGGCGCGTACGGCGGGGAGGGCGGGGAGCATTGCGGAGAGCTCGCCCATGGCGACCCTGTTCAGTTCGACTTCGAGACGGATGGCGCGCGAGCGGTCGTAGCGCATGATTTGCGCGGGACCGGCGGCCATCTCCAGTGTGGCGATTTCGCCGAGCAGCGCCGGGCCGTTCTTGCCGGGCAGCGCGAGCCGTTCCAGCACGGCGAGGTCGCGGCGGGCGTCGTCGTCGAGGCGGACGAGGATGGGGACTTGCCGTTGCGACAGGTTGAGCTTCGCCAGCGCGGTGCCGTAGTCGCCGAGGGTGGCGACGCGCAGGGTGTCGGCGATGGCGCGGCTGGTGACGCCGAGATCGGCGGCGCGGGCAAGATCGGGGCGGACGGCGATCTCGGGCCGGATGAGGCTGGCGCTGGAGGTGACGGCGCCCAGTCCGGCAATGGCGCGCAGGTCGCGTTCGACGGCGAGCGCGGCGGCGCTCAAGGCCGCCGGGTCGTCGCCGGAGAAGGCGAGGACGTATTTTTCGCCCCGCGAGTTGCCCAGTCCGACTTTGAAGCGGGTGCCGGGCAAGGTTTCGAGCGCGGCGCGGATTTGGGTTTCGATGCTTTGTTTGCGCGCGCGCTCGCCGCGCGGCGAGAGCTGGATGGCGAGCGTGGCCCTGCGCACGTCGTCGCCGGTCAGCAGCGAGGCGAACGGATCGGAACCGGCGCTGCCGCCGCCGATGGCGGTGTAGATGTGCCGCACGTGCGCGAGCCGGGCGAGCCGGGCGCGGGCTTCTTCGGCGATGCGGCGGGTTTGTTCGAGCGGCGTGCCGGGCGGCAGTTCGAGGCTGGCCTGGGTCTGCGAACTGTCGTCGGCGGGCATGAAGCCTTCCGGGAGCAGGGGAATCAGCAAGGCGGAGCCGATGAAGAACAGCCCCGAGCAGGCGGCGGTCGCCAGGCGATGCGCCAGGCACCATTCGGCCTTGCGGGTGTACCACGTCACCCAGCGCGGTTCCTTGTCGCTTCGCGCGAAGGGCCGGAGAAAACGGGCCGCAAGGATGGGCGTCAGCATCCGGGCGACGAGCAGCGACATCAGGACGGCGAGGGCGGCTGTCCAGCCGAATTGCTTGAAGAAAAGACCGGCGACGCCGTCCATGAACGCGGTCGGCAAGAAGACGGCGACCAGCGTGAAGGTGGTGGCGACGACGGCGAGGCCGATTTCCGCCGTGGCATCGAACGCCGCCTGCCGGGGCGTTTTTCCCATGCGCAGGTGGCGCACGATGTTTTCGACTTCCACGATGGCATCGTCGACGAGGATGCCGACCACGAGCGATTGCGCGATCAGGGTGACGATGTTGATCGTATAGCCGAAAAGATACATGCCGAGAAAGGCGGGGATGGCCGACAGCGGCAGGGCCGCGGCGGAGATGAGCGTCGCCCGGCCATCGCGCAGGAAGAGGAAGACGACGAGCACGGCGAGCAGCGCGCCTTCGTAGAGCATGCGCATCGATCCATCGTAGTTTTCCTGCACGGGCGCGACGAAGTCGAAGGCTTCGACGATTTCGAGATCGGGATGGGCGGCGCGCAGCCGTTGCAGCTCGGCGCGCACGCCCGCGCCGACTTCGACTTCGCTCTCGTTCAGGCTGCGCGAAACCTCGAAGCCGACGACGGGGCGGCCATCGAGAAAGGCGAGGCTGCGCACTTCGGCCACCGTGTCCCGGACGTTGGCCACGTCGGCGAGGCGGATGCGGCGGCCATCGGCGAGCGGGATTTCCAGCCGCGAGATTTCTTCCGCCGAGGCGGCGTTCGCCAGCGTGCGCATCGGCTGTTCGCCGCCGCCGAGTTCGGCGCGGCCCCCCGCGCTTTCGATCTGCACCTGATGGATCTGGCGCGAGATTTCCAGCGCCGTCGCGCCCAGCGCCTGCAAGCGCAGGGGATCGAGGATGACGCGAATCTCGCGGCTGACGCCGCCGACCCGTTTCACCGCGCCGACGCCCCTGACCGTGAGCAGACGCCGGGAAAGCTCGTTGTCGATGAACCACGACAGCGCCTCGTCGTCCAGCCGGGGCGAGCGGACGGCGTAGGCGAGGACGGGCTGCGAGGCCATGTCCACGCGATTGATGACCGGATCGAGCAGATCGGCGGGCAAATCGGAGCGCACGCGGGAGACGGCGGAGCGCACGTCGTCGACCGCTTCCTGCAAGGGTTTCTCCAGCCGGAACTCGATCAGCATGGATACCGCGCCGTCCTGGATCGAGGAGGTGATGTGCTTCAAGCCCTGCACCGTGGCGATGGAATCCTCGATGCGGCGCGCGACATCGTTTTCGAGTTGCCCCGGCGCGGCCCCCGGCAACGAGGCGACCACCGATACCATCGGCAGGTCGACATCGGGGAAGTTCTGGATTTTCATGCGGTGGAAGCCGTACAGCCCGCCTACGCACAGCAGCACGAACAGCATGATGGGCGGGATCGGATTTCGGATCGACCAGGCCGAAACGTTCATCGTCGAACTGACTCCGGTTTGAAACGCCGTTCTTTGGGCCGGGGTTCCGGCGACGTTTGGGGAGGGGCGCAAACCGCTCCCGGAAGTGTTGGCGCGGCAGGCATGTACGCCTGCCGCTAATGGCTTGCCGGTTGCCGGCGCGCCGCCGCGTCCGGGGCGGGCGGCAGGTCGTCGACAAGCTGCACGCGGTCGCCGTCGTTGAGAAATTTTGCGCCTGCCGCGACGATCCGCGCGCCTTCCGCCAGGCCGTCCGTGATTTCCATGCGTTCGCCGACGCGCCGGCCCGTCGAAATCTTCACCTGCCGCACGGAGCCGTCCGCTTCCAGTTGGAACACATAACCGAACGCCTCGCGCATCGCCACGGATTCCAGCGGCACGGTGAGCGCGGCGCTTTCACCGAGATCGAAAGCGCCGCGCGCGAACATGCCGGGACGCACGCCCGCATCCGGCGGCAGGTCGACGTAAGCCAGCCCGGTGCGCGTGCGCGCGTCGACCGTCGGCGCCACCATGCGCACGACACCCGCGATCGCGCTTCCGTCCGCGAGTGTGAGTTTTGCGGGCGTGCCGGACGCGATGCGCTCCAGTTCGGCGTCCGTCAGTTCCGCGCGCCATTCCAGCCGTCCCTTCCGGATCAGGCGGAAAAGCTCGCCGCCCAGGTTGGATACTGCGCCCACTGTCGCACTGCGCGCCGAGATCACGCCATCGTCGGGCGCGAGTACGCGCGTGCGGGCCAACCGCAATGCCTGTGCCGCGAGCGCCGCCTTTGCCGCCGCGCTTTGCGCCAGCGCCGACTGCTCGGTAGTCAGATATTGCGTGACGAGTTGTTCGCTCAATGCGCCGCTGCCGCGCAGTTCCCGCGCGCGCGCCGCGTTTTCGCGCGCGGCCTTCACGGTGGAATACGCTTGCGCCAATGCCGCCTTTGCCTGCGCGACATCGATTTTCACCGGCTCATCGTCGAATACCGCCAGGATTTGGCCCGCCGTTACCGCATCGCCCACGTCTACGCGCACTTCGATCAATCGGAGAGCCTGCACGTCGGAGCCGATCACCGCTTCTTGCCATGCTGCGATGTTGCCGTTTGCCGATATCCGGATCGGCCAGGTTTCGACGGCGGGCCGCACCGCCGTCACCGACAGCGCCGGGCGGGAAGCCTGCGCGGTTTCATCCCGGGATCCGCAGGCCGCGAGCAGGGCAACGGACAAGAGGATGCAAAGACGGCGCTTCGACATGGACGCGGCAAGGCAGAGATAATGAAAAAGAACAGACTCGCGAATTATCCACACATCTCCTTGTCCGTGCTCATGGAAATCTTTATCCGTCCTCATCCGGATCGCGTGGCCGGACGCATTCGCGGCAACCGGAACCGTCAAGCCGAAGCCTGTGTCGATGTCGACGGCGCGCGCCGCCAGTTCCGAGTATACGTATTGACATGTTAATGACTCTCGGCCACAATCCTGTTTTTGCTGCAATCAGGAGCGTCCAATGATTTCAAATCTTCGGATTCTGCATCTGGATCGGGTCGACTCCGCACTGACTCGCTGGCGCAAGGCCGCATTGCCCGCCCGTCCGCCCATTGGCTGGATTCGATCCATACGGGATGCGCTCGGGATGAGTTCCGCCGCGCTGGCCCGGCGATTGGGCATCACGGATTCGGCGGTTCGCAAGCTGGAAAGCGCCGAATCGTGCGATGCCATCACCTTGGGGACTTTGCGGCGTATTGCCGCGGGACTGGATTGCGAACTGCAATATGCGCTGGTGCCCAGGCAGTCGCTTCATGCCATGCGCGTTCAGCAGGCGATGCGGATCGCCCGCAAGCAGATTCAATCCGTAGAGTGCGGCGCAGCGCCGGAGCTTGTGGCAGCCGCTCCGGAATCGCCCGATGCGCAAATCGGCGAGATTGCACACGAGTTGCTCTTGAAGCCGGGCAAAGTGTTGTGGCAGTGATGGAGTTGTTCAGCCCCGATTTCGCGCGGACGGTTATGGAGTCATAGTTGTCGCGCCTTCGGATTCGGGCGTGGGTAATTGACGCTTACGTACCAGTTTGTTGTCGCGGGCGTTGCGGCGGCGATACCGGCCAAGATAATCGGCGCTTTCTACGCGGCGCAAAGCGGCGCGGTCGTGGGTGGGGCAGGGGGGTGATGGGCCGTGCGCAGCAGAGCCTGAACAGCCCGGTCGCCGGCTCGTCGGCGATGGTCCCGGCAGCTGCGCGCGAACGCAAGCTCGTCATTGCCGATAGGGTTTACCGGCAGGTCGCCCATCGCGCACCCTCACATCCAGGTCTGTCGGTGCACTCTGCTATCCGGGATGCCGTACCGTTGCAAGCGGCAGGAAAAGTTTGAGTGGAGAGCCGGCCAGTTCGATGAACTCGTAGTGCTGGTAAAAGGCGGCGGCGGCGGCGTCCTTGGCATCCACGACCAGGGCGAAGGCTGCGATTTCCGAACGGGCGGCGCGACGCAGGGCATTTATCAGTAATGCGCCACCCAAGCCTTGCCCCTTGAAAGCGTGGTCGACGGCCAAGCGGCCCATGCGGATCGCAGGTACGGCGGCATAACGCGGCAGCTTTCGGGCTATGTCGCCTGGAAGATCAGCCAGCGGCACGCTAGCGGTCGCCAGGGTGTAGTAACCGGCGATGCGCCGGTCGCCGGCGAGCGCGACGAAACAGGCCGTTACCCGCCGCCGGATCTCCTGCGCTACCTGCTTGTGCAGGTAATGATCCAGCGGGAGGGAACCACTGTGGAAGGTCGAACGATCAAAGGCCGCGGCGAAAGCGACGATCCGCGACGGCAAGCCACCCACGCTCATTCGGTGCCGAACAGTTCGTCGTGCCGGGCCATCGCCCGCTTCAACGCGGCAGATGGCCGCGGCGGCGATAACAGGGCCTCGGCAAACCGTTTCTGGTCGGCCAGCGACAGGCGAATGACTTCGGTCTGCTCAATGGCCCGCACGGCGGCATCCCGCGCGGCAGAAACCACGAAATCGGTCATAGAGCGCCCCTGAATATCAGCGGCATGTTTGAGCAGCGAATGCAGGTCTGCGCTGATCCGGGCTTCAAACCGAGCGGTGGAAGTGGCTGACGGCATGATTTTGTTCCTCCTGTCAATCCAACATTGTACGGCAATCAGCCGGATTTTCTCCTCGGCATGTTACGCGCTCAAAGACAAAATTCCTTCATTGCCAGCAATCCGCTTTACCCACCGCCCCGGCCACGCCTGTGGCGCAGTCTTGTCCGTGTCATGACCGCCCTCCTGGGCGACACTATGACGACCGGACAACTTGTGAGCTACAAAACCGGTCGAATTGAAAGTCCGTAACAGTATGTCACGCTGAGGCGTATCGCCGGCTCGCGGACTGCGGCAAACACGACGCATTTGTGCCGCCGATGCGGCAACGAGACGAGCGGCGGAAGGCGCTGCGCTTTTATCGCCGCCGAAGCGGGCGGATGGAAAAATGGCGTCCGCGCATCGAGGCGAGAACGGCCAGGATGATGAAAGCGCCCGCGAGCGCGGGCGCATCCCCCCATCGTGCATAGGGCGTGCTGCCCCGATAGGCGGGAACGCGCGTCTCCAGCACGCCGCGCGTGAAAGCGGGCAGCATTGCCGGTACAGCGCCATCGGGCAGCGCCAGGGCGGTCATGCCGGTATTGGTGGAGCGCAGCATGGGGCGGCCGCCTTCCATTGCGCGGACGCGGGCGATTTGCAGGTGCTGCGGTTGCGCGAGGGAGTCGCCGTACCAGGCCAGGTTCGAGAGGTTGAGCATGAGTCCGGCTTGCGGCAGGCTGGAGATCAGTTCGGAGCCGAAAACATCTTCGTAGCAGATGTTGACGGCGATATGCCGGCCATGGAGCGCGAATGGCGCTTGCGCCCGTTCGCCCGGGACTTGCTGCGACATCGGAATGTTCACCAGGCGATAGAACCAGCCGAAAAGCGGCGGCGAGTACTCGCCGAAGGGTACGAGGTGGCGTTTGGCGTAATGTTGTCCGCCGCCCGCGCCCAGGGCGATCGCGCTGTTGCGGTATTGCCCGGTTTCCTGGACGAAGGCCCCTGTCAGCAGGACGCCGCCGCGCTCGCCGACGGTGTCGGTCAGCATATCGAGATAGCCCCTGGGCAGCCAGTCCAACGATGCCAGCGCGGTCTCGGGCAGGACAACGACATCGCCGCGCGCCGCGCGCACCAGATCGGCGTTGATGCGCAAGACCTCGGCGAAGCTCTCCGGGTTCCATTTGAGCGACTGCTCGATGTTGGGTTGCACCAGCGATACCGCCAGCGGTTCGCCTTCGGGCGCAACCCAGGCATGCCGCGATAGTCCCTCGCCTGTTGCGAAAACGAGCATGGCCGGCGCGGCGAAAAGCATGACCGCTTTTTTGCGCGCGCAGCCGGGAGCCGTTGCGCAAAATGCCGCGAGGGCGGCGGCAAACGCCGTCAGGGCGCCGACGCCATATACGCCGATCAATGCGAAATACCCTGCCAGCGGACTGGGCGGTGTTTGGGTATAGCCGATGGACAGCCACGGAAACCCGGTGAAAAGCGTGCCGCGCAACCATTCGGCCAACAGCCATGCGGCGGCGAACAGCAGCGCCCGCCGCATCGCGCAGCCGGCGCGCCAGCGCACGTAGATCGCTCCTGCAATGGCCGGGTAAAGCGCGAGATAGGCGCAAAAAAGAAGGATGGCGAAAGCCGCCAGCAGCGGGTTCATGCCGCCGTAACGTTCGAGTGCGATGTAGAGCCATGACACGCCGGCGCCGAATGCCCCAAGCCCCCAGGCAAAGCCGAGTCCGAACCCGGCCCGCGCCGACGATGTCCGCTCCAACAGCGCCGCCAGCATTGCAAGACTGGCGAACGCGAGGGGAAACCAAGCCAGGGGCGCGAAAGCCGCTACTGCGAGCGCGCCCGCCACGGCGGCGAAGGCGGCGAATAATGCGCGTTCGAGCCGCCTGCCTTTCTCTGGCGTTTGCGCGGGCGGCGCGTCTTTTTCCGGGGAGGGCCGCGAAGCGCCGGGCTTCATGCGGGAGCCGCCCCGGCTTCGGCCTCCGGCGGCGCGGGGCAGCGGTCGACGAGCAGGGTGTAGATGCGCCGTCCGTCGGCGCGCGAGACGCGAAAACGCAGGCCGTCGATGACGATCGCTTCGTCACGGCGCGGCAAGCGCCCGAGATGGCGGATCAGGAAGCCGCCGATGGTATCCGCGTCTTCGTCGCTGAACGCGGTGGCGAACGCGCCGTTGAAGTCGTTTATCGCGGCCGTCGCTTTCACCCGGTAGCGCCCGCCGTGTTCGGGCAGGATGTCGCCGCCATCATCGAAATCGTATTCGTCCTCGATTTTGCCGACGATCTGTTCGAGCACATCCTCGATCGTCACCAGCCCGGCGACGCCGCCGTATTCATCGACCACGATTGCCATGTGGTTGTGGTTCAGGCGAAACTCGCGCAGCAGCACATTGAGCGGCTTCGATTCCGGGATGAATACCGCCGGGCGCAGCGTCGCGCGCAGATTGAACTCATGCCCGGCGAAATAACGCAACAGATCCTTGGCGAGCAAAATGCCGGAGACATTGTCCTTGCCGTCGCTGACGACCGGGAAGCGCGAATGCGCGGTCTTCACGGCGAAGGCGGCGATCGTCTCTATGGAATCGCCGATGTGGAGCACGTCCATTTGCGAGCGCGGCACCATGATGTTGCGCACCCGCATGTCGGACATTTGCAGCGCGCCTTCGATGATTGCCAGGACATCGGCTTCGAGCAACTCGCGCTCGTGGGCGGCGCGCAGGAGGGCGACGAGTTCGCCGCGATCTCCCGGCTCCGGCGTGAGCAGCGCCGTCAGGCGCTCCAGCAGGGAAGGTTTGTCGGCGGAAAGACTGGAATCGTCCATTGCAGTACAAACGCCGCGCCGCTCAGGCGTAAGGGTCGGCATAGCCGAGCGAGCGCAGGATGTCGCGCTCGCGCGTTTCCATGCTTTCGGCATCGTCCTTGCCTTTGTGGTCGAACCCTTGCAGGTGCAACATGCCATGCACGACGAGATGGGCGAAATGAGCATCGAGCGGCTTGCCCTGTTCGCCGGCCTCGCGCGCCACCACCGGCACGCAGAGCACGAGGTCGCCACGCAGCGGCACATCGCCGCCCGCTTCGTTGTCATAAAAGAAGGTCAGTATGTTGGTGGCGTAATCCTTGCCGCGATAACTCTTGTTCAACTCGCGTCCTTCCTCCTCGCCGACCAGGCGCACGGTGGCTTCCACATCGCGCAGCAGCGCCGCCTGCGCCCAGCGCCGGATCTGGTGTTTCTTGGGCGCGTTGAGGCGGTCCGCGCCTTCGAGCGCCTTTTGTACGGCAAGGTTGAGCATCGGCGGCGTTCCCGGCAAATCGGCGGCCTCGGTCGGGAGCAGGTCGCGATGCACGTCGATCCGCAGATTGACGACATTGCAGGCGCCCGGCTGTATGTTGATGATCGGCGCCGTCGCTTCGTCGCCGGGCGCGTCGGCCTCGATTTCGAGATCGCTCCAGCCGCTTTCCGGGAACGACAACAACAGACGGCGACCGCCGCCGAAATCGATTTCAAGCCGTTCGGCGCGTATCCGGCTGCTTTTGCCGTCGCCGCCCGTTACGGTGATCCTGGGTTTATTCGTCTGCTTCATCATGATCGTTGCCTTCCCCTGTGTCCTTGTCTCCATGAATCGGCGTTTTCGACGCATCGCGTTTTTTATCGTAAGCCTCGACGATGCGCGCCACCAGTGGATGCCGCACCACATCTTCCTTGCCGAATTCGGTAAATGCCAGCCCTCGCACCCGTCCCAGCACCTCGCGCGCCTCCGCCAGTCCGCTGCGGTTGCCGCGCGGCAGGTCGATCTGGGTCAGGTCGCCCGTGACCACCACTTTCGCGCCGAATCCGATACGGGTGAGGAACATCTTCATCTGCTCGGGCGTGGTGTTCTGCGCTTCGTCGAGAATGATGAAAGCGTTGTTGAGCGTGCGCCCGCGCATGAAAGCGAGCGGCGCGACCTCGATTGCGCCGCGCTCGAAAAGCTTGCCCACGCGGTCGAACCCCATCAGGTCGTAGAGCGCATCGTAAAGAGGCCGCAGATAAGGATCGACCTTCTGCGCCAGATCGCCGGGCAGGAATCCCAGGCGTTCGCCGGCCTCTACCGCTGGACGGGTGAGGATGATGCGCTCGACCAGATCGCGCTCGAACGCATCGACGGCGCTTGCCACCGCGAGATAAGTCTTGCCCGTGCCTGCCGGGCCGATGCCGAAAGCGATGTCGTGCTCCTGGATATTCCTCAGATAGTCGATCTGACGCGGTGTGCGCCCATGGAGTTCGCTGCGCCGCGTGACCAGCATCGGCGCGTCGGCGGGCGCTTCGTCCCGGCTGGCGACTTCGACCAGCCCAAGCTGGATGTCCTCGCGCGGCAGGTCGCGGTCGGCTCTGGCGTAAAAATGGCGCAATGCCACCTCGCCCCGGCGCGCGTTGCCGCCATGCAAGGTGAAGTGTGCGCCCCGGCGTGCGATGGTAATGTCGAAAGCGTTTTCGATCTGCCGCAGGTTCTCGTCGAGCGCCCCGCATAAACGCGCCAGCCGCATATTGTCCGTCGGCTCGAACGAAAGCTCCAGCAATGTCTTGGTCATTATTCCCGCACCGCGATTTCGCCGCGCAGGCTGTGCGGCAGGGCGGCGGTGATCCTCACATCGGCGAACCGGCCCATCAGGCGGTCGCGCGCGCGTGCGGGAACGGGGAAATTCACCACGCGATTATTGCCGGTGCGCCCGAACAGATCGGCGTCGTTTTTCTTTGCAACGCCTTCGACCAGGATGCGCTCGACGCCGCCGACCATCGCCTGGCCAATGGCCTGCGCCTGCTCGTCGATGCGCCGTTGCAGCCGCGCCAGCCAGCCGAGCTTGGTTTCCCGCATCACGGGATCGTCCATTTCCGCCGCGGGCGTGCCGGGCCGCGCGCTGTAGACGAAACTGAACGCGCCATCGAAACCGATTTCGTCGATCAACCTCATTGTTTTCTCGAAATCCTCGGCGGTCTCGCCCGGAAAGCCGACGATGAAATCGGAACTCAGCGACAAACCGGGCCGGGCCGCGCGCAACCGCCGCACGATGGACTTGAATTCCAGCGCCGTATAGCCGCGCTTCATCGCCGCCAGCACCCGATCTGAACCCGACTGTACCGGCAAATGCAATTGCGGCGCCAGATTGGGCAGGCGGGCATAGGCTTCGACCAGCCTCGGCGTCATCTCGCGCGGATGCGAGCTTGTGAAGCGGACGCGCCCGATGCCGGCAATGCCATGTACGCATTCGAGCAGCAGGGCGAAGTCGCCCGTCTCGCCGCCGCCCTTTTCCAGTTCGCCGCGCCAGGCGTTGACGTTCTGCCCGAGCAGCGTCACCTCCCGCACGCCCTGCGCCGCCAGCGCCGCCACCTCCGTAAGCACATCGTCGAGCGGGCGCGAGACTTCCTCGCCGCGCGTATAGGGCACGACGCAGAACGTGCAGTATTTGGAGCAACCCTCCATGACCGAGACGAAAGCCGACGCCCCTTCGACCCGCGGCTGCGGCAGGGCGTCGAACTTCTCGACCTCGGGGAAGGAAATATCCACCTGGGGCCGCCCGCTCTCCCTGCGTTGCGCGATGAGTTGCGGCAGCCGGTGCAGCGTCTGCGGCCCGAACACCACATCGACATACGGCGCGCGCCGCACGATGGCTTCGCCCTCCTGGCTGGCCACGCACCCGCCGACGCCGATGATGAGTCCGGGCCGTTCCGCCTTGATCCGGCGCACCCGGCCCAGATCGTGGAACACCCGTTCCTGCGCCTTTTCGCGCACCGAACAGGTGTTGAACAAAATGATGTCTGCGTCTTCAGGTCTATCGGTGAGCGCCAAAGGCTCTTGCGCGCCGAGTACGCAGGCCATCTTGTCGGAGTCGTACTCGTTCATCTGGCACCCGAAGGTGCGGATATACAGTTTTTTCATGCCATCCCAAACACACCGCTCGCGCACGAAAACGCTTGCGGACGAATTCGCGTAGAGTACTACAGCTCTTGTTGACGCCCCAAGCGCCGATGCCTAGAATTGCCGCTTTCCCACGGTGATGTAGCTCAGATGGTTAGAGCGGCGGATTCATAACCCGCAGGTCGGCAGTTCGATCCTGCCCATCACTACCAACGACGGGCCGGGTGTCCGGCAACGCGGCTTGTGGTTTCCCGATATTGGGATATATCGTAACTTCGCGTAATCTTCGACCGTTCGTGGCGTGGATGGGTGAGAGAATGCTGCGACAAGAGCAGCCGGTTGTTCCTGCCAACCTACTGGTGTCGCTTTCGGGCTGATGTGGCCCGTGCTCTCGGCCTTGCTGCCAGTGCGGAAGTTCTGGCCAGATGTTCGCCGAGTCTGTTCCCGCTGGCCGTAATCAACTCGTCCTTGGTGTCCGGCAACGCCAGCAGGCTTTCCAAGTCTGTCAATTGAACCGAATAACTTCGGTTTCTCATCACAATGCCGCCAGCGGTCGCGCTCTTCGCCAAACTGAATCTGGAACGCAGTATCCCCGCACCTGTGCGCGCTCCGGGTCAAATCTTTCCGGGGAGTTTCTCTTGCTTTGTTGTAATCCATAGGTTACAGTCAAGCCATGTTTGAAATCATCAAAAGCGACGAATTCATGACATGGGTTGCCGGTTTGCGCGACCGCATGGCGGCAACGCGCATCGCGGCGCGGCTGGACAATGCGGCGAATGGCAACCTGGGAGACTGGAAAGCCTTGCGCGGCGGCATCTCGGAGATACGGATCAATGTCGGCAAGGGGTACCGGCTTTACTTCACGCGGCGCGGCAATACCGTCATCGTATTGCTGTGCGGCGGCGACAAGTCCACGCAGAAGCGGGACATCGAACGCGCCATCGAACTTTGCAGGACGTGGGAGGACTGAACTATGAACAAGCCACTGACGATCAACATCCCGAAAGGTTTTTCCCGCTGGGATTCGGCGGAAATCCTGAAGACAGAGGAAGACGCGCGGCTTTACCTCGAAGCGTGCTTTGAAGAAGACCCTGGCGACGGCAGCCTGATCAGGAGGGCGCTGGGCGTCGTTGCGCGCGCGCGCGGCATGACGGAACTTGCCAAAAAAACCGGGCTTGCGCGGGAAGGGCTTTACCGGGCGCTTTCCGAAGATGGCAACCCGGAGTTTTCCACAATCGCCAAAGTCTGCACAGCCTTGGGTGTGAAGCTGGCAGCCGTGCCCGCGCACTGAATGGATGCCGTGATGCATCCGGATGGCACCGCGCGAGCGGCAGCGCGTGATCCGGTTGATTGAGCCACCGCTCGACAGTCCGGTATGCCAATTTGATTTTGAGCGCGATCTCGCGGATCGCGTCGTCGTGGCTGTAGCCACAATCCCGCCTGGTCAGGCGATCCGTATCCGGCAGGGCGGCAAGCGCCGCCACGGCCGAGTCGCCCAGGTTTGCGCCGAAGGCGACATGGGCGCGGACGAGTCCGGAAGACATCATTGGATCAAGGCGTGGCGGGCGGCGTGCCGGATCGTCCGCGCCACTGCCGCCGGGCTTGCGTCCGCGCCATTTGCAGCGTGCGATGCGGCGGGTGATCGCCTGCGTGTCGAGAGCGTGTCGTCCAGAAGGGAGGAGGTAGAAACCGGACAGTGGGAATCGGGAAAAATCGCCCGGAAACCCGCACGGTTGTTGGGAAATCAGGGTTTAGAGAAAAATCTTGATTTCTGGACGAATTAGGGGAT
>JAISCE010000052.1 GCA_031265765.1 Azoarcus sp.
TCCGCAAGACCGGCAGCTACAGCATGCCGAAGACCCGGCCCAAGCCCAAGTCTGCCGACACGAAAGAATCGGCGGGTCTGTTCAAGTCGCTTTTCTCTGTGGCCAAGACGCTCGGGCTCAACAAGAACGCCGCCGCGATCTCTGCCAACGCTGCGGTTCGCAAGGTGATGAACGTCGATGTGCTGGCGCTCATGGATCACACCCACCTCGTGGCTGAAGATCAACACCTCTACTTCACGCCGACCGAACTCGGCAAGCGCATCGGCGTGAGCGCCCAACGGTTCAACCAACTGCTGTTCGATGCCGGGTTGCAGGGCAGCCGCGAAGGGAAGTGGGTACCCATCGAAAGCGAGGCGGCGGGGCTTTACCGCGTACTCGATACCGGCAAGCGGCACAGCGGCGGCGCGATGATCCAGCAGATCAAATGGTCTGAAGCCGTGCTGCCTCGGCTCCCAAGCCAGGAGAAGGTGATCCCGTTCCCGGATGGCGGCGTGCTGGCGTAGCATGATCTCCATGCGCCCCAAAACCTCCGCCCGCGACCTGCCGCCCCGGATGCTGCGCCGTGAGCGCAGACTAAAGAGCGGCAAGCTGTGGGTGGGGTACTACTACGATGGGCGCGACGAAGATGGCAAGCGCCGGGAGATTCCGCTCGGTACTGACCTGACGGCAGCCAAACGCCGATGGGCGGAGCTCGATTGCGTCGCGCCACCAGCGGAAACCGGGCTGATGCGCGAGGTTTTCGACCGCTATGAGCGCGAGGTGACGCCCAAAAAATCCCCGCGATCCCAGTCTGACGATAACGTCAGATTGAAACGCCTGTGCGCGGTATTCGGCAATGTGCACATCGACGATATCACGCCCCAGCATATTGCCATCTACCGCGATCGTCGCGGCGAAACAGCGCCTGTGCGCGCGAATCGGGAAATGGCCCTTTTCTCCCATGTGTTCAACATGGCCAGGGAATGGGGATTGACCGCGCATGCAAATCCCTGCCGGGGCATCAGGCGCAACCGTGAGCGACCGCGCAAGAACTACGTCGACGATGAGGTGTGGCAGGCTGTCTACGCGGTCGCCCGCGGGGAATTGCGCGATGCAATGGATCTGGCTTACTTGACTGGCCAGCGTCCCGCAGACGTGCTATCGATGCGATGGCCCGACATTCGTGACGGGGCGCTGGAGATATCCCAGGCGAAGACCGGCAAGCGCCTGCGGATCATCATTGAAGGGGAGCTTGCCGCCGTGCTTGAGCGCATCCGCGCGCGCGCCGTGTCGGGCATGACGATCATCGCAACGAAGAAGGGAAAACGCTTGACGTATTGCATGCGCCGGGAAAGATTCAACACTGCGCGCCTGGCGGCCATCGCCGAAGCCGAGCGCGCCGGGGATCATGCGCTGGCCGCGCGCATCAGTGAATTCCAGTTCCGGGATATTCGTCCGAAGGCTGCAAGCGATACCGATCTTGCCCACGCTTCGGCGCTGCTCGGGCACACCGGGACAACAATCACCGAGCGCGTCTATCGCCGACGCGGCGAAATCGTGAAGCCACTGAAGTGAGCCAAGGGTTGCGGAAACGTTTCCGCAACTCGTCATAAACTACAAGCGGGAAAGTGATGCAATATATTGAAAATATTGAAAATTTATTTTTACTCAAAGTCACATCAAGCGGCCTACGCGGCCATGAACAACACAAAAACCACCATCAAGCCAATAGCAGCAGGCATTCTTTGGAAGGACATCAGTTTCCTCCTTTCGTAACCCTCTCTAACAACCATATGATTTTTAAGATAATTTTTTGACACCCAAAAAAAGGGTTCAAAATCAGGGAACCATAGCGGATGCGCTCAAACCGTAGCTGTTGAAAAAACCTGCTTGCTGTTGGTGTACAGGCGGATCATGCCGGATGAAAAGGCGGAAAGCTTGGCCTGTACTCTGGCTTTTCAGGCTCAAAAAAAGAAGCTCGCATTTCCGGGTACGGTCGACTTGCTTGCTTGCAGCCACATAACTTATTCGATGATCTTTGATGAGGCACTGAATCGCCGCTTGACGTGCGTCTTCCTCGGCCTGGTAGCCATGACAGCGCATTTGCCGACGGCGTAATCCGTTTACGATGAAAAACCGCCGTGCGGGACGGCCCCGCGCGGCGGCTGGCTGGAAGCGCGAACGAGGGCGCGCTTCTACAGCTTATTTCTTCTTTGTCGCAATCAGTTCGTGAATCTTGTCGGCGCGTTCTTTCGCGCCGGGGTGACTGCTGAACAGCTTGGAACCGCTCTCGGAGCCTTCGAGATTCGCCAACTTGCGCATGGCGCTCTCGGCCGCCGACAGTTTGTGCTTGTGGCGCTTCATGAATTCTACGCCATAGGCATCCGATTCGGATTCCTGGGCTTGCGAAAACTGCGCGTTGATGAGTTTCTCGCCCAATTCGGCAAGCGCCTTGGCGCCCAGTCCGCCTTCGGAAGCCGCTACCTTGGCGGCTGCGGAAGTGAGATATGCGGTACGCGCTTCCGCCAGGCTGTGACCAAGCTTGACGTGGCCGATCTCATGGCCTATCACGCTGCGCAACTCGTTGTCGTCGAGCAGGTCCATCAGGCCCGAATAGACGCGGATGCTCCCGTCCGCCGTGGCGAAGGCATTGATTTCGTCGGTGATGTACACCTTGAAGTTGAGCTCCAGACCATCTTCATTGGCCAGATTCCTGGTGAGCCGTACAAGGCGCTTGGCATACTTCTTGTCGGTGGCCGGGGCCACCTGGTTCGTATTGTCCATCTCGGTGACCACCTGCAAGGTCACTGCCTGTAATTCCGTATCGCTGATCGACACTGCCTTGAAGACATCGGTCGCGGCAGACAGGCGCGCTTCATTTTTCGAGTCCGTCCCCGCGGAAACGTCTTCGGACTGGGCGGATTCCACAACGCTCGAAAGCGCCGCCGCGCCATCCCCTTCGGTAGACAGGCAAGCGGAGAGCAACAATGTGGCAAACAAACTGCTACAAACGGCAACATGACGGTTCATGACTATTCTTCCAGTGAAATCAAGTTGAAAACGCAGCAATTCCATTAAGAATGCCGCTCGCGTCGAAAACAACCAGCATTCTACCAATATGCAACTAATAGTCCACACTATTTTGTGTCGTGTTCCAGCCCGCCGCCTGCCAGCCCAGCCGAATGAAAGCCGCCGATTCGCATCGCGGACGGATCGCCGTTACCCTGCCGGCCCACCGAAGCCGGAAACAGAACGGTCATGCCGTCGCTGCGCCGCGCGACACCGCGCAGCGCAGCACTTGAGTCCCCCCGCCCGTTAAGCGATAATCGTAAGGTTTTTCCCGTTCATACCGACTCCATGAGTTATCTTTTCGTCGTCCTGAGCGCCGTCCTCGTCAACAACGTCGTGTTCGTCCGCATCCTCGGGCTGTGCCCGTTCATGGGCGTCTCGAAAAAGCTCGAGACCGCCCTCGGCATGGGCATGGCAACCACCTTCGTGCTCACCGTCGCCTCCGGGACGAGTTACCTCATCGACCACTATCTGCTCGCGCCCTTCGATATCGCCTACCTGCGCACACTGGCTTTCATCATCGTCATTGCGGCCATCGTACAGATCACCGAGCTCGTCATTCACAAAACCAGCCCGCTGCTGCAACAAGTGCTCGGCATCTACCTGCCGCTCATCACTACCAATTGCGCCGTGCTCGGCATTCCGCTGCTGAGCGCCGGTCTCGGGCATGGACTGCTCGAATCCCTGCTGTTCGGCTTCGGTTCCGCCGCCGGATTCACCCTCGCCCTGATCCTGTTCGCCGGCATCCGCGAGCACCTCGAAGGGGCCGACGTTCCCCTGCCGTTCCGGGGCGTCCCCATCGCCATGATGACGGCTGGCTTCATGAGCCTCGCCTTCATGGGCTTCGCCGGACTGGATCGTTTCCACTGAAATGCGCCGCCGCCCTGTTCCGGCTCCCGCCCCGCCCGCCTGACCGGCCCCGATTCCCTCCGTCAATGTTCGCCGCCCTGATTGTCATGACCGGAATCGCCATCGCGCTCGGCGCGGCGCTGGGTTATGCCGCTTTCCATTTCAAGGTCGAAGGCAACCCCATCGCCGAGCAGATCGATGCCATTCTTCCGCAAACCCAATGCGCCCAATGCGGCTACCCTGGCTGCAAGCCCTATGCCGAAGCCGTCGCCAGCAGCGAAGCCGAAATCAACCTCTGCACACCCGGCGGCGACGATGGCGCGCGCAAGCTCGCCGAACTCCTCGGACGCGAGTTCAAGCCACGCGGCGTCACCGTCGAAAAACCGAAAACCGTCGCGCTGATCGACGAGCAAACCTGCATCGGCTGCACCCTGTGCATCCAGGCTTGCCCGGTCGATGCCATCGTCGGCTCGGCGAAACAAATGCATACCGTCGTCAGCCGGATCTGCACCGGCTGCGAACTCTGCCTGCCGCCCTGCCCCGTCGATTGCATCGCGCTGGTGGAAGAACCGCGCACCCCGCAAAACTGGCGCTGGAAATACCCGGTCACCGGCCTCAAGGTGGTGGCATGATCCAGCGCCTGTTCCGTTTCCGGGGCGGTATCGAGCCGGCCCCCCACAAACGGGAATCCTCCGCCGCGCCGATCCGCCCCGCGCCGCTGCCCCCGAAACTGGTCGTGCCGCTGATCCAGAGCAGCCGCGGCGCGGCGCGCACCATCGTCACCGTCGGCGACAAAGTCCTCAAAGGCCAATGCATCGGCGAACCCGAAGGCGCGGGCGGCACTGCCATCCACGCGCCGACTTCCGGGGCCGTCACGGAAATTGGACGCTACCCGATGGCCCATCCGTCCGGACTGGCATCGCTGGCCATCGTGCTGGAGTCCGACGGCGAAGAACGCTGGATCACGCCCGAACCGCTCGACCCCGCCCACGCCAGCCGCGAAGAACTTCTCCTGCGCATCCAGGCCAGCGGCATCGTCGGCATGGGCGGCGCGGTCTTTCCCAGCCACATCAAGATCGGCAAGGACGCCGCCATCGAAACGCTGGTCATCAACGGCGCGGAGTGCGAACCCTGGATCACCTGCGACGATCGCTTGATGCGCGAACGCGCCGCCGACATCCTGGCCGGCGCGAAAATCCTCTGCCTGCTCAACGGCGCACGCCGGATATTGATCGGCATCGAAGACAACAAGCCCGAAGCCATCGCCGCAATGACCGCCGCCGCGCGCGAATCCCACGGCGGCGGCGAGGCCGGCGTCGATGTCGAAATCGTCCCCATCCCCGCGCGCTACCCCGCGGGCGGCGAAAAACAGCTGATCCGCGTCCTCACCGGCATCGAAGTCCCCGCCGGCAAAATCGCCGGCGATTTCGGCGTCCAATGCTTCAACGTCGGTACCGCGCATGCGGTCTGCCGCGCCCTCGCGCATGGCGAGGCCATGATTTCGCGCATCGTCACCGTCACCGGCAATGTCGAACGGCCCGGCAATTACGAAGTCCTGCTCGGTACGCCGATCTCCAGTCTCCTCGCGCTCTGCGGCGTCCGGCCCGGCACCGACCGCACGCTCATGGGCGGCCCCATGATGGGTTTCACCCTGCCCAGTCTCGATGCGCCGATCACCAAGGGCAGCAATTGCATCATCGCCGCCTCGCCCGCGCTCTTTCCGCCGCCGCCGCCCGAACAGGCCTGCATCCGTTGCGGCACTTGCGCGCACGCCTGCCCCATCGGTCTGCAACCGTTCGAGCTTTATTGGGCCAGCCGCGCCAAACGCTTCGACGACGCCAACCGCTACCACATCTTCGACTGCATCGAATGCGGCTGCTGCGCCTATGTCTGCCCGGCCCACATTCCGCTCGTCGATTATTTCCGCTTCGCCAAGAGTGAGATTCGCGCCCGCGACGAGGAACAGAAAGCCGCCAGCCAGGCGCGCGCGCGATTTGAATCCCGCCTCGCCCGGCTGGAACGCGAAAAAGCCGAAAAAGCCGCGCGCCTGGCGGCCAAGGCCGCCGAAACCCGCGCCAGCCTCGCCGCAGGCGACGCCGCGCTGATCGCCGCCGCCGTCCAGCGAACCCAGGCGCAGTCCCCGGACGACGCCACGACACCGCCCGACCCGATATGAGCTCCCCCCATATCCGCCAACCCGCCAGCGTGCGGCACATCATGTTCACCGTGCTGCTCGCGCTCGTCCCCGGCATCGCCGCCTATGTCTGGCAAATCGGCGCGGGCATCCTGCTCAATCTCGCCATCGCCAGTGCGACGGCGCTGGCCGCCGAAACCCTCGTCCTCAAGTTGCGCAGGCGGCCCGTCGCCATCACCGTGGGCGACGGATCGGCCCTCGTCACCGCCTGGCTCGTCGCGCTCGCGCTGCCCTGCATCGTCCCTTGGTGGCTTACCGTCATCGCGGCGCTCATTGCCATTGTCGGCGCCAAGCATCTTTACGGCGGCATCGGACAAAACCCCTTTAACCCCGCGATGATCGCCTACTGCGCGATGATCGTAGCCTATCCCGCGATCATGTCCCAATGGCCCGCCGCGGGCGATACCGATTTCGCCGTCCAACTCCAGCTCATCCTCGGCGGCAGCCGCGAAATCGACGGCATCACCGGCGCCACCGCGCTCGACGCCATGCGCACCGGACTGCGCAGCCACAGCGAGGTCAACGCCATCCTCGCCACCAGCGCTTTCGGCTTTGCGGGCGGACGCGGCTGGGAATGGATCGCCGCAGGCTACCTCCTCGGCGGCGGCTTTCTCCTTACGCGGCGCATCATCGCCTGGCGGCTGCCGCTCGGCTTCATCGCCGGACTGGGCGGCACCGCGGCCCTGTTTTGGTTCATCTCGCCCGAACGCTTCCCTTCTCCGCTCTTTCATCTCGCCAGCGGCGGCGCGATGCTGGCGGCCTTCTTCATCGTCACCGATCCCGTCACCAGTGCTACCACTCCGCGCGGCAAGCTCATTTTCGCCGCGGGCGTCGGCATCATCGCCTGGATCGTCCGCAGTTTCGGCGCATATCCCGAAGGCATCGCCTTCGGCGTCCTGCTCATGAATATCTGCGTTCCCTGGATCGACCGCCACACCCAACCCGCCGTCTTCGGACAGCGGCAGGAGACGCGATCATGACGACGGAAACCGGCCAAACCCCGCCCGCTCGCCTCCCGGCCTCGCTGCGCAGCGCGCTCGCCCCCGCCCTGGGGCTGGCGGTCTTCACCCTTGTCTTCACAGCCCTCATGGCCTTCACCTACGATGCGACGCGCGAACGCATCGCCGCCGCGACCGAAGCGCAGCAAATGCGCCTCATCGACGAAATCCTGCCCCGCGGACAATACGACAACGCCTTGCTCAAGGATGCCGTCACCGCCGCGCCCCCCGCCAACGTCAAGCGCATCTGGCGCGCGCGGCGCGGCGGCGCGCCCATCGCTCTCGTTTTTGAAACCTTCGCCGACGACGGCTACGGCGGGCGCATCGAACTCATCGTTTCCCTCGGCATCGACGGCAAGATCGGCGGCGCGCGCGTCAGTTTCCACAAAGAGACGCCGGGTCTGGGCGACTACATCGACCCGGCCCGCGACCGCGACAAAGCCAAGCCCTGGATCGGGCAGTTCAGCGGCGCGGACGCCACCCTGCCCCCGACGCACTGGGTCATCAAGAAAGACGGCGGCGCATTCGACTACCGCGCCGGCGCGACCATCAGCGCCCGCGCCGTCACGCACGCGCTCGGCCAGAGCGCCGCCTGGGCCGCCGCGCGGCGCGACGCGATCTTCGCCGCTCCCGCCGGCTCGCACGTAGACGCGGACGCACAACGGGAGTAGACCATGCGCATTCAACACATCAAGGAAAGCGCCCGCAACGGCCTGTGGCGGCAAAATCCCGGCCTTGCCCAGATACTCGGTCTGTGCCCTATCCTCGCCGTCAGCACCAACATCGTCAACGCCGTCAGCCTGGGGCTTGCCACCGTCATGGCCATGGCTCTCTCGAATCTCGCCGTCTCCGCCCTGCGGCGCTGGATCGCCTACGAGATCCGCATCCCCGTCTTCATCCTCATCATCGCCGCGCTGGTCACGGTGCTCGACCTCGCCTTCAACGCTTATTTCCATAGCCTCTATCTGCTGCTCGGCATCTTCATCCCGCTCATCACCACCAATTGCATCGTCCTCGCCCGCGCCGAAGCCTTCGCGGCCCGCAATGGCGCGCTGGAATCGACTTTCGATGGCATCATGATGGGCCTGGGCCTCGTCTGGGTGCTCGCACTCCTCGGCGCGCTGCGCGAACTCATCGGCAGCGGCACCCTTTTGTCCGGCATCGACATGGTCGTCCCCGGACTGTCGGCCATCCAGGTCTTCGGCGACGACTATCCCGGTTTCCTGCTCGCCGTCCTCCCGCCGGGCGCGTTTTTCATCCTCGGCTGCCTCATCGCCGCCTACAATGCCATCAACGCTCATCGCGCCGCGCGGATACTGCCCGAACCCGTTCCCGCCGCGCCGCCTCAATCCGCCGCCGTGGACTGAACCGGGCCGCCCAAACATGACACCGGAGACGGCACGCGAATTCTTCCGGCGGCTCGCGGCGCACAATCCGGAACCGCGCACCGAACTCGACTACGCAACCCCCTATCAGCTTCTGGTCGCCGTTGTCCTCTCGGCGCAGGCCACCGATAAAAGCGTCAATCTGGCGACCCGCCGCCTTTTCCACGCCGCCCCCACGCCTGCCGCCATGGCCGCCCTCGGCGAAGAAAAAGTCGCCGAATACATCAAGACCATCGGCCTGTTCCGTGGCAAGGCGAAAAACGTCGTCGCCCTTTCCCGGCTTCTCCTCGAACACCATGGCGGACAGATTCCCGGCGAGCGCGCCGCGCTCGAAGCCCTGCCCGGCGTCGGACGCAAAACCGCCAACGTCGTCCTCAACACCGTCTTTCGCCAGCCCGTCATGGCCGTCGACACCCACATCTTCCGCCTCGCCAATCGAACGGGCCTCGCCCCCGGCAAGAACGTCGCCGAAGTCGAAGCCGCCCTCATGCGCAACGTTCCCCCCGAATACCTCCTCGACGCCCACCATTGGCTGATCCTGCACGGGCGCTACGTCTGCACCGCGCGCAAACCGCATTGCGATACCTGCCGCCTGGCCGACCTGTGCCCCAGCGCGATCGCACACACGGATGCCGTAAAGGTCGGATAGAAGTTTTTATCTGAGTGTATAGTTCCGCCGCTTTATCTTTTCTCATCATTTATCGGAAAGGGAACCCTTTCATGTTTTCGCATGCTACACGCAAACACGCGTTCTATCTGTACAGCATCGCCGCCGCGTTTTTCCTGTTCTGCCTCAACGCCGCGAGTCACGCGCAAAATACCGATGCCGAAACGGAAATGCAGGCTGCCGCCAAAGCCATGATGGCCGCCTCCGTACCGGGGCCGAAAAACGTTCCGCTGGGCGGACGGGCAAGCGTCGAACTGCCGGAAGGATTCACTTTCATTCCCAAGGCGGAAGCAGGGCGCTTCATGCGCGCAATCGGCAATACGGTCGACAAGGATTTCATCGGGCTGATCCTCAATGAGCAACTGAGCGGTTTCGTCGTCATCGAATTCGTATCTACAGGTTATATCAAGGATGACGACGCCAAGGACTGGGACGTCGACGAATTGCTGCAAAACCTGAAAAACGGCACCGAGCAAGCCAACGAGGAGCGCAGCAAGCGCGGACTGCCTGAAATCGCCGTGTTGGGCTGGATTGAAAAACCGGCTTACGACGCCAGTTCGCACCGGCTGGTATGGTCGGTTTCCTCGCAACATAAAAACGCGCCTTCCCGTGAGGAAGAGGGCGTGAACTACAACACCTATCTGCTCGGACGCGAGGGCTATCTGTCTCTCAATCTGGTGACCGACACCAAGGCCGTCGAAGGGGAAAAGCCCATGGCAAAACAGTTGCTCGCCGCCGTCAGTTTCAGCAACGGGCAGCGTTATGAAGATTTCAACGCCGCTACCGACCGCGTGGCGGAATACGGGCTGGCCGCATTGGTCGGGGGGCTGGCCGCCAAAAAACTCGGACTGCTGGCAGTCATCGGTGTTTTCCTCGTCAAGGCGTGGAAAATCGTGTTGCTCGGGCTGCTCGCCGTCGCCGCCATAGCCAAGCGTTTTTTCAGGCGCAAGGAAGCCTGAGCGGCAATACGCGGGGCCATGAACGGCCCCGCCCGATGCGGCGAGGCGCGCGAAAATCAGTCGGTGCCGAATCCGGGGTGGTAGGGGCCGTAAAGAAGACCGTTGAAGCGTCCGGCGGAAAGAAGCCGGTAGCTTGCAGCCTGCCCCACCTGGTGCGACCGATCCGTCAGGCTATTGATGATCTGATTGATGGCCGCGCTCACCAGCATGCCGATCAGCCCGCCGCCACTGTTGTTGTTCTGTCCCGTGGAAACATGGGCATAGCCTTGCCAGAGTTCCTCTCCGCTGCGCAGGTCGACGAGTTTGGCGGAGGCGGAAGCTTCCACGACGCTCTCGATCAGGCGGTAACTGACGCCGAATCGGTCGATCGTGATGTAGACCGCCGCATCGGCGCCAAAGATTTCGCGCAATTTGTCCAGCGGGAGCGCCTGTGCTTCGTCGGCGACGGTCACGCCGTTCTGCTTGAAGGTTTCTTCCGAAAGCGTCACCGGAATCACGTAATAACCCGCTTCTCCCAGGGGAATCGTCGCGGCGGACAAGAAGCTCATGGGCGCCTTGACTTCCGGAGAGCGGTTGACCGGCGGCAATACCAAGATGGAACGCGGACGGCTTGCCCGGAAAGCAGAGTAATCGACCTGCTTGGGCGGCGTCACACACGCGGCGAGCAGGAGCGAAGCCCCCGCCGCCGCCACGAAACGCACCGCCGAAAAACTCGGTACGGAAAAAAATCCCGGACGTGGAATCATTGTTGACGATATTTATTCAGTAGAAAATCCATGAACACGGCGGACTCGGGGAAACGCGCCTTTTCTTTCCCGAAGCAGGAGGCGGCTTCCGCATCGTGGCCGGTTTCCGCATACAGCAGACCCAGATGAGCATAAAAGCCAGGCGGCGCGGTTTTGCCGCTGGCCTCTATCTTGCCCACGTCGCGCTTCATCGCCTCGATCTGCGCTTCCCGGCTTTCGCCTTGCAAATGCGCATAAACCTGTTCCTGGTAACTCCCCCACTGGTAAAGCGGCTCCGGTCCGCTCGCGCAACCGGAAAGAAAAGCGGCAAGAACCAGTGCGGGAAGAAGGTGGCGCAAACTTTGTGTTGCCGCCACCGTTTTCATTTGCCTTCAGGCCGCCAGGCGCCGCTGTCGATAGCGGCGGTCAAGCGATCGACCGCTACGCGGATGGCCAGATCCAGCACTTTTCCGTTCAGCGTGGAGTCATAGCCGGCAGTACCGCCGAACCCGATGATTTCCCGGTTGGAAAGCTCGTATTCCCCCGCGCCCTGCACTGAATGGACGACTTCCGTGGTATGGATGTCGACAATGTTGAGACTCACCTTGGCATAGGCGACCTGTTTCTTGCCGCGCCCTAGGATGCCGAACAATTGATGGTCGCCCACTTCCTTGCGGCCGAATTCCGTCACGTCGCCGGTCACGACATATGCAGCGCCCTTCAGGGCTTGGGCTTCGTTGCGGATCCGCGCTTCTTGGGACGCTTCCGCCATGTTGTCGCGGTCGAGCACGGTAAAGCGGTTGGTCTGCTGCAAGTGCGTCACCAGAATGGTTTTGGCCTGGCTGCCCAGCCGATCCACGCCGTCCGAAAACAGGCCGCGCATGAAACTGGAGCGGTTATCGAATTTTCCGACCGAGATGGGCGAACGCGGGCCTTGATGGGGAATCGCCGCGCTGGCGGTTTGCTCGACGGCCAGCGTCCGATGGCTTTCCGTGGCGCATCCCGCAAAAAACAAAGTCAAGAGTGAAACCGCAATGCACGGGATAGAGGAGTACTTCATCGTCGTAGTCTCTCCAGACGATACAAATAGATAAGCGGAACGCTCGATGTCAAACAAATCCGGGCAAACTTATCGCATGTTGTCACGCCCGTCAGCGCCCGTCAAGGTAGAATACGCCGCTTCTCATTTTCCCCACATCCGCACCATGGAATTGCCCAAGAGTTTCGAGCCGTCGGCGATCGAATCCCGGCGCTATGCCGAATGGGAATCCCGCGACCGCTTCGCCGCCGGACTGGACACCGCCAGGCCCAGGGACGCCGCTTTCTGCATCCTGCTGCCGCCGCCCAACGTCACCGGCACCCTGCACATGGGGCACGGTTTCAACCAGACGCTCATGGACGCCCTCGTCCGCTACCATCGCATGCGCGACGACAACACCCTGTGGCAGCCGGGCACGGACCACGCGGGCATCGCCACGCAGATCGTCGTCGAACGGCAACTCGACGCGCAAGGCGTCTCCCGCCACGATCTGGGCCGCCAGGAATTCCTGGAAAAAATCTGGGAATGGAAGAAATACTCCGGCGGCGCGATCACCCGCCAGATGCGCCGCCTGGGCAGCAGCCCGGATTGGGCGCGCGAACGCTTCACCCTGGACGAGGGCCTGAGCCGGGTCGTCACCGAAACCTTCGTCCGCCTCTACGAAGAAGGGCTGATCTATCGCGGCAAACGGCTGGTCAACTGGGATCCGAAGCTCAAGACCGCCGTCTCCGATCTCGAAGTGGAAAGCGAGGAGGAGGATGGCTTTCTCTGGCACATCCGCTATCCGCTCGCCGACGGCAGCGGCCACCTGACCGTCGCCACCACCCGCCCGGAAACCCTGCTCGGCGACACCGCGATCATGGTGCACCCCGAGGACGAACGCTACCGACGCCTGATCGGCAAGATGGTGAAGCTGCCGCTCGCCGAACGCGAGATTCCCGTGATTGCCGACGCCTACGTCGACCGCGAATTCGGCACCGGCGTGGTGAAAGTCACTCCCGCGCACGACTTCAACGACTACGCGGTAGGTCTGCGCCACAAGCTGGCGATGATCTCGATCCTCGACCTCGACGCCCGCATCAACGACGAAGCGCCGCAAAAGTATCGCGGCATGGACCGCTTCGACGCCCGCGAGGCCATCGTCGCCGATCTCGATGCCCTGGGCCTGCTGGAGAAAACCGAGAAGCACAAATTGAAGACGCCGCGCGGCGACCGCAGCGGCGTCGCGCTGGAGCCGATGCTCACCGACCAATGGTTCGTCGCCACATCGAAACCGGGCGCGAACGGCAAAAGCATTGCCGAACAGGCCATCGATGCCGTCGCCAGCGGCGAAATCCGCTTCTACCCGGAAAACTGGGTCAACACCTACAACCAGTGGCTCGGCAACATCCAGGACTGGTGCATCTCGCGGCAACTCTGGTGGGGCCACCGGATACCGGCCTGGCACGGCGAAAACGGCGAAATCTTCGTCGCCCGCAATGAAGAAGACGCCCGCGCGCAAGCGGCGGCAGCCGGTTACCGGGGGGCGCTCGCCCAAGACCCCGACGTGCTCGACACCTGGTACTCCTCGGCGCTGTGGCCCTTCTCCACCCTCGACTGGACGCCGGAATACCCGCAAAAGTCGAACCCCGCGCTCGACCTCTACCTGCCCTCCACCGTCCTCGTCACCGGCTTCGACATCATCTTCTTCTGGGTCGCGCGCATGGTGATGATGACCAAGCACATCACCGGCAAAATCCCCTTCCGGCACGTCTATGTCCACGGCCTCATCCGCGACGCGGAAGGCCAGAAAATGAGCAAGTCCAAAGGCAACGTGCTCGACCCCATCGACCTCATCGACGGCATCGGTCTCGACGAACTCGTCGCAAAGCGCACCGCGGGGCTGATGAATCCCAAGGACGCGCCCAGGATCGAAAAACGCACGCGCAAGGAATTCCCCGAGGGCATTCCCGCCTTCGGCGCGGACGCGCTGCGCTTCACCTTCGCCTCGCTCGCCTCGCCGGGCCGCGACATCAAATTCGACCTCAACCGCTGCGAGGGCTACCGCAACTTCTGCAACAAGCTCTGGAACGCCACCCGCTTCGTCCTGATGAACTGCGAAGGACAAGATTGCGGCCTCTCCCCCGCCCCCGCGGCGGCGGATCGCAGCTTCGCCGACCGCTGGATCGTCTCGCGGCTGCAACGCGCCGCCGCCGAAGCCGCCGCCCAGTTTGAAGCCTACCGCTTCGACCTCCTCGCCCGCGCCCTCTACGAATTCGTCTGGGACGAATACTGCGACTGGTATCTGGAACTCGCCAAAGTGCGTCTCCAGACCGGCGCGCCGGGCGAGCAGCGCGCCACGCGCCGCACGCTCCTCGCCGTACTGGAAACCGTGCTGCGGCTCCTCCATCCGCTGATCCCCTTCATCACCGAGGAACTCTGGCAAACGCTCGCCCCGCTCGCCGGCAAGAAGGACGTGGAAAGCCTCATGCTTGCCCGCTACCCCGAAGCCCGCCCGGCGCTCGTCGACGAAGCGGCGGAAGCGCATATCGCCGAACTCAAGGCCCTCGCCCACGCCTGCCGCAACCTGCGCGGCGAAATGAACATCTCCCCCGCGCAACGGCTGCCGCTCGTCATCGCCGCCGGCGATGCGGACAAAGCGCGCCTGCAAACCTTCGTTCCCTATCTCGCCGCCCTGGCCAGACTTTCGGCGGTCGACATCGCCGACGAAATCGCCCCCAATGCCCTTGCTCCGGTCGCGGTCGCCGGGAAAACCCGGCTGATGCTCGAAGTCGACATCGACCCCGCCGCCGAACGCGAGCGCCTCGGCAAAGAAATCGCCCGCATCGAAGCCGAAATTGCCAAAGCGCAAGGCAAGCTCGGCAACGCCAGCTTCGTCGACCGCGCCCCGGCGGCGGTCGTGGCGCAGGAACGCGAACGGCTGGCGGCTTTCCAGGCAACGCTGGACAAACTACAGCCGCAACTGGCGCGGCTGGCCGGATGCCCACCGACCCGCTGACGCCGCGCAGGAAACGGCAATTCGCGGCGCTCCCCTAAAACACATCTTTCCACGCCCGCAAGGCGGCCAGGCATGCCAGCGCATCGGGCGGACGGCTGCCGTTGCGGGCGGCAACGGCAGCGATGACGCCTTCCGCCCCGGCGCGCAAAAAGGGATTGATGGCCCGCTCCGTGGCAATCGTGCTCGGCAAAGTGGGTTTGCCTTGCGCGCGCAAGGCTTCGCAACGTTCGGCATAGCGGTCGCGGGCGGCGTTTTCCGGTTCGGCGGCGCGGGAAAAAGCAAGATTGGCAAGCGTGTATTCATGGGCGCAATACACCCTGGTATCGCCGTCGAGACCGGCGAGGCGCTCAAGCGCGCGGGCAAGATCGGTCGGGCTGCCCTCGAAGACGCGCCCGCAGCCGGCGGAAAACAGGGCATCGCCGCAAAACAGCATGCCATGGCCGAAATAAGCGACGTGCCCGCGCGTATGGGCGGCCACGTCGAGCACCCGCAAATCGAGGCCCAGCGCGGGAATGACGACGCGGTCGCCGTCCGCCACGGGATGATCCACACCGGCAATGCCCTCCTTGCGCGGGCCATGGACCGGCGTCGATGGATACCGGGCGACGATTTCCCCGACACCGCCGGTATGGTCGGCATGATGATGCGTCAGCAAGATGGCGACGGGCGCGAGCGCCGCCTTTTCCAGCGCGGCGAGAGCGGGCGCGGCTTCACCCGGATCGACGAGCGCGGCATGCCGGCCATTGTCGATCAGCCAGATGTAATTGTCGCGGGCGAAAGGCAGCGGGGTGACGTTGAATGTGGACATGGCGGCAAAGGCAAAAGAAAAGGAAAGACTGAATGATGCCTCATACCCGCTATCATGCTGGCTGTTACGCTTGTCACGTCGACCGCCTTGAACGCCGAACCCAACCCGCCGCCCGATCCGCGGGCATGGCTGCAAACACCGCTCGGCGGGTATTTCGCCGCGTGGGAACAGACGCAGCTCGACGCCCTGCTCGCCGACATCTTCGGCTACAACGCCCTCCAGATCGGACTGGCGGATGTGGATTTGCTGCGGGCCAACCGCATGCCGATGCATATCTGCGCCGCGCATGTACCGTGGCCGGACGGCGAACCCGCGCGAACCGCGCGAGTGCTGACCGACGAAACCGCGCTGCCGTTCGCCAGCGCCAGCCTCGATCTGGTCGTGCTTGCCCATGCACTCGAATTTTCCGCTTCTCCTCATCATGTGTTGCGCGAAGTCGAGCGTGTGCTGGTTCCCGAGGGCAGTATCGTGATTTGCGGCTTCAATCCGTACAGCCTGTGGAACCGGCACCGCCGCGCGCGCGGACCATGGCCATGGTGCGGGCAGTATCTTTCCGCGCCAAGGGTGCGCGACTGGCTGATCCTGCTCGGTTTCGAGGTGCAATCCAGCAGATTCGGCTGTTATGCGCCAGCGGTGAACAGCCCCGAATGGCTGGCGCGCTGGAAATGGCTCGACCGCATCGGCCGAATCTGGTGGCCGGTGTGCGGCGCGGTCTGGATCATGCACGGCATCAAGCGCGTCGCTGGCGCGCGCCTGATCCAGCCGCACTGGCGGGAAAAGTACACCCGCGCCAAAAGCTTGTCGCCCGTCGCCCGCGGGTCGAACGATTTCAGCGGCCCGCTGGGCAATGCCCATAAGGAAACGGGAGAAAAATGTTTGTTTCACGCCGCGCCCGCAACCGGGCGACACAACACGGAAGGGGCGCGCCCCTCCCATGCCGGATTCCCTCCCTGAAGGAGGAAGTCCCGACGGAGATAGTCTTCAATGAAAATCGTGGATATTCATACCGACGGCGCATGCAGCGGCAATCCCGGCCCGGGCGGATGGGGCGCGATCCTGAAAAACGGCACGCACGAAAAGGAAATTTGGGGCGGCGAACCGCAAACGACCAACAATCGCATGGAACTTCTCGCAGTGATTCGCGCTCTCGAACAACTCAAGCGCAAAGCGCGGATAAGGGTACATACCGACAGTCAATATGTACAAAAAGGCATTTCGGAATGGATTCACGGCTGGAAGGCGCGCGGCTGGATGACGGCGGGCAAGACGCCGGTGAAAAACGCCGACCTTTGGCGTGCGCTCGACGACATCGCCGCGCGCCACGAAATCGAATGGCTCTGGGTCAAGGGACATGCGGGCCATGCCGAAAACGAGAGAGCCGACGCCCTGGCCCGCCGCGGCGTCGAGGAGGCGCGGCAGTCGATGACGATTCGTCCAGGAGAAAGAAAGTAGATACATTTCCAGGGCAAAAGCAATGACATGAAAAGAATCACATTGAAATCGTCATTGCAACGGATGTTTGCAGCCAGTAGTATTCATTGGCTGCCGCGCGGGAATGATGTTCCCTGGGTCGAATGAATTCTGGAGGAGCGCAAAATGTCCGCCCATCTTTCAAGCTGTTTTGCACACAGGCTCGTTCCCGTGGTCATCGCGCTTTCGATGCTTGCCTGCAAGGACTCCCCTCCGGACAATGCCGCCGCCGCGAATACCCCTGAAAAGGCGCCGGAATCGGCTGTCGCTCCCATAAATTATCCCAGGCCGCTTTCTTTTGCCATCCCAATCGAAGTCAATGGCAATACTATCGTCGTCAATGAAAAGGCCGAATTGCTGATTCTTCCCGAAAACGATTACGAGGCGCTTTTCCCCGCCGATTGGCAAAATACCCTATGGGCACGAAAAAACGGTCTTTGGCAACTCATCAGCAAAGACGGAAAAGAAGTGCTTCACCCAGGAATTTCCCCCTTTATCAACAAACTCACACCGGGTTATTTTTCATTTCGTGAGAACGAGCTCTACGGCATCGTCGACGCGGCGGGGAAGATCGTACATCCGGCCCAGTACGATGCCATTTACGCAAGCGGCGAAGACGGCTACATCACCTATGAGATCGCGGGAAAGCGCGGCATCATGGATGCACGGGGAACGATCGTCACGGAAGCGCTCTACGATACGAGCGACGTGGCAAGCAGCCTGCAAAAACGGCGAGGACTCATTCCGGCGGAGCGCGACGGAACATATTGGATCATCGACACGAAGAACGGCGAACAAAAACAGGTTGCCTATATCGACATCAACGATTTTTCGGAAGGCTTCGCCGTCGCCACTGCCGACATGGAATTCAGCAAACGCGGCCTCATCGACGAAAAAGGCGATCTCACCATTCCCGCGGAGTACAACTGGATCGACAAGCCTTCCCAGGGCCTGGTCGCTTTCCGGAAAAACGACGATTCCCTCTGCGGCTATATGGACACGCAAGGGAAAATCATCATCAGGCCCATTTTCGCAGCCTGCCTGCCTTTTGGCGAAGCGGCCGCTTTCGTCAATGAACACAAGGACGATGGATCGTCGGGCAAATATATTCTGATCGACCGCGGCGGAAAGCGCATCGACCGAACCCCGGCATACGATGACGCGGCGGAAACCAGTACGGCATGGCTGGGCGACGCCCCCTCCGGATTTATTTCCGTCGCCCGGATCGTCGATGAAAACTGGACGATGGCTTTCGGCATTTTCAATACCCATCAGGGCATCGAAGTCATCGCGCCCAATAAAAAATACAATCAGTTGAGCGCGATCACCCCGACGCTATTTCTCCATAGCTCGCCCGATGCACCGAAATTTTCGGATACGCTCGCCTCGATCGGCATCGTGGATGCTGCGGGAAAAGAAATACTGAAACCCGGCGATTATGGAAAAATCGTCCTGACACGAGACAGGCAATATCTTCTCGCCACGGGCCATGGCGCGGAGGCGCTTTTCGACATGCATGGCAGGAAATTGATCGGCCCGAAATGGATAAAACTGGAAATAGATAAACGCCTGAACCTCATCTTCGCCTATCTGCTTGCGACGGATGAGGAAACGCTACTGCTGCGCGCCATTTACGCCCTGGATGGAAAGCCCATCCTGTCCGTGCGGAAAACCCCGTGCGGCGCGGAAGAATTGACCGATAGCGCAGGCAAGCCGATCTGGCCGGAGGACAGCGAAGCTTTTTGCCCGGAATAAGTACAAAGCGCACCGGGCGAGCAAACGCCCTACCCTCCGCACTGTTGCGGAGAACGCAATTCCAGCATGACAAACCGTGTAAACAAACAGTTAGACGCTGTCCTGCACACGGGCAGCCAGCAGCTCGCAGACCTCCGCGAACGCCGCCTTGGACGGGAGCATGGACGCGGTGACGGTGTACTTGCCGCCAGAGTGCGTGATGTACAGGAACCGCTGGCCGCCGATCGTCGTCTCGGACAGCGCCTGGATGTCCCGGTACGCGATCTCCTTCTCGTCCCGCGACCACCGGGACGCCGGCACAGTCATGACCGTCGAGCCGAACGCCAGCCGCTGGCGGAAGGTGAACCGGCAATACGCGAGGAACGCGGCGATGACGACGAAGCCGACGCTGAGCGCGGTCAGCACCCAATAAAACCCGGTCGCCCAGTCCGGGCTGAGTTCGATGACGCGGTTAATGACGACGCCGCGATCGTTGCCTGCGGCCTCGAAGCCGAGGACAGCGGCGCACACACCGAAGAACAAGCCACAAAAAACGATCGTCGTCCACTTGGGACGGTACTCGTACTCCCTCTCGACACTGCCCACCGCTACACACCTCCCTCGTTTAACACCAAGCTCGCCAGCCCGGCGGGGAACCCCCCTTGCCGACGAGCTTCTTGTCCCAAGCGTTCATTGCCTTCCAGAAGCCAGACGAGAATATGCGTATCGAGCAAAAGCCCGTTCATCGGCACGCTTCCCAGGCGTTTTCGAGTGGGGAGACGATGTCATCCTCTTCTTGCACACTGCCCGCCAATGCGCCGAACAGCGACGTTTGCGGGGGGATGGGGACGAGCTTCGCCACCGGCACGCCCCGCTTGGTGATGATGAGCGGCTCTTGCGTGAGCGATACGGCATCGAGCAGCTTGAGGCATGTCGCTTTGAATTGTCCCGCAGCAATGGTCGGCATGAAGTATCTCCGGCAATGGTCATCAACCATGGTCATGGTAGGTGAACAAACCCTCCCCGACAAGCTGTATTGGGCGGCACATCGGCGCTATTCCGGCGACAGTGTTGGCAAGAGGCGGCGCAAGTTGGCGGACATCTGCGTGTGCGATTGCCTTGGCATCGCCATGACTTTCATTGCGCCGCGCCATCCTCCGGCGTCGGTCTGCTCTTTCTCGCCACGGTGGCGATGCCCGGCGTCACGACTGCGGCATCAAAGGCGGCTCCGCCAGACGCTGTCGGTAAATCTGCTGGAAGAACGACAGGTCGGCTTCCGGTATGTTGCCGCGGTGACGGATCAGTTGGCCCAGATCGTGCCTGCCCGCGGCTTTGGCACTCAGGCGGCGGCGGCTCTTTTCCAGATCGAGCAGGGCGATTTCAGCCCGATGCGCGCCGTTTTCATCCTCCCCGGCCTTGACAAAGACATGCTTGGGATAGCAGCAGCCGTGCTGCCAGCCGGCCAAGTGCAGATGGGCCAATGCGGAAGCCAGGCGGCGCAGCACGGATTCTTTCAATGCGGCGCTGGCCCCGTCCGCGTACCACTGCTCCAGGCTGACGAAATCCTGCAAGGCTTCGGTGACCAGCAGCGCCTGCCACTGCCCCTGCCGTTTGCGCACGCCGCCATAGACGAGACGCGGCGTCCTGACGCCGAGGCGGGCAAACGCGCGGTAAGCCTGCAACTCCCGCAAAACCGTCGGACGGCTGAGGGGATGCAGCAGCGTGCGATAGGTATGGCCGATCTGGCGTTTGCAATAGAGCGGCGGCCCGACATCGCGCTGCAACAGTTGCACGCCGCTTTCTCCGCCGCGGCACTGATTGGCCGGTTCGACCCACGCTCCCTGGCTACGCCACCAATGGTCGAACTCGACCGCCGATGCCTCGGATGAAGCCTTGGCAGCCAATACATCATTCATGGAGCTTCCCTTCACGGCCCGAACAAATAATCGCCATTCCCGTCGACCCGCACCGTAAGCGCCCTGTCATCGGCGACGAACAAATCGTACCCTTTTTTGAGGTTCTTCCAAAACGGTTGCAGTTCCGGACGTTCCTTGTAGAGAGCGGCATACTTTCTCATGTTCTCCCCGGTCATGCGGAACGGGAAGATATAGACGGGAATGTCCTTTTGTCCGCTCGCTCTTGCGTATACGGCGTACAGGTATACGTCCTTGATGGCATCGTCGCCGATGGCGAGACATCCCCACGAAATGCAGGTGCCATGAATGAAGATGTCGCCGCCGAGATTTGCAGCGCGACTTTTGATCTTGTCGGCGGCGTTCGGATAGTTCATGCCGATGGAGAGCCAGGCAATGCTTGCCGGGTTGTAGCGATCAATCCGGTAGAATCCTTCGGGAATTTGCAGATCGCCCTGTTTGCGCTTCGGCCCAAGCTGACCGGACGCGCCGCAAATAGAGTATTCCGCCAGTTTCTCGAAGCGCGTCCCATCAGGTTTCTTTGCGTACAGTTCGAGCGTACCCTCGGCCTTATAGGCGACGAAAAGGATGTTGAGCATGCCCGATCCAAGTCCCTTCGCCGCCAGCGCCTTTTCGAGCGTCGCGCCTCTTGCCTGAATGGCGTCCCGCACGCGCTTGTACTGTTTTTGCTGGGTAAGGAAGTCGATGCGAGGAGCGGCGGCGGCATGGAGCGGCGCCGACACCATTGCCAGGATGAGCATCCGCAAGAGAACCGACTGAAAGCGGACCATACCCGGATACGTCCAGCGATCGAATCGTTGCTTACGGCCACGGTCGGATACTGCCCGCAGCATATCGTTTATTTTACATATGTCATATACCATTCAGTTCCCCATCGCCGTGGTTCCAACCCCAGAGAGGCCGATTTGTAGCATATCGACCGGGTGCGCGACAAGCGTTTCCCGGCCGCGTTATTCTGCCAGCCACACCCCTTGTGCCGCCTGTCGCCCGCCACGCCTTCGCCCCGCACATCGTGGAATGTGATTTTCGTACCGCGGTCGGCTGCCATGGCAACCTTCAGTCGGTGCTGTTAAAATTACCCGCCCAATACCCTATTTGATTAATACTTCTCCACGGGCGTCTTCCTGCCGTTCTTCTTCCCCCGTCTCGATGCCATCCCTTTTCGCCCACTTGCTTCCCCCGCTTGCCGCACTGACTCTGCCGAAACCCGGCGCGCGGCGCGATCTGCCCGCGATGGCGGGTTCCGCCGATGCGCTGGCGATCGCGGAACTGGCTGCACGCGGGCAAATGCTGACGGTCATCGCCGCGCGCCCATCCGAAGCACAGCGACTCCTGGAAGAAATCCGGTGGTTCGCGCCGCAGTTGCGCACACATCTGCTGCCCGACTGGGAAACGCTGCCTTACGACAGCTTTTCACCCCACCAGGACTTGATCTCCGAGCGACTGTCCACCCTTTACGCCGTCAGCCGGGGCGAGGCCGATGTGGTGCTGGTACCGGCAAGTACCGCGCTTTATCGCATGGCGCCGCCGGCTTTCCTCGCCGCTCACACCTTTTTCCTCAAACAAGGCGAGACGCTGGATGTCGAACGATTGCGAACGCAATTGACGGTGGCGGGCTACGCCTGCGTCACCCAGGTAGTCAGCCCAGGCGAGTTCGCGGTGCGGGGCGGACTGGTCGACCTTTATCCGATGGGCTCGCCGTTGCCGTTGCGCATCGACCTGTTCGACGAGTGCATCGAGAGCATCAAGACTTTCGACCCCGATACACGACGCACGGTGTACCCGACGCAGGAAATCCGTCTGCTGCCCGCGCATGAATTCCCGTTCGACGAAGCCGGGCGCGCGAAATTCCGTGGACGCTTCCGCGAAACCTTCGAGGGCGATCCGAGCCGGGCGGCGATCTACAAAGATGTCTCCAACGGCATCGCGCCGGCGGGGATCGAGTATTACTTGCCGCTCTTTTTCGAGCGGACCGCAACACTTTTCGACTACCTGCCCCCGGTAGCGCCGGTCTTGCTGCATCACGATATACCCGGCGCAATTGCCGGGTTCTGGCGCGATACCCGTTCGCGCTACGATCTGTTGCACGGCGACCGCAACCGCCCGGCACTCGCGCCCGAGGCGCTTTTCTTGCGCGACGAGGATTTTTTCGGCGCCTTGCGCGACCGTCCCCGGCTAACGATTGCCGAGGCAGGCGCCGAAGTCCCGCCGCAAGCCGCCGCCCTGCCCTTGCCGCCGCTGGCGGTCGAGCGCAAATCGGCTGTTCCGCCTGGCCTTTTCAAGACTTTCCGCGCCGGATTCGCGGGCCGTGTGCTGCTGCTGGCCGATTCGCCGGGACGGCGCGAAACGATGGCGGAATTCCTCTCCGAATACGGAGAAACGCCGCAAACTTGTACCGATTTCGCCGCCTTCGCCGATCCCGCCGGGCCGGATTTCGCGCTCGCCGCCGCGCCGCTCGCCGCCGGTTTCATCTTGCCGGAAGCGAAGCTTGCCGTCGTGACCGAAGCCGAACTCTACGCCGCCGCCGCGCGCGGACGCGGACGCCGCGACACGCGCAAGGCCGCAACGATGGAAGGCTGGCTGCGCGATCTCTCCGAACTGAAGATCGGCGATCCGGTGGTACATGCCGCGCACGGCATCGGGCGTTACCTCGGCCTTGTTCACATGAACCTGGGCTCGGGCGAAGCGGAGTTCCTGCATCTCGAATACAGCGCGGGCGACAAGCTCTACGTGCCGGTTTCCCAGTTGCACGTCATCACCCGTTACGCGGGAGCCGACCCGGAGGCGGTCGGACTGCACCGCCTCGGCTCCGGGCAATGGGAGAAAGCGCGCAGAAAAGCCGCGCAACAAGTGCGCGACACCGCCGCCGAATTGCTCGCGCTTTACGCCGCGCGGGCCGCGCGCGCAGGGCACCGCTTCGATTTCAGCACGCACGATCTGGAAGCATTCGCCGAAGGCTTCGGCTTCGAGACGACGCCCGACCAGCAGGCCGCCATCGACGCCGTGGTTGCCGACATGAAATCGGGACGCCCCATGGATCGCCTCGTATGCGGCGATGTCGGCTTCGGCAAGACCGAGGTGGCGCTGCGGGCCGCCTTCGTCGCGGTGCAGGACGGCTACCAGGTCGCGGTGCTGTGCCCGACGACCTTGCTGGCCGAACAGCACAGCCAGACTTTCGCCGACCGCTACGCCGACTGGCCGGTGAAGATCGCCGAGTTGTCGCGTTTCAAATCGGCGAAAGAGCAGACCGAAGCATTGGCGCAATTGGCCGAAGGCAAGATCGACATCCTTATCGGCACGCATCGCCTGCTGCAAAGAGATGTGAAATTCAAGCGCCTGGGGCTGGTGATCGTCGACGAGGAACACCGCTTCGGCGTGCGCCAGAAAGAAACCCTGAAGCGTTTGAGAAGCGAAGTCGACATCCTCACCCTGACCGCGACGCCGATTCCGCGCACCTTGGGCATGGCGATGGAAGGCTTGCGCGAGTTTTCGGTGATTGCCACCGCGCCGCAAAAACGGCTCGCGGTCAAGACCTTCGTACAGACAATGAGCAAGGGCATCGTGCGCGAGGCGGTGCTGCGCGAGTTCAAGCGCGGCGGGCAGGTCTACTTCCTCCACAACGAAGTCGACACCATCGGGAACATGCGCCGCGAACTCGAAGCCTTGCTGCCCGAAGCGCGGATCGTCGTAGGCCACGGCCAATTGCCCGAACGCGAACTCGAACGGGTCATGCGCGACTTCACCCAGCAGCGCGCCAACCTCCTGCTGTGCACGACCATCATCGAAACCGGCATCGACATCCCTACCGCCAACACCATTGTCATCAACCGCGCCGACCGTTTCGGCCTTGCGCAATTGCACCAGTTGCGGGGCCGCGTCGGGCGCAGCCACCATCAGGCTTACGCCTATCTCCTGACCGACGCCGAGGCCAAACCCTCATCGCAGGCGCAGAAACGGCTCGAAGCCATCTCGATGATGGACGAGCTTGGCTCCGGCTTCTACCTCGCCATGCACGACCTTGAAATCCGCGGCGCGGGCGAAGTGCTTGGCGAAAACCAGTCGGGCGAAATCGCGCAGGTCGGCTTTTCGCTTTACAGCGAGATGCTCAGGCATGCCGTGCGCGATCTGCAAGCAGGCAAGGAACCCGATCTCTCCGGCCCGATGGAGACGGTTTCCGAAATCAACCTCCACACCCCGGCGCTGCTGCCCACCGATTACTGTTCCGACGTGCAGGAACGCCTCACGCTCTACAAACGGCTGGCGAATTGCGACAACGAAGACGAACTCATCGCCCTGCGCGAAGAACTCATCGACCGCTTCGGCGGCCTACCCCCGCAAACGCAGACCTTGATCGAAACCCACCGCTTGCGCCTGCTGCTGCGCCCGTGGGACATCGCCAAACTCGACGCCTCCGCCGAACAGATCAGCATCCAGTTCGGCAAGAACGCGCCCATCGACCCGGCGAAAGTGATCTTCCTCATCCAGAAAGACAAGAACACCCGCATGGCCGGGCCGGATCGCCTGATCCAGGAAATCGCCCTGCCGGAACCGCGTCAACGGGTGGAAGGCGTGAAAAAACTGCTGGAAGCGTTGCGGGCGTGAGCCAACGATCCACCCGCATTGCCGAAAAGCACACCGGCGATAAAGGGGATTACAAGACGTTTGACATAACTCAGACCCTGCGACAAATGCTCCAGATACTCATCAAACCGATCTAGCGTATCCATCATCCCTTACGTGAAGACGTCAAATGAAATTATTGTAGCAGATGTTTATGACACAGTAAGGCTAACCGTCATGCAGGTGCATTTCTACGATGTTCAGTCGCGCTTATCGTTGGAATTAACAACGACACCCGCTTCGCGCGCCTGCCTGTCCGCCCAGTAACTCGACCGCACCATCGGCCCGCAGGCGGCGTTCCTGAAGCCCATTTCCAGCGCCTCGCGCTCGAACATCCTGAACGTATCGGGGGGGACGTAACGCAATACCGGCAAATGGCCGGCGGAGGGTTGCAGGTATTGGCCGATGGTGAGCATCTCGACGCCATGGGCGCGCAGGTCGCGCATGACGGCAAGGATTTCGTCGTCGTTTTCGCCCAGGCCGACCATCAGGCCGGATTTGGTAGGCACGTCGGGGTAGCGCGTCTTGAAGGTTTCGAGCAGTGCGAGCGAACCGCCGTAGTCCGCGCCGGGACGCGCCTGACGGTAGAGACGCGGCACGGTTTCGAGATTGTGGTTCAGGACATCGGGCAAGGCGTTGGCGAAGGCATCGAGCGCGACAGGCTCGCGGCCACGGAAATCCGGTACCAGCACTTCGATGGCGGTGCTGGGCGAGGCGGCGCGAATGGCGCGGATGCAGGCGGCGAAATGGGCCGCGCCGCCGTCGCGCAGGTCGTCGCGGTCGACCGAGGTGATGACGGCGTAAGCGAGCCGCATTGCCGCCACCGCCGCCGCCAGCGCGGCGGGTTCTTCGGGGTCGAGGGGGGCGGGGCGGCCATGGCCGACATCGCAGAACGGGCAGCGGCGGGTACAGGCGTCGCCCAGGATCATGAAGGTGGCAGTGCCTTTGCCGAAACATTCGTGGATGTTGGGGCAGGAGGCTTCCTCGCAGACGGTGTGGAGCTGGCGCGCGCGCAGGGTGGATTTGATTTCGTTGAAGCGCCCGGCTTCGGCGCCGGAACCGACCCTGACCCGGATCCATTCCGGCTTTTTCAGGCGGGGAGCGGGGACGATCTTGATGGGGATGCGGGCCGTTTTGTCCGCGCCGCGTTCTTTGTGGGGCGTGTCTGTCATCGCAGTACATGATCCGGTTTTTCGCCGGGCGGGGGCAAGAGGTGCAACAAATGGCCGAGCAGGCGTTCGCCGACGGCCTCCACATTGTCGGCGACGCCGAAATCGGCCAGGCGGACGGTTTTCAGATTTGCGTAGCCGCAGGGGTTGATCCACGAGAAAGGCGTGAGATCGATGTCCACATTAAGGCTCAGGCCGTGGTAGCTGCAAGCGTTCCGGACTCTCAGGCCGAGTGCGCCGATTTTACAGCCGCCGATATAGACGCCCGGCGCGCCGTGTTTGCGTTCGGCGGCGAGGCCGTAGCCGGCCAGCGTGGCGATCATGGCGTCTTCCATCAGATGGACGAATTCACGCACTTTGAGCCGCCGCCGGGGCAGGTCGATGAGGAGATAGGCCACCAGTTGGCCGGGGCCGTGATAGGTGATCTGCCCGCCGCGGTCGGTGCGTGCGAGCGGAATGCCGTCCGGGTTTTGCAGCAGGTGCGCGGGGTCGGCGGCCTGTCCGAGAGTGAAAATGGGCGGGTGTTCGAGCAGCCAGATCTCGTCCGCGGTGTTCGCGCCGCGCGCGGCGGTGAATGCCCGCATGGCTTCGAGGGCAGGGCCGTGACCGGTCAGGCCCAGACGTTTGATGTGTAGATACTCACGCCCCCGGCCATGCCAGCCGGGGCCTTCCGCCTCGTTCAAAGCGCCACTTTTACCATGGGATGCGCGCTCAGTTCACAGTAGAGCGCATCGATCTGCTGTTGCGAATGCGCGCGGAAGGTGCAGGTGAGCGACAGGTAGTTGCCTTTGCCCGATGCGCGGACTTGCATGGCGGCGGGGTCGAAGTCGGGAGCGTGGCGCAGCACGACTTCGAGCATCGTTCGCGCGAAGTCTTCAGTGCACGCGCCCATGATCTTGACGGGAAATTCGCAAGGGAATTCGAGCAGGCGCGCGCGGGATGCGACGGACTCAGGCATGGCGCATCACCGTATCCTTGAATTCCTGGTACCAGTCGTGCATGCAGTGCGCCAGGGGGCCGGGGCGGCCCGTGCCGACGGGCTGGCCGTCAAGCGAGGTGATGGGCAGCACTTCTTTGGTCGATGAACTTATCCACAGTTCGTCGGCGGCGCGCACTTCGCTTTCGGAAATTGCGCGCACTTCGTGCGGCACGCCGTGGCTGGCCGCCAGTTCGAGGATGATGTCGTAGGTGATGCCGGGCAGCGTCAGGTGATTTTGGGGCGGTGCGAGCAGTATGCCGCTGCTGACCGCGAAAATGCTGGATGCCGCGCCTTCGGTAAGAAAGCCGTCGCGAAAGAGGAGGGTTTCGGCACAACCGGCGTCGACCGCTTCTTGCCGCAGCAGGCAATTGGCAAGCAGGGAGACGGTCTTGAGATCGCAGCGCAACCAGCGGTAATCGTTGGCGCTGACCGCGCCGACGCCGTTGTCGAGTTGCGTCCGGTCTGGGGTGACAAGCGCCTCGCTCATCAGGAAGACGGTCGGGCGGATCGTGGCCGGGAAGGCGTGCCTGCGCATGGAATCGGCGCCGCGCGTGACTTGCAGATAGATCGATTGATCTTCCCAGGGATTGCCGGCGATCACCCTGGCGACGATGTTCGTCCAGACCGCGGCGGTATGCGGGTTGGGCAGGCGGATCGCTTTCAGGGTGTTTTCCAGGCGGGCGAGGTGCCCGGCAAGGCGAAATGGCTGCCGCGAATAGACAGGGATGACTTCGTAGGCGCCGTCGCCGAACAGAAAACCCCGGTCGAGCGGCGACAGGCGCGCTTCGGCCAGCGGCAGGTAGTCGCCGTTGAGATGGCACAAGCTCATGGGCTTTCCTCCCTTTGCGGTTTTGTTCCGGAAGCGGCGCGATCGTTCAGAGACTCTTGAACCACATCACGATTGCGTCCCACAGGCGGCCGAAAAAGCCGGCAAGCGGTACGTCGGACAAGGCAAACACCTGGTATTCGCCGTAAGGTTCGCCATCGATGGTGAGTTTGAGCGTACCGATTTCCTGCCCCCTGGCAAGCGGCGCGAGCACCGGCTGGCGGCTTTCCAGGACGGCGCCGACCTTGTTGGCTTTTTCCCGCGGCAGGGAGATCAGGAAATCTTGTGTGAAGCCGACATCTACCTGGTTTGCGGCGCCTTTCCACACCCGGAATTGCGATAGAACCTGATCGGCGGTATAGACGCGCACCGTGTCGAAGAACTGGAAGCCGTAATTGAGCAGCTTGAGCGATTCCTGCGCGCGCACGTTCTCGGATTTGGCGCCGAGCACGACCGAGATCAGCCGCCGCGGCCCGCGCAGGGCGCTCGACACCAGGCAATAGCCGGCGGCATCGGTATGGCCGGTCTTCATGCCGTCGACGGACGGGTCGAGGTAAAGCAGGCGGTTGCGGTTGGGTTGGGTGATGCGGTTGTAGGTGAAGGATTTGAGCGAATAAAGGCCGTAATACTCGGGAAAATCGCGGATGATCGCGCTGGCGAGCATCGACAGGTCGCGCGCGGTGGTATAAAGCTCGGGGTGGGGCAGGCCGTTGGCGTTGGCGAAGTGGGTGTTTTTCATGCCCAGGCGTTCGGCCTCGCGGTTCATCAGGGCGGCGAAGGTTTCTTCGGTTCCGGCCAGCAGTTCGGCGAGCGCGACGCAGGCATCGTTGCCCGATTGCACGATGACGCCGCGGATCAGGTCGCCGACCGCGACGATCGTATTCACCTGGATGAACATGCGCGAGCCTTCCTGCCGCCAGGCTTTTTCCGAGACATGTACCGTTTGATCCTCGGTGATCGTGCCCGCTTTCAGGGCCGAAAAGGTGAGATAGGCCGTCATCAGCTTGGTGAGCGAAGCCGGTTCGATCCGGGCGTCCGGGTCTTTGCCGGCCAGGACCTGCCCGGTGGCATGGTCGACCAGTATCCAGGACTTCGCCGCCAGTACCGGGGCGGGAACCGACTGCGCAACCGCGATGCATGGGAAAATGACGGGAAATAATAGGAAAAAGAGATGCTTGATGGGAAAACGCATTGATGTGGCCCCAGAAATGAAAAAGACGAAGGCAAAGATTATAGGCTGTGCGTGAGGGAGAGGCGCGAATCCGGGCAGGACAATTGCACAAAGCCCGCCCGATGCCGGACGTCTGGATGCGAGGCCGGGCGGAAGTGGCGCCAGTACGTCTACGTATAAGCAACATCCTCGAAAATGAACTTTTGGGTTACTATCCGCATCTTTGGCTTTTTACAATAGGGCATTTTTATGATCTTTGTGACTGGCGGCGCGGGTTTCATCGGCGGCAATTTCATTCTCGACTGGCTGGCGGAAAGCGATGAGCCTGTGCTCAATCTCGATGCGCTCACCTATGCGGGCAATCCGGAAACGCTGTCGACGGTGGCGGACGACCCGCGTTATGTATTTGTGCAGGGCGATATTTGCGAACGCGAATTGCTCGACGGACTCCTTGCCAAGTATCGCCCCCGGGCGATCGTGCATTTCGCCGCCGAAAGCCATGTCGACCGTTCGATTCACGGGCCGGGCGATTTCGTCCGCACCAACGTCGAAGGCAGTTTCGCCTTGCTCGAAGCGGCGCGCGTCTATTGGAACACGCTCGGCGAGGCGGAGCGGGCTTCGTTCCGTTTTCACCACGTGAGCACGGACGAAGTCTACGGCTCGCTGCAAGCGGAGGATGCCCCGTTTGCCGAGACGAACCCTTACCTGCCCAACAGCCCGTATGCCGCAAGCAAGGCCGCATCCGATCATCTGGCGCGGGCGTGGTTCCACACTTACGGCTTGCCGGTGCTGACCACGAACTGCTCGAACAATTACGGCCCCTACCAGTTTCCGGAGAAGCTGATTCCGCTCACCATCGTCAATGCGCTCGCCGGGGAGGCGTTGCCGGTATATGGCGATGGGTTGAACGTGCGGGATTGGCTCTACGTCGGCGATCATTGCCGCGCCATCCGCGCCGTGCTCGCGCATGGCCGTCCCGGCGAGACCTATAACATCGGCGGCGGCTGCGAGAAGCCCAACATCGACATCGTGCGCGCGATCTGCGGCCTGCTCGACCGGCTGTGCCCCGATGCCGGAGGCCGCTATGAGCGGCTGATTACTTTCATTGCCGACCGTCCCGGCCACGACCGACGCTACGCGATGGATGCGCGCAAGATCGAGCGGGAACTCGGTTGGCGGCCGGCGGAGAGCTTCGAGAGCGGCCTGCGCAAAACCGTGCAATGGTATCTGGCTAATCCCAAATGGGTTGCCAATGTACAAAGCGGCGCTTATCGCGCATGGATCGATCGGCAATATGGCGGCGCGGCGGCATGAAAATCCTGTTGCTGGGCAAGAATGGGCAGGTTGGCTGGGAGTTGCAGCGCGCGCTTGTACCACTGGGCGAAGTCGTGGCCCTGGGCTACCGCGCGGTCGACGGCCTCGCCGGCGACCTGGCCGATGAGACTGGCCTGCTCGCCACGATTGCGGCGGTTGCACCGAATGTCATTGTCAACGCCGCCGCCTATACCGCCGTCGACCGCGCCGAAAGCGATCCGGAACTTGCATACCGCATCAATGCCGGCGGTCCCGCCGTCCTTGCCGCCGAAGCCGCGAGGCGCGGCATCTGGCTCGTGCATTACTCGACCGATTATGTCTACGACGGTAGCGGCAACCGTCCGTGGCGGGAGGACGATGCGCCCCATCCACTCTCGGTCTATGGCAAGAGCAAGCTCGCGGGGGATGAAGCCGTCCTGGCGAGCGGCTGTCCTTGCCTGATTTTGCGCACGTCCTGGGTTTACGCCGCGCGGGGCGGCAATTTCGCGCGTACCGTCCTGAATCTGGCCGCCGAGCGTGAAACACTGTCGATGGTGGCCGACCAGACCGGTGCGCCGACCGGGGCCGACCTGATCGCCGACGTGACCGCGCATCTCTTGCGCAGCGTGATGCGGGATGGCAAGACCCAGCCTGGCGGCGTCCATCACCTCGTCGCGGCGGGGGAAACGAACTGGTACGACTACGCCCGCCTCGTCATCGATGAAGCACGCAGGCATTCCCTGCCCATCAAGGTCAAGGAAGTCGTGCCGATCCTGTCCGAAGCCTGGACGACGCCCGCCGTTCGTCCGTTGAATTCCCGGCTGGATACCGCGCGATTGCGAACCGGGTTCGATATTCGTTTGCCGGACTGGCGGGACGGCGTGAAGCGGCTGGTTCACGAGATATTGCAGTCATGACAAAACGTAAAGGCATTCTTCTCGCGGGCGGTTCCGGTACCCGCCTGCATCCGGCCACCCTGGCCGTTTCCAAGCAGTTGCTGCCGGTCTACGACAAACCGATGGTCTATTACCCGTTATCGACGCTGATGCTTGCCGGTATACGGGACATTCTCGTAATCTCCACGCCGCAGGATACGCCGCGTTTCGCGCAACTCCTGGGCGATGGCGGGCAATGGGGGATGAACCTGTCCTATGCGGTGCAACCGAGTCCGGACGGGCTGGCGCAAGCCTTCATCATCGGCGAGCGTTTCATCGACGGCGGTCCGTCGGCGCTGGTGCTGGGCGACAATCTTTTCTATGGGCACGCGCTGGCCGGCGTCCTTTCCGCCGCCTGCGCGCGCGCTTCGGATGCGACCGTGTTCGCCTATCCTGTCAACGATCCCGAACGTTATGGCGTAGTCGAGTTCGATGCGGACGGCCGCGCCATCGATCTGGAAGAAAAACCGTCCCGTCCCAAGAGCCGCTACGCGGTGACGGGACTCTATTTCTACGACGAGCGCGTGGTCGATGTCGCGCGCGGACTCCGGCCCAGTGCAAGGGGCGAACTGGAAATTACCGACGTCAACGCACAGTACCTGGCCTGGGGCGCGCTCAATGTGCAAGTGATGGGGCGCGGCCATGCCTGGCTGGACACCGGCACGCATGAAAGCCTGTTCGAGGCGGGATTGTTCATCCAGGCCATCGAGAAACGGCAGGGACTCAAGATCGCCTGTCCCGAAGAAATCGCCTGGCGCGCGGGCTGGATCGATGACGCGGCGCTTGCGCGCCTGGCCGCGCCGCTTGCCAAAAGCGGCTATGGCCGCTATCTGCAACGCCTGCTCGAAGACAGGATATTTTAAGTAACGGATTGAAATCGGAGAACGTTTTACGATGAGCCTCAAAGTGATCCAAACGGAATTGCCGGGGATGCTGGTTCTCGAATCCGGAATGTTCGGCGATGCGCGCGGTTTTTTCCTCGAAAGTTACAACGACCGGGATTTCCGCGAGGCGACCGGAACCGGCTTCGCTTTCGTACAGGACAATCATTCGCGGTCGTTGCGCGGCATATTGCGCGGACTGCACTACCAGATCGAAAAAGCGCAAGGCAAGCTGGTCAGGGTAGTGCATGGGCGGGTGTTCGATGTCGGCGTGGATTTGCGCCGCGGCTCGCCGAATTTCGGGCGTTGGTGCGGGGTTGAATTGAGTGGGGATGCGCCGCAGCGCATGGTCTGGATTCCGCCCGGCTTTGCCCACGGTTTCGTGGTGCTGAGCGAAAGCGCCGATTTTCTGTACAAGGCCACCGAGTATTACGCGCCGGAGCACGAGCGCAGTATTCTCTGGAACGATCCGGCAATCGGTATCGAGTGGCCGCTCCAGGAATTGGGCGAGCCGCTGTTGTCCGCGAAAGACAAGGCTGGTCTGCTGTTGAAGGATGCCGAAGTCTATGCCTGATATCTTTTGCCGCCCCGATTTTCGCGGGGATTCCATGGGTTTCCCGGAATGCGGGTCGAGTCGGCGCTGTCCGGCGTTCATGACGGTTGTGCGAATGAAATGGGCGGGCGGATGGCGATGACGATCAGGGCGGTGATCCTTTCCGGCGGTTCGGGCACGCGGCTCTGGCCGGCCTCGCGCGAAGCCTTCCCCAAGCAGCTTCTGTCCCTGACCGGCGAGCATTCGCTTTTGCAGGAAACGGTGGCAAGGCTCGACGGCTTCGACGGAGAACTCGACGATCGCCTATTGGTGGCGAGCAACGAAGAATACCGCTTCATCATCGCCGAGCAACTGCGCCAATGCGGCGTGGAGAATGCGCGTATCGTGCTCGAACCCGTGGGCCGCAATACCGCCCCGGCGCTGACGCTGGCGGCATTGTCGACGATAGGGGAAGGAAACGATCCCGTACTGCTGGTGATGCCCGCCGACCATGTGATCGCCGACCGCGCGGCCTTCCAGCGGGCGATTGCCGAAGGCGCGCGCCAGGCCGCCGGGAGCGGCGCGCTGGTGTGCTTCGGCATCGTGCCTGGGCGCGCCGAAACCGGCTACGGCTACATTCGCGCCGGTGCGGCGATTGCCGGGAGCGCGGCGAGCGAACTGGCCGAGTTCGTCGAAAAGCCCGATGCCGAAACCGCCGCGAGCTACGTGGCCAGCGGCGCGTATTTCTGGAACAGCGGCATCTTCATGTTCCGCGCCTCGGTGTGGCTTGCGGCGCTGGCGAGCCTTCGGCCCGACATCGACGCGGCCTGCCGCGCCGCCTATGCCGGTTGCACGGAGGATGCCGATTTCGTGCGCCTCGATCGCGCCGCGTTCGAGGCTTGCCCGTCCGATTCCATCGACTATGCAGTCATGGAAAAACTGCGCGACGCGCCGCAATTGGGCCGGGGCGTGCTGGTGCCGCTCGCCGCCGGCTGGTCGGACGTGGGATCGTGGGATGCGCTGTGGGCCGTGTCGGCGCACGATGCCGACGGCAATGCGGCGTATGGCGATACGCTCCTGTGCGATAGCCGCGGCACACTCGTCTATGCCGGTCATCGTCTGGTGGCGGCGGTCGGCTGCGAGGATATGGTGGTGGCGGAAACCGCCGATGCCGTACTGGTGGCGCCCAAGAGCCGCACGCAGGATGTCAGGAAAGTGGTCGAGCGCCTCAAGGCCGAAGGGCGCAGCCATGGCCGTTTCCATCGCAAGGTATTCCGGCCCTGGGGCTGGTACGACTCCCTTGATGGCGGCGACCGCTTCCAGGTCAAGCGCATCGTCGTCAATCCCGGCGCGAGCCTGTCCCTGCAAATGCACCACCATCGCGCCGAACACTGGATCGTGGTGCGGGGCACGGCGGAAGTGAGCCGCGGCGAGGAGGTATTCCTGTTGAGCGAAAACGAATCGACCTATATCCCGCTGGGCATTACGCACCGCCTTTTCAACCCCGGGCTTTTGCCTCTGGAGATCATCGAAGTGCAATCGGGCGCGTATCTGGGCGAAGACGACATCGTCCGCTTCGAGGATAAATACGGGCGTCTCCGGCAATAACCGCCGGATTGCGTACTTCGTTTGCTGATGTGTCCGCACCGAGGATGAACAGCCCGGCTACGTAGCCTCGCTTCCTGTAGATAACGCCATGCCTACCCATTGAGGCATAAACAAGGGCTTGCTCTTTGGTAATCATTTTCGTCAATCGAAGCGGCTGACCCACTTCTTCGCTTCTTCCTTGCCAATCAAAGGTTTCTCTACCCGAAACAGGCTGCTCTTGTAGTCCATGAACCGCACCGGCCTGGTAATGGAGGCGACCTTGCGGTAGGGGATGAGAAGCTCGGACGAGCCCGACACGTCCACATCGCCCAAGCGGGGCGCTTCTCCAGCCTGAATCATGACGCCGCCCGGATACGGGTAAAGCGTGCATTCGGGTTCCAGCGCGTTCTTTACCACGGCAAGCCCGCCGAGTTCTTCCAGAATGGCATCGCCCAAAACAGTGAGCCAGTTGACGCATTTGATGCGGTTGTGGATTTCTCGTGCCTCGAAGGCGAATTCAAGCGGGTCATGAACATCCAACCCGATATATTTCTTCAAGGTCGGGTGAATATACGGACCGTCGGTGGTTGTATCACTCATCTTGATGGCCAACCCTGCCAGTCCATGCGCAGGGCGCAACCGTTTGGCCCAAGCCAGCATGCAATCGCGCAAAATATCGAAATGCAGTCCGCCTTTTCCATCGGAGATGGGGATGGATGCACCGTGAAAGGATAATTCATTTTCATCCTCGCTCACGACCATAAACCCGCTTTCCCAAGGGAAAATCTTGAACTTCCGCCGGTCGGGAAAGTCCGGATGTTCGGGTTTGCAGTAAATCTGGTTTGCATACGCATCTAGGGGATTGAAGTTTCCGATTTCTCGCCTCACCCAAGGGAATGGGTTTTCGCCATTTTTGAGATTGCAACGTTGTTCATCAGGTTTTTTTTCTGACTGATAGCCCATTCTGACCAGATGCTCATTGAAACGCATCCAATAGTCCTCCTGCACATCCAGCATGTCGAGCCGCAATTGTGTGCGCTCACGTGGCGCGACGTACAACTCGGCTCCGAGGACGAACAGCCCAGCGGCGTAGCCATTTTCACTGTAAATGACGCCATGCCTATCCATCGAGGCATAAACAAGGGCTTGCTCTTTGGTAATCATCTCCATCTCCCGCATAGGTGATCGTGGCGTGAGCCATCGGTTTATATCAATATGGGCGGCATGCCCGGCAACGGCAATACCGGCGGCAAGGAAGGCGGCTTGGGGCCACTGCCCGGATCGGGAGGAAAGCTCGGCGGCGGTTCGGGTGACTTGAGTATGTCCTTGAAACGTTCCCCGATGCCTTTGGATTCGCCTTGTGTGCTTTGTTGAGGCTGTTCCTGCTCCTGCTTCTGGCAATTGCGACATTTCTTCTCGATGTCGAACGTCACGTAATTATCTTGATCGCCTGTGTGTTTTTTGGCAATGTTTTCATATGCCTTTTTCCTTTCAGGCCAATTTAGATCGTTTTCCGTTTTATCCCCCGGAAACTTCATATCGTAAAACTTCTCCGGTTTCCCATCGGAGCCGATCTTCAGTACGTCCAAACGCCACGTATTGGGGCGAGGGTACCATGAAGTCGGCTTACCGGGATAAGCCCTGCTCTCGACGAGATCGTACTTCTCGTAATCCTTCCTTGTCATTCCAAAGCCATCGGTGTTGCTGGAGACCGAATCATACTTGTGGTAGCTCACCTCGGACCACACTGGCGAATTGTCCCTCGGGTGGTTGGTGCTGTCGTAATACTGCTGCCGGATTTTCTGGTCGACGCAGCTTTGATGCGTCCCGCTGGGGCCGTATACGCCCATGCATTCGCATGCCCACTCGCACAGGTTGGCCTCGAACGCCTTGTCGCTCATCCTCGGAGGCGTGGGGCCGAACAGCCCCACTTTCACGAATCCCGGATCGGGTTCCTGGAGCGACACCACCCTGTCCCCGCCTCCGGTGTAGGCGCGCCGGGCTTTCGGCGCTTCCTCCACGTCGGGCTGTTCTTCGGGGCCGGGCGAGCCGCCGCTCCTTTGCCAGCGCCATTTCCACCATTCGTGTTCCGGCAGGTTCCGGGCGATTGCCGGGTTGCGGCGCGCCTGCGCCAGACAGTCCTCGATGGGCCGGCGCAGCAAAAAGGGCGTGTCCGGGTCGGCCATCCACCGGCCTTTTTCCGGCAGCGCGAACCGGTCGCCGAGTCGGGGCATCCAGTATCCCTGCGGATTGTCTTCCGTGCGCCAGCGTAGCAGGCCATGCATGGGCAGTTCGTTTTCCGGGAAAACGAGGGCGAATTCGCCTCGCTCGATGTGTTCGATCAGCCAGGCGATTTCCCTGTTTCGGTCTCTCGGCGTGAGGATGTAGAGGGAGTGGTATCGCCGCAAGGCTTCGTCCATGCCCCTGATCCGGGGCAGACCGGAGAGCGTGTCGAAGGCGTCACGACTGATTTTGTGGCGGGCGAAAAACGGGCTTTCCAGACCCGGCAGGTCATTCCAGGTGATGCGGTCTTTATGCTTGATTTCCACGAACAGGGTTCCAGAGAAAGATACAGCAGGCAGACGGGATGATAAATGGTATCGTCACAAAATGCCGTTTAACGTCTTGCAATCGGGCGCGTATCTGGGCGAAGACGACATCGTCCGCTTCGAGGATAAATACGGGCGTCTTCGGCAATAGCCGCCGGATCGCGTACTTCGTTTGCCGCTTTGGTGTATGGCGGGCGTGGAGCCGGGGTTTGCCGCGCGGCGCTCCGCGTCCGACTTGTGGCCGTCTTTCCCGAAGGCACGGTAAAAATGTTCCGGCGCGACCCTTCGTGACGGAGACTTCATCTCCCCCGGTACAAGGCCACCTGCCGCGAAGCGGCAAGCCACCATGCGCTTTGAGAGCGCCGCGCAGCAAACCCCGGCTCCATGCTGGCGTAGCCGTCGCGGCTCATGAAAGCCCCGCCGGGGGCTTTGCGGCTCAGAACGCGATCTTCAACTTCAGGCTGCCGGTTGCGCCGTCGCGTTTGCCTGCGTAGCCCTGCACGCCGGCTTCGAGCGTGGCGGCCTTGCCCGGCCTGAAACTCAGGCCGATTTCGCCGATGCCCGTGCCGCCTTTCAGTTCGGGCGCGTCGATGGCATGGCCGTAGGTCGTGGCCCTGGCTTTGCCGTCGAATTCGTGTTCGTAGGCCAGCGCGACGTAGGGACTCAGGGTCTCGGTGGCGTTCCAGTCCAGCCGCCCGCCGACACGCAGGCGGCGTGAGTCCACATCGTCGAACACGATGGGATCGCCCGTGTTGAGCGTCAGCGAGTCGCCTTTTTGACGCGACCAGAGGTACTTGCCGTAAAGGTCGAGCGCCGTCCTGTCCGAGAGCTTCAGCGCGTAACCCGCGCCCAGATGCACCCCATAGTAAGCGCCGTCGGTTTCGTAGTTTGCCGCGACGCCATGGGAGCTTCGCAGATCGGCGCTGGAGAAGTCGGTTTTTACGGTGCCGGCGCGAGCCGTAGCCTCGCCATGGAAATGGCCGGAGGCGGACGCATTGGCGTCGAACCGCAGGAGTAGCCCGCCGCCGGAATATTCGGTGTTGCCGCTGCCCTTGACCTTGCCGGAGGCGAAACTGTTGCTGGTGTTGTAGTTGCCCTCGCCGTACTCGTAGAACGCGCCGAAGGTCAGCCTGCCGGAAGCCAGCGCCGCGCCATGGGACAATCCGGCCAGCAGCGAGAAACCATCGACGTCGATGCGCGAGCCGGTGTCGTAACGCAGGCTGCCGCCGTCGAACACGGCGAAGGCTTGCATCCCGGCGGCGCTGTCCGGGGAACTGTGCATGGCGGCGGCGATACCTTTGTCGACCACCAGATCGGTTTCCCGGGTGAGCAGGGTCATGCCCGCAAGGTAGCCTTCGGAGAGCGCCTTGGCGAAGTCGTTGACGGTCGGCGGCCCGCTCAGGATGGCGAGGAGTTTCGTCGTGGACACTTCCGCGAGGTCGAAGGCGTACTGGAGCGTAACGCCATGCAGACCGGTGGCGGTGGTGCCGGCATTGGCGATGGGGTTGGGCACGGAGTTGTTCGGCGCGTCGATGAGAACGATCTCATCGCCCGTTTTGAGCGGACTGGCGGAGCCGGCGACGCCGACATGGACGCTGGAAACAGTACTGTTGTCCGCGTTTCCGCTGAGGCGGAGGAGCGTTCCGCCGCTCGTCATGGTGTCGGGGATGTAGAAGTTCATCGTGCCGAGGACGGAAAGGTTGCCGGTATAGATCGCGGGCGTCGCGCCGCCATGAACGTCGAGCTGGTCGAACGTCGGCGCGCCGGCGATGTCGATTTCCGCGCCGCTGTGGAGGGTGAGTTTGTCGGAAATCGCGCCGCTTCCGGTGACGACGAGTTTTCCGGCTTCGACGATCGTCATGCCCGTGTAGGTGTTCGCGCCGCCCAGGGTGAGCGTGCCGGGGCCGCTCTTGCCCAGACTGCCGCTTCCGCTGATGACGCCGGTAAAGCTGCCGCTTTGCACGGTGAGCGTGCCCGTGCCCGTGACCGTTCCCGCGCCATTCAGGGCGTTGATGGATCGCGCCGCGCCGGTGCCCTGGTAGGTCGCGCCGGTGTTTACCGTCAGGTCGGTGTTGTCGGCGATGTTGCCGATCAGCGTCCCGCTCGTGACGGTCGTGCCGCCCGTGTAGGTGTTCGCGCCGGTGAGCGTGAGCGTTCCGCTTCCGGTCTTTTCGATGCCGCCCGCGCCGGAAAGAACGCCGGAAAGCGTGGCATTGATGTCCGCCTCGATCGCGCTGTCCACGCTTACGATCCAGTCTTTGGCATATGTGCCGGCAGTGCCGAGGGCCAGCGTCCCGCCGTTCAGGGTGTTCGCGCCCGAGCCGATGTTCGCGTCCGAGCCGATGGAGAGCGTTCCGGCGGTAACGGTCGTGCCGCCGCCGTAGGTGTTGTTCCCGGAGAGCGTGAGCGTCCCGCTTCCGGTCTTGGTCAGGCTGGCCGCCGCGCCGGTGATCGCGCCGCCGAACGCGCCGCTTTGCACGGAGAGGCTGTTATTGCTCGTGAGCGTTCCCGCGCCGTTCAAGGCGCCGATGGATCGCGCTGCGCCGCTGCCGTTGTAGGTCGCGCCGGTGTTCACCGTCAGATTGGTGTTGGCGGCGATGTTCCCGGCCAGCGTTCCCGCGCTGACGGTCGTGGCTCCGCTGTAGGTGTTGGTTCCGGTGAGCGTGAGCGTTCCGCTTCCGGTCTTTTCGATGCCGCCCGCGCCGGAAAGAACGCCGGAGAGCGTGGCATTGATGCCCGGCCTGGTCGCGCTCACGATCGGGCCGCCCACGTTGATCGCGCTGTTCGCGCTCACGATCCAGCCTTTGGCATACGCGCCGGCAGTGTTGAGGGCCAGCGTCCCGCCGTCCAGGGTGTTCGTGCCCGAGCCGATGTTCGCGTCCGATCCGATGGAGAGCGTCCCGGCGGTAACGGCCGTCCCGCCGCCGTAGGTATTGTTCCCGGAGAGCGTGAGCGTTCCCGCGCCGGTCTTGGTCAGGCTGGCCGCCGCGCCGGTGATCGCGCCGCCGAACGCGCCGCTTTGCACGGTGAGGTTGTCATTGCTCGTGAGTGTTCCCGCGCCGTTCAGGGCGTCGATGGATCGCGCCGCGCCGCTGCCGTCGTAGGTTGCGCCGCTGTTCACCGTCAGGTCGGTGTTCGTGGCGATGTTGCCGGCGAGCGTTCCGGCGGATACGGTCGTGTCGCCCGTGTAGGTGTTGTTCCCGGTCAGCGTCAATGCACCCGTTCCGGTCTTCTCGATGCCGCCCGGCCCGGAAAGAACGCCTTCGAGCGTCGCGGCGACGCTCGCGTTGATCGCGCTGTCCGCCGCCACGCTCCAGCCTTTCGCATAGGTCGCGGTCGTGTTGAGGTCGAGCGTCCCGCCATTGAGCGTGTTCGTTCCCGACCCGATGTTCGCGTCCGAACCGATCGAGAGCGTCCCGGCGGAAACCGTCGTTCCGCCCGTATGGGCGGTGTTGTCCTCGGTCAGCGTCAATGTTCCCGTCCCGGTCTTCTCGATGCCGCCCGAGCCGGAAAGAACGCCCTGGAACGTCGCGGCGACGCCGACGCCCGCGTTGATTGCGCCGTCCGCCGCCACGCTCCAGCCTTTTGTATAGGTCGCGGTCGTATTGAGGTCGAGCGTCCCGCCATTGAGCGTGTTCGTTCCCGACCCGATGTTGCCGTCCGAACCGATCGAGAGCGTCCCGGCGGATACGCTCGTCGCGCCGCTATAGGTGTTGTTTCCGGTCAGCGTGAGCGTTCCGGCGCCTTGTTGGGTCAGACTGCCGGTACCCGAGATCACGCCGCCGTAGCTCACGGCGTCGGAGCGGTTGAACGTTACGTCAGCGTTGTCGACGATATTTCCGGTCACGCTCCCCGTTGTTCCGCCGCCACCGATTTGCAGCGTCCCGCCGCTGACCGTCGTCGCGCCGCTGTAGGTGTTGTTCCCGGTCAAGGTCAGCGTTCCGGTGCCGGTCTTGGTCAGGCTAGCCGTGCCGGTGATCGCGCCGCCGCTGAAGACGTAGTCGCGGGCGCTGTTGACGGTCACGTTCGCCGGGGCGACGCCGCTCGCGTCGATGGTGACGGTAGCGTTTCCGGTAGCGGTATCGTCGAAGATCACGGTGTCGCCGTCGAGGTATTGCAGGTTGACGGAGGGGGTGCCGAGGGTGTCGAAGGGGTCGATGCCACTCCAGTTCTCCGGACTGCCGGCGTCGTAGTTCTCCCACGCGCCGCTGGTGTTCCCCGTCCAGGTCAGCGTGGTGTTGAGCGCCGCGTGGGCGTCGATGGTGAGTGTCAGGTCCTTGTCGCCATTTTCGAGGGCGACCGTGAAGAGACCCCGGACGCGACCGGTGCCCACGTCGTACATGTAGGCGTCGCTGCCATTCCACGCCAAGGCGTTGCCGTGGATCGAATAGCTGTTTGCGCCGGTGAATAGCGAATCGGATGTACCGCTGCTCTCCAGCAGGGTGTATTTGGCGCCGTCCGTCAGTGTTCCCGTGGACGTGATGTTGATCGTGCTACCGCTGACGGTTGCCGCGCCGGTCACGCCGAGGATAGCTCCGCCGCCGGGCGTCGCGGGCACGTTCAAATTGAGCGTGGCGCCCGTGGCCGACAGGCCGCCCGTGACCGTGCCGCTCGCGGCGACGTTGAGGGCGCTGCCGGAAGCGAGGGTGAGACCGCCGGTGATCGCGCCGCCCAGGGCGAACGTCGCGCCGTTCTGTACCGTCACGTCGCTTGCCAGCGCGCCGGTGAGCTTCAGGACGCCGCCGCTCACCGTGGTGGTGCCGCTGTAGGCGTTCGTTCCGGAAAGCGTGAGTGTTCCGGTTCCGTCCTTGGTCAAGTTCCCCGTTCCGGCGATTGCGCTGGAGAGCGTTTGATCCGCGGTCTGATCGAAGATCAAGTCGCCGGCGTTCGCAATCGTTCCCGCATAGGCGCCGCCGCCGAGCGTCCCGGTAACTGCGAGTGTTCCGCCGGAAACCGTCGTGTTTCCCGCATAGGTGTTCGCGCCGGAGAGGGTCAATGTACCCGTTCCAGTCTTCTCGATTCCGCCCGCGCCGGAAAGAGCGCCGCCGAGCGTCGCGGCGACGCCGTTGCCGATCGCGCTGTCCGCCGCCACGGTCCAAGCCTTGGAATACGTTCCGGCGGTGTTGAGTTCGAGCGTTCCGCCATCGAGCGTGTTCAGCCCCGACCCGATGTTGTCGTCCGACCCGATCGAGAGCGTCCCGGCGGTAACGGTCGTGGCGCCGTAGGTGTTCACCCCGGAGAGCGTCAGCGTTCCGCCGCCACTCTTGGTCAGGGTGCCAGCGCCGCCGATGGCGCCCGAGAGCGTTTGCGCCGCGGACTGATTGAAGATCAGCGCGCCGCCGTTCGCTATCGTTCCCGCGTAAGCGCCGTCGCCCAAAACGCCGGTGACTTCGAGCGTTCCCGCTGTGACAGTGGTGTTGCCCGTATAGGTGTTCGTCCCGGAGAGGGCGAGTGTTCCGGCGCCGGTTTTGGTTAGATTTCCGGTTCCGGTGATGCCGCCGCCGTAGGTGAGTGCGTTGGAACGGTTGAACGTCACGTTGGCGTTGTTGGCGATATTTCCGGTAAGGCTACCCGTCGTTCCGCCGTTGCCGATTTGCAGACTTCCTTCGTTGACGGTCGTCGCGCCGCTGTAGGTGTTCGTTCCGGTGAGGGTGAGCGTTCCGTTGCCGCTCTTGGTCAGAGCGCCAACGCCGCTGATGTTGCCAGAGAGCGTTTGAGCCGCGGATTGATTGAAGATCAGCGCGCCGGCGTTCGCAATTGTTCCCGCATAGGCGCCGCCGCCGAGTGTTCCGGTGACTTCGAGCGTTCCCGCCGTGACGGTGGTATTGCCCGTGTAGGCGTTCGTCCCGGTGAGGGTGAGCATTCCGCTTCCAGCCTTGGTCAGGCTGGCCGTGCCCGCGACTGCGCCGCTGAACGCGCCGCTTTGGACGGTGAGGCTGTTGTTGCTTGTGACCGTCCCCGCGCCGCTCAAGACGTTGATCGTTCGCGCCGCGCCGTTGCCGCTGTACGTCGCGCCGGCGTCCACCGTCAGATTGGTGTTCGCGGCGATGTTCCCGGCAAGGGTTCCATCGGTAACGGTCGTCGCGCCGCCATAGGTGTTGCTCCCGGTCAGCGTGAGCGTTCCGCCGCCGGCCTTGGTCAGGCTACCGGAACCCGAGATCGCGCCGGCATAGGTGAGCGCATCGGAGCGATTGAACGTCACGTTGGCGTTGTTGGCGATGTTCCCGGCGATGTTGCCCGTCGTGCTACCCGTGCCGATTTGAAGGCTTCCTCCGCTGACGGTCGTTCCGCCGGTGTAAGTGTTCGCATTGGTGAGAGTGAGTGTCCCCGCGCCGGTTTTGGCCAGGCTCCCGGCGCCCGAAATCACGCCCGAGAGCGTTTGATCCTCGGACTGATTGAAGATCAGCGTGCCGGCGTTGGCGATCGTTCCGGCGTAGGCGCCGCTACCGAGCGTTCCGGTAACGGTGAGCGTTCCCGTTGTGACGGCGGTATTGCCGCTGTAGGTATTCGCGCCGGAGAGCGTGAGTATTCCCGCGCCTTGCTTAGTGATTCCGCCCGTGCCGGTGAGCGCGTCGGCGAGCGTCACGTCGTTGGCGTTCGTGTCGAAGATTCCGCCGTTCGGCCCGATCGCGTTCAGTTGTCCGGAAATGTCGTCGGCGACGCCCGTAGACCATTTGAGGCCGCCGCCGTTCAGCGTGATGTTGGCCGTTCCGAAATTATCGGTGGCGCTGTAGAACCCGATCAACCCGGCGTTGATCGTCGTCCCGCCGCCGTAGGTGTTCGTCCCCGTCAGCGTGAGTGTTCCAGTGCCGGCCTTTATCAGGGCGCCGGCGCCGCTGATGACGCCGGAGATCGTTTGATCGACCCCTTGCAGGAAGGAGAGGGTACTGCTACTGGCGCTGACGATGATGTCGTCCGCGTAGTCATTGCCGCCCCCGGCGTGGCCGAGCGTTCCGGTGACTCTGAGGCTTCCCGCGCTGATCGTCGTGTCGCCGGCGTAGGTATTGTCTCCGGCGAGGACGAGCGTGTTCGTTCCCGTCTTGATGAGACCGCCGGCGCCGCTGAGTTGCCCCGCGAATGTCGCGCTGGCGCTGCCGCTGGTGGCGACGTTGATCGTATGGGTTTTCCCTGCGTCGAGCGTCCAGTTCCGGGCGTAGGCCGTGCCGGTGAGTTCCAGGGTGCCGCCGGAGAGGAGGTTTTGTTTGCCGGCGCCAGGGGTGCCGAGACTCAAATCCGAAGCGATGGAAAGGATGCCGTCGTAGACGATGGTGCCGCCGGTGTAGAGATTGGTTCCGGTGAGGGTCAGCTTGCCCGTTCCGTTCTTGGTGAGCGAAGTGTCTCCACTCAAGGCGCCGCTCGTGTTGGAGACGAGGCCGACGAGGGTGTAATTGCCGCTGCTGTCGAATATCACGTCCGCCGGAGTGACGCCCATTTTGTCGATCGTGACGGTGCCCGCGCCGGTATTGCCGAAGCTCACGGTGTCGCCGTCGAGGTAGGCGATGGCCGAGCCGTCGGACCAATTATTTACCGGGGTCGCGGCGTTGTAATTCGACCAGGTGGCGCTGCCGCTTCCCGTCCAGGTCAGGACTTTATTCGGGGCGTCGTAATCCTTGACTTCGAGCTTCAGGTCTTCGCCATTCTCCAACGTGAGCGTGAAGCTACCCTGGACGCGACCACTGCCGAGGTTTATCGGATCGCAGGAATCCGCGCTGCCGCAAGTGAAATTCTGACCGTAGAGAGAATAGCCGACGCTCGTAGCGTTGAGCGCCGGCTGACCGCCGGCGTGGAGCAGCGTGTAGGTTTTGCCGGCGTCGTCGCCCAGCACGTTCTCGTCCAGAAAAGAACTGCCGGGGGTAAAGATGTTGAAGGAAACCCCGGTGCCGCCGTAGACCAAGCTACCCACCTCCAGCATGGGCGTACTGGTGCTGATGTTTCCGGGGAGGGTGAAGTTGAGGATTTGAAAATTCTTGACTTCCGCCGCAGTAAAGCCGGAGGTTTTGAAGTTGAGGGTGTTGCCGGTGAAGACGTTGGTGGTGCCGGTGTTGAGACCGCCGCGTAGATTGACTGTTCCAAAGGAGGAGGCTTGGGCGTCGATCGTGACGGTATTGCCGGTCGCGGCGCTGGCGGCGCCGGAGCCGTAGCCGCCGAAAACGTTGCCGGCGATCGTGCCGCCGATGATGACATTGTTGTTGCTCGCGCCGCCGCCGGCGCCGCCGGTACCGCCGTAGCCGCCGTAAACGTTGCCGCTGAACGAGTCGTTGAGAATGACTGTGTTGTAGTTCGCGCTGCCGCCGTTGTTGTTGTTGCCGCCTCTGCCGCCGTAAACGTTGCCGGTACCGGTGATCGAGCCGTCGAAGACGACGGTATTGTAGTTCGCGGCGCCGGCGTTGGTGCTGCCGGTGCTGTTGCCGCCGTAGCCGCCGTAAATGTTGCCGGTGCCGGCGATCGAGGCGTTGAAAAAGACGGTATTGTAGTTCGCGGCGCCGGCGCCGCTAAAGACGTCGTCGTTGCCGCCGAGGGCACCGTAAACGTTGCCGGTGCCGCTGCCGGTGATCGAGCCGTTGAAGACGACGGTGTTGTAGGTCGCGGAACCGCCGGCATTGTTGGTGTTCCTCAGCCCCACGCCGCCTCTGGCGCCGTAAACGTTGCCAGCGCCGGTGATCGAGCCGTTGAAGACGACGGCGTTGTAGGTCGCCGCTGCGCCGCCTTCGCCGCCGACGCCGCCGAAGACGCTACTGTTGCCAAGCGACCCCATGAAAATGACAGTGTTGTAGTTCGCCTGGTTGCTCCTGACACCGGTGGCGCCGTAGAAGTTAGAACTGTTGAATGTCGCCAAGGGCGCGACGACGGTCAGCGTGTTGCTTGAGGAGGCGAGGTTGCTGTCTGTACACGCGGTGGAATTGCTGTCGCCGTAGCGCGTGATACTCGAGACTGCGCCGCTGGTGGCGTTGGTGTAGGTGCAATCTGCGAAAGCGGGCGGCGCGGCGAAGAGCGCGAGAAGCGCAAGCGCGAGGGGTTTTGGACGGCCAGACGATCTGCCAGAGGATGAAGGACGGTCAGCTTGCATGACGGCCGCTTGCTTGCTTGCTTGCTTGCTTGCTTGCTTGCTTGCTTGCTTGCTTGCTTGCTTGCTTGCTTGCTTGCTTGCTTGCGAAAGCATTGTCAGTGCGTTTTCGGTTTTGTCAAAGACATATGTCGCATTTCTTTTCATTTTCCTTTCCTCCCGGAAAGTATCTCATCCAGCATGAACCCGGCATGTCCCGTCCGCCTCGCGGCTTGGGCGCGATGCTCCGGCCATGTGCATACTCGCTATGGAAACATCGGCGCGCAGAGGAAATCTTTCTCTAATTCCAGGAAAATAGTCACTACGCCGAGTGACAATGCGGCGTATGCATGCTGTTCGCGTGATGGACTCGACGCAATCGTCCCCGCCCCGGCAAGGCAGGTCAGGGGAGGGGTTTGCGGCGCTGGTGGCCGCTTGATATTCTTGGAGGCTGTGGACGGTTGATGGGGCAGGGATTTCAGCCGCTAAAATTTTCGGAGGGAACGATGATGACGCCAGAAGAATACCGCGCGAAGTTTGATGCCGGCACCGCCACCGTCCTCGACAGGTTCGAGACGATCTATACGTCGGACGAAGATAAGGCCGTCCTCGACCTCTATCATGCGAAATACAAAGGACTGGATCGGAAAACAATCGTTGGACTTGGACAGTCCGCCGAGTCCGGAAGTGTTGAGGATCGTGCGATTGAACTTGCAATAGACGTGATCGAAGACGATCAACTTCGAGCGTTGGGCTGCAAGATCAATCAGAGGGGAGGGATTTATGTTTCGTATGATGAAAATGGCAATGTAGCCACTGTAGAAGGGTTCGATGTCGATGAATTCGGAATCGATTAGATATCCATCATCCCTCACGTGAAGAAATCTGATGAAATAACGGGCGGCAATCCATCGGAAAATTCCGTGGAGGATGGAATCCCAAAATTCATCTGGTTGCCGATGCGATCCAGGACGGATTGCTGGTAGGCGCGATTGGACTCGAACCAACGACCCCCACCATGTCAAGGTGGTGCTCTAACCAACTGAGCTACGCGCCTGCTGAGAGGGCCGCATTATAGAGGTGCGAAAGGCGTTGTCAAGCGCAGGGCGCATCGCATGCGCGCCATGCCGCCGGATGCGGGTTCCGTCTCGAGCGCCGAAGCGTATTTCAATGGAACGAACCGAAGGCCAACAAGTAATATCCGGTGTTTTGGGACCATCGAGTCCGGCATTGGAAGGGTAATTCATGGGCGTCATACTGGTCACGGGCGGCGCGGGCTATATCGGTTCGCACACTTGCCTTGCTTTGTTGCGCGGGGGCTATGAAGTAGCGGTGATCGACGATTATTCCAACTCGTCGCCGCTTGCCCTCGAACGGGTGGAGCGCCTCGCGGGCCGCCGTTTCCGCGCCGTGCTGGAAGCCGATGTTGCCGATACGGCGGCGCTGGACAGCCTTTTCTCCAGCCACGGAATAGGGGCCGCCATCCATTTCGCCGCCAAGAAAGCGGTCGGCGAATCGGTGCGCATTCCACTCGCCTATTACCGAAACAACCTCGGCGGCCTTTTGACCCTGCTCGAACGGATGGCGCATCACGGCGTAAAGCGGCTGGTGTTCAGTTCGTCGGCAACGGTCTACGGCGATCCCGCCAGCGTGCCGATCACCGAGGATTTCCCGCTCGCCGTGACCAACCCTTATGGCCGCACCAAGCTGATGAGCGAAGAAATGCTGCGCGACGCGGCCGTCGCCGACCCCGCCTGGAAAATAACGCTGCTGCGTTACTTCAATCCGGTCGGGGCGGATCCGAGCGGACAGATCGGCGAAGACCCCGGCGGCATTCCCAACAATCTCATGCCTTACGTTTGCCAGGTCGCGGTGGGCAAACTCTCCGAATTGCAGGTTTTCGGCAACGATTACCCGACGCCCGACGGTACCGGCGTGCGCGATTACATCCATGTGTCCGATCTCGCCGCCGGGCATCTCGCGGCGCTCGCCAGGCTCGAAAGCCTTCCGGCGGTGAGCGCGATCAACCTCGGTACCGGACGCGGTTACAGTGTGCTCGAACTCGTGCGCGCTTTCGAGGCGGCATCCGGGCGTCCGGTGCCGTACCGCATCGCGCCCCGCCGCGCGGGCGATGTCGCCGAATGCTGGGCCGATCCGGCGCGGGCCGCCGCTCTCCTGGGCTGGCGGGCGGAACACGGTATCGAGGCCATGTGCCGCGATGCCTGGCGTTGGCAGTCGACCAATCCGGATGGTTATCGGGCGATGTGACGCGAAAAGCGCATGACACGGGCGGGCGCGGCTCGTATAGTGCGCCCATCGATCTTTTCCTGCGATTCCCCGCGGCCATGCAACTCGTCCTGATAAGCGGTCTCTCCGGTTCGGGCAAGAGCATCGCGCTCAAGGTGCTTGAGGACGCCGGGTATTACGCCGTCGACAATCTGCCGTCCATGCTGCTGCCGCAATTGGTAACGTCCTTGCGCGGCACGGGTTGCGGGCGCATTGCCGTATCGGTCGATGTACGTTCCGGCGAGAGCGTCGCGGCATTGCCGCGCCAGATGGCGGCCTTGCGCGAGCTTGCCGAAGACTTGCGCTGCATCTTCCTCGATGCGCGCGACGATACGCTGATCGCCCGCTTCTCCGAAACCCGCCGCCGTCACCCGCTGGCCGGAGAAAACGTGTCGCTGGAGGAGGCGATCCGCCGCGAGCGCGAGATGCTCGACGAAATTTTCCCGCTCGGCCACCGGATAGATACCAGCGACATGCATCCCAATACCCTGCGCAACCGGGTACGGGACTTCGTCGAGGCCGAAGTAGGCGAAGGGCTTACCCTGATGTTCCAGTCCTTCGGCTTCAAATATGGCATCCCGCTCGATGCCGACATGGTGTTCGATGTCAGGTGCCTGCCCAATCCTTATTACGATCCGCAGCTGCGTCCGCTTACCGGCCACGATCCGGAAGTCATCGCCTACTTCGCGCAGTTGCCCGAAATCGATCGCATGATCGAAGATATCCGGCGTTTCGTCGCGGCCTGGTTGCCGAGTTTCATCCGCGACAATCGCAGTTATCTCACTGTCGCCATCGGGTGTACGGGCGGGCAGCACCGCTCGATCTACATTGCCGAACGCCTCGCCGACGCTTTTCGCGCCGCCTGCCATGTGCTCGTCCGCCATCGCGCGATGGAGCGGCGGATGGGCGACTGCGCGGCGGACGCTTGATGCGCCCGTTCCGTGCGTGGCGCGAGTTGTTGCAGCCCGGCGACTATGCCGTCATGGCGGCGGGGATCGCGCTATGTGTCTACGCCGGATTCAATCTGTGGCGCGGCGGCGCGCCGGATGGCGTCATCGTGCGCGCCGGGGGCAATATCTTTGCCGAAACCGATCTTTCCCGGGCGCGGCGCATCGCCGTGCCGGGGCCGCTTGGCACGACCGTGATCGAAATCGAACCCGGACGCGCCCGCGTCGCCGCCGACCCCGGCCCGCGCCAATACTGTGTGCGCCAGGGCTGGCTGACCCACGCAGGCGCGGTAGCGATCTGTGCGCCCAACGAGGTCAGCCTGATGCTGACCGGACGGGGAGGAGACTTTGACTCGCTCAGTTATTGAACTGAGGCCCACCGCCGAGGATCGCCGCATCGCGCGCCACGCGGCGGCGGCGATCGCGCTGACCGTGGCCGAAGCCGCCATTCCCCTGCCGCTGCCCGGCGTCAAGCCGGGACTTGCCAACATCATCACACTGGCAGTGCTGGTGCGCTGGGGCTGGCGCGAAGCGGCATGGGTATCCTTGCTGCGCGTGTTCGCCGCCAGCCTGCTTCTGGGGCAGTTTCTCGCGCCGGGTTTTTTCCTGAGCCTTGGCGGCGCGCTGGCAAGCCTGATTGCGCTGGGCGGCGCGATGCGGCTGCCGCGCCGCTGGTTCGGGCCGGTCAGTCACAGTATTCTTGCCGCGTTCGCCCACATCGGCGCACAGCTCGTCATTGCCCGCCTGTGGCTGACGCCGCACGATGGCGTGTTCTACCTTGCGCCGCTTCTGGGCGCCGCCGCGGTATTGTTCGGTCTGGTCAACGGCATCGCCGCCGCCGCCCTGCTGCGCGAACCGCAAGACCCGGATATGGAACGGGCCGGTACGGACGGCGTCGAAACCCGGCAGGACACGCCGTCCCGGTTGTAATAAGATTATCCGTTTTAACGATAACGGTCGCCGCCCGGCAAGAAGGCATTCATGGATCTCCGCATTCCCTCCGCGTTTTCAGGCCCCCTGCTCGAAATGGAGCGCCAGTTTCTCGACCACGCCACCGCGATCGAACGATGGTTCCGCGAGCAATGGCACGGCCACATACCGCCATTTTATGGCTCAGTCGATTTGCGCAATGCCGGTTTCAAGCTCGCGCCCATCGACATGAACCTGTTTCCCGGCGGCTTCAACAATCTCGCGCCTATCTCCCTGCCTTTGTGCATACAGGCCGCACAGGCGGCGGTCGAGCGTCTGTGTTCCGACGCCAGCCGCCTGTTGCTGATTCCCGAAAACCACACCCGCAACCAGTTCTACCTGCAAAACGTGGCGCGGCTGGCGACCATCCTTCGTCTTACCGGTCTGGAAGTACGCCTCGGCAGCCTGCTGCCCGAAATCGTTTCACCCACCACGCTGATGCTCTCCGACGGAACGAGCCTCACGCTGGAGCCGCTCGAACGCCGCGGGAATCATCTGGGGGTGGCAGGCTTCGATTCCTGCGCCATCCTGCTCAACAACGATCTCTCCGGCGGCGTGCCCGGGATTCTCAAGGGACTGGATGAGCAATGGCTGATCCCGCCGCTGCACGCGGGCTGGCACGTGCGTCGCAAATCGCGCCACGCCGCTGTGTACGAGCGGGTGTTGCAGACGTTTTCGGAAGCCATTGGCATCGATCCCTGGCGTATCGGCCCGGCGTTCCGCGTGTGCGGCGGCATCGATTTCCAGGAGCGCGCCGGTGAAGAATGCCTGGCCGCGCAAGTCGACGCCCTGCTTGCCGACATCCGGCGCAAATACCGCGAATACGGCATCGACGACGAGGCTTTCGTCGTCGTCAAGGCCGACGCAGGCACCTACGGCATGGGTGTGATGACGGTCAAGGATGCTTCCGAAGTCGTAGGACTCAATCGCCGCCAGCGCAACAAAATGGCGGTGGTGAAGGAAGGACTGGCGGTCGAGGAAGTCATCATCCAGGAAGGTGTGCGCACATTCGAGACCATCGACGGCGCCGCCGCCGAGCCGGTGGTCTACACGATGGATCACTATGTCGTCGGCGGCTTTTACCGTGCGCACACGGCGCGCGGCAGCGACGAGAATCTCAATGCGCCGGGCATGGAATTCCGCTCGCAGGCATTCGATACGCCGTGCTGCACTCCCGATTGCCGGCAATCCCTGGACGCCGCGCAAAATCGCTTCTACGTCTATGGCGTGGTCGCGCGCCTGGCGCTGCTCGCGGCCTCGGTCGAAATCGAGGAGACCGATCCCGACAACGCCGCCGCCGAGGCCGTTCCGGCGCCTTGAGCCGGCGGACGTTCCATCATGACGACGCTCGATATCGCTTTCATCATCGATCCGCTTCCGGCCCTGAAAGCCTATAAAGACTCCAGCGTGGCGATGATGCGCGCCGCCGCCGCGCGCGGCCACAGGCCATGGGCGATCCAGCGCGAGAACCTCGTCTGGCGCGATAGCCTCACTGCGGCGCGCGCCGTACCGCTCACCCTGCGCGCCGACGATCATGACTGGTACGAAGCGGGCCGGGAAGAATTTCGCGCGCTCTCCGGCTTCAACGCGGTACTGATGCGCCAGGACCCGCCGTTCGACTTTGAATACATTGCCGCGACCTGGCTGCTCGAACGCGCCGCCTCGGCCGGGGCGCGCGTATTCAACGCTCCGCGCGCGGTGCGCGACCATTCCGAGAAACTGGCGATCACCGAATTTCCGCAATTCATCGCCGCTACGCTGGCGGCGCGCGACCCGGCCCGCCTCCACGCCTTCATCGACGAAACCGGCGACACCGTGCTCAAGCCGCTCGACGGCATGGGCGGCAGCCAGATCTTTCGCGTGACCGCCAAAGACCCCAATCGCAACGTAATCGTCGAAACTCTCACGGACAACGGCAGGCGCACGATCATGGCGCAACGCTACCTGCCGGGCATCCGCGCCGGCGACAAGCGGGTGCTCATCGTCGGCGGCGAAATCGTCCCCTACGCCCTGGCGCGCATCCCGCGCGAAGGCGAGACGCGCGGCAACCTCGCCGCGGGCGGACGCGGCGTGGCCATGCCATTGACCGCGCGCGAGCGGGAAATCGCCGGCTTTCTCGCCCCGATCCTGTGGTCGCGCGGACTGCTGATCGCCGGATTGGACATCATCGACGGACATCTCACCGAAATCAACGTCACCAGCCCGACCTGCATGGTCGAGATTGCCACGCAACAAGGCTTCGACGCCGCGGGACTGGTCATCGACACGCTGGAACGTTTGTGCGCGTGAAAGGTCTCCGGGAGACGGGATCGCCGCACGAACGCCGCAGCGGCTCCGAAACGGAAACGAAGCCCGCGCCCTGCCGATGCGCCTTCGCACTGCTGTTGCTTTGCTGCACCCTGCTGCTGGCCGGATGCGGGCGGGAGCAGGTCTTCCACCGCGAATCCTACGTCTTCGGCACGCGGGTGGACATCGCCGTCTACGGCGGCGACCGCGAACGCGCCGATGCCGCAATGGCCGCCGTGCTGTACGAATTCGACCGCCTGCACCGCGCCTACCACGCCTGGGAACCATCGGAACTGACCGCGCTCAACGATGCGCTCGCGCGCGGCGAATCCCGGGAAGTCTCACCCGAACTGGCGGCCATGCTGCGCGACGCCCAACAGATAGCCGCCCGTTGCGACGAATTGTTCGACCCCGCCCTCGGCGCCCTGATCGAACTCTGGGGCTTTCATACCGACACTTTCGCGCCGGTCGAACCCGATCCGGCAAGACTGGCCGCGCTCAAGGCCGCGCAACCGCGCATGAGCGACCTCGTCATCGACGGCCAGCGCATCGCCAGCCGCAACCCGGCGGTAAGAATCGACCTCGGCGGCTACGCCAAGGGCTATGCGCTCGACCGCGCCGCCGCCATCCTGCGCGAACAAGGCATCCGCGACGCGCTCCTCAACATCGGCGGCAACATCCTCGCCCTGGGCAGCAAGGGCGGGCAACCGTGGCGGATCGGCATCCAGCACCCGCGCCATCCCATGCCGCTGGCGACGATGCCGGTCTACGACGGCGAAGCGACAGGCACCTCCGGCGATTATCAACGCTACTTCGAGATCGACGGCGTGCGCTACGCCCATCTGATCGACCCGCGCACCGGCGAACCCGCGCATGCGACCCAGGCGTTGACCGTGCTGGTAACGCCGCGGCCCAATGCCGGCGTCCTGTCCGATGCGGCAAGCAAGCCTGCCTATCTGGCGGGCGATGGCTGGCGCGAACAAACACGCCGTTTCGCCATAGACCACGCGCTGAGAGTCGCGGCGGATGGACGGATCGAAGTCACGCGCGCGTTGCGGGCACGGCTGGCATTCCCCTCGCCGCCCGCGGACATCACCGTACTCGACTGAACCGCTCTCCCGCGCCCATTCCTGATTGCCGGTTATCCCCGGTACACCACGTCGCCGTTCCCGTCAACGCCATGCTTGAAGTGATGGACGAGTCAAACCGGACGGATTCGTTACTCCCAGCACCTTGACTGAGAAATATTGCACGCTCTGGTTTTCTGGGAGTAGAATGCAAAAATGTTTATTTTCCTTCTCTTTAGAAGAATAAGGACATTATGAAACCAGTATCAAACATTTACCTCCCCCCCCCCCCCCGCTATACCGTTTAAATAATCATCCTTCGCGCGCCTTTCCCCCGGCGGCTCGCGCGCGTACTTCCGGCTTCCTGCCGCCCCGCAGGATGCGTCATATCGCGCGCGTCCTGGTCTTCACGCGGGTCACACATCTCTCGCTGGGCCTTGCCCAAGGCGTTACCCCGGTCGTCGACAACATCGTCGTACCCGACGGCAGGGACTCGGCGTATGACGAATGCCGGACCTACAACGTTGACCGTGAAAGGCTGATCCTCAACAACAGCAGCCAGCTTGCCGTGTCCACGCAACCGGGCGAGGCGCTGAGACAGCAGTTGGGAGAAGCGGCGTCCAATCTCATCACCAAGAACCTCAATATTGCGCCGACCATCGAGATTCGGCCCGGTTTCCTGTTCAACGTCGTGGCGACGAAAGACATCACGTTGCCTGGCTCCTGCCAATCCTTCGACTATACAAAGAGGAGTGAACCATGAAGAAACAAGTTTTGTGTATTGCTGTTGCCTGCGGGATGCTGACAGGTTGTCTAGCTGTTGGATCGTCTGTCCGAGAAGACAAATTGACTCAGCGAACAGCATATGCTCTCGGATTGAATCCGGCAGATTTCACGATCAGCGACAAAACAAAGGATGGTATCAGGACTGACTATATCGTAACTACGACGAAGGGTGATCGGTACTGGTGTCATATCGAAGCAGGGGCAAGTTTTATGGGGCAAATGGTGGGGGACGCTATGTGCAATGAAGCGCCGGGCAATACTGGCGGCGCTGGAAGCAAAGGGAAAACCGGAAAAACCGGCGAAAAGCCCATTACGCGGCAATGCAACGAGCTTCTTCGTGCGGCCGGGCGGTGCTGAGCGAGGTGCGGGGATACGCGAGATTGCACGACAGTTGACTGTGTCTCATGCTTGCGGAACGCGGCGGGGCGCTTCTCCGAGCGCGCCAGGGTCTATACAATGTACTCTGCCGCCAGCCCCGAGTTCGAGATGAACAAGCCCTTCCTGTCACCCAAATGCGACGTCATCTTTGTGCGACGTGAAGTCGCTTGTTTCATTGCTTCACCGCCTTGGCGGAAAGAA
>JAISCE010000075.1 GCA_031265765.1 Azoarcus sp.
CGTGAAAGGGGAATCTCCCGGAAATCCTCCCACGGGCACCCCAATTCCCGATATCCGCCCTCATTTCACGCCGCTTCCAGATCATCACATAACGAAAACTTCGGTTGTGCAGGGAATCCCTAACATTCTTTAACGGATTCTCTGCCAGCATATTCCATTCACGCACAGCCACCGTAAAAACATGAGATATGAGATTCATTTCACGCAACACCGACGCAGGAGAAACTTCAGATAAACGACGATCACGCCATGCCGCCAAATGCGCCGATCGCAACATCGGCAAACGGATAGAGGACAAATCAACATACTGAATAAAACGATTCAACCGAATAACTTCCCATCGACAACCACGTTTCGTTACGGAACACTCCCGCGCGTATCGCTCAAAAACCACCGATACGGGTACATCAGGACAGCCACCAACCTTGACCGCTTCCAGTTCCACAGTTTTGGCCGCCGCCCAGGCACGAGCAGCACGCTTTGTAGGATGCGACGCAGACCGACGCACATCTCCCACACAAACCGACGCTTCCCACAGATCACCACGCCGACGAATACTAGCCATTTAACATACCCCCTGCCGTAAGCTCGCCGTAAAAATCCAACCACAATGGCACACAACGTAACACGACAGGAAACCACAATGCAAACAACATATTGATTTTATTAACAAAGTGTTAGATTGCGGTTTAATGTGGCATCTTATGATCCAGCATTGGTGCCCCCGGCAGGAATCGAACCCGCGACCTTCGGTTTACAAAACCGCTGCTCTACCGGCTGAGCTACAAGGGCCTGCTTTTTGCGATGCGTAACGCGCGCGGATTGTAGCTGAAGTTGTACGGCGCGGCCATGAGCGAATGGCACGCACGGAGTTACCGCAGCCGCCTGTCTCGTTGCGCCGCGACCGCCCGCCGTTTTTACATGCCCGCCGGTCGCTTCGTTGCCGCGTCGGCGGTGCAAATTTTTCACCGCACAATCGGCTTGTACCGTATCCGTTTCGGCTTCGCGCCTTCTTCGCCCAGCCGTTTCTTCTTGTCGGCTTCGTATTCCTGATAATTGCCGGCGAAAAACGTCCATTGCGAATCGCCCTCGGCAGCGAGAATGTGGGTGGCCACGCGGTCGAGAAACCAGCGGTCGTGGGAGACGATGAGCGCGGCCCCCGCGAATTCCAGCAGGGCGTCTTCAAGGGCGCGGAGCGTTTCCACATCGAGATCGTTGGAGGGTTCGTCGAGCAGCAGGACATTACCTCCCGCCATCAGGGTCTTGGCAAGATGCAGCCGTCCGCGCTCGCCGCCGGAGAGTTTGCCGACTTGCTTGCCCTGGTCCGCGCCCTTGAAATTGAAGCGCCCGATATAGGCGCGGCTCTGTATTTCAAACTTGCCGATGGTGAGTGTGTCATGGCCTTCGGCGAGTTCCTCGAACACGGTCTTGCCGCCGTCGAGACAATCGCGGGACTGGTCGACATGGGCAAGCCTGACCGTGGAACCGATGACGACTTCGCCCGCATCGGGCTTTTCCTGCCCGGTAATCATCCTGAACAAGGTCGATTTTCCCGCGCCGTTGGGACCGATGATGCCGACGATCGCACCCGGCGGCACGGTGAAATCGAGACCGTCCATCAGCAACTTGTCGCCGAATGCCTTGGCGACGCCCTTGAATTCGATCACTTTGTCGCCGAGGCGCTCACCGACGGGGATGAAAATCTCCTGCGTCTCGTTGCGTTTCTGGTGCTCGAAACTCGACATTTCCTCGAAACGGGCAAGCCGCGCCCGCGATTTGGCTTGCCGCGCTTTTGGATTGGCGCGCACCCATTCCAACTCTTGCTTCATGGCTTTCATATGGGCGTCGATTTGTTTTTTCTCCTGCTCCAGCCGCGCTTCTTTCTGCTCCAGCCAAGAGGAATAATTGCCCTTCCACGGAATGCCGTGGCCGCGGTCGAGTTCCAGTATCCATTCCGCGGCGTTGTCGAGAAAGTAACGGTCGTGGGTAATGGCGATGACCGTGCCCGGAAAACGCTGGAGAAATTGCTCCAGCCATTCCACCGATTCGGCGTCGAGGTGGTTGGTCGGTTCGTCCAGAAGCAGCATGTCGGGTTTGGAAAGAAGCAGCCGGGCAAGCGCGACGCGGCGCTTCTCGCCGCCGGAAAGCTGGCCGATCCGTGCCTCCCACGGCGGCAGGCGCAGGGCGTCCGCGGCGACTTCCATCTGGTTCGCGGTGTCCGCGCCGGATGTGGCGATGACGGCTTCGAGCCGCGCCTGTTCCTCCGCGAGTTTGTCGAAATCGGCATCCGGCTCGGCATAGGCGGCGTAGATGGCTTCGAGCCGCGCCTGCGCTCCCATGACTGCCGCAAGACCCGATTCCACTTCCTCGCGCACCGTCTTGCCGGGGTCGAGTTGCGGCTCTTGCGGCAGATAGCCGATGGAGACATTGGGGAGCCGCTGCACTTCGCCGTCGAAATCGGTTTCCACCCCCGCCATGATTTTCAGGACGGTGGATTTCCCCGCGCCGTTCAGGCCCAAAAGGCCAATTTTCGCGCCGGGAAAGAAAGAAAGCGAAATATCCTCGATGATCCGCCGTTTGGGCGGAACGGTTTTGCTTACGCGGAGCATGGACATGACATATTGAGCCATTGTGTTTTCCTGGAATGAAAAAGAAGGTAATGCCGCCTCAAGCGCCTGTTCAAAGACAATGGCACGCGAAAAACCGCGCTGTATCAGCATCTTGCGATGCGTTTCCAGGCCGTTTTGTGACACAATCGCGGCCTTTGTGGTGTTTTGTCGTTGCCGCGGCGCAGTCCGGCATGAGCGAAAGGGATTGAAAATTATGGCACAGGACGCGAATCATCTGATTTGGCTCGATCTTGAAATGACCGGGCTCGACCCCGGACGCGACCGTATCATCGAGATCGGCCTCATCGTCACCAATAATGCGCTCGACATCGTCGCCGAAGCGCCGGTGATCGCGGTGCATCAGTCCGATGCCGTGCTCGATGCCATGGACGCATGGAACAAAACCACGCATGGCCGTTCCGGCCTGATCGAGCGTGTGCGCGCTTCCCGCATCACCGAGGCCGAGGCCGAAGCGACGATGGTGGATTTTCTCATGCAGTGGGCGCCCAAGGGGGTTTCGCCGATGTGCGGCAATACGGTATGTCAAGATCGCCGTTTCCTGGCGAATTACATGCCCAGGTTCGAGGCGTGGTTCCATTACCGCAACCTCGATGTTTCTACGCTCAAGGAACTTGCCAGACGCTGGAACCCGGAAGTCCATAAGGGCGTGAAAAAGGCCGGTGCGCATACGGCGCTCGCCGATATCGTCGAGTCCGTCGTCGAATTGCGCTACTACCGCGATACTTTCCTGAAATTGCCCTGAAGATTTTCTTCCGCCCGCTCCGGCGTCAGTTCTTCGAGTTGCGCGGACAATTCCATCCAGCGCATTTCGGCCTGTTCTATCCAGGCGGCCAGTTCGGCCTGGCGCTTGAGCAGTTCCTGCAATTGCCCGCGCTTTCCGCTGTTGGCGGCGTCGTAAAGCGCGGGGTTGGCGAGTTGGGCTTCGAGCAGGTTTTGTTCGCCTGTCCAGGCGGACAGCTTTTTCTCGATTTGTTCGACTTCCCTGGCGAGCGGACGGCGCGCCGCCAGCATGGCCTGGCGTTCGGCCTCGGACTGGAGGCGGCTGGCGCGGCGGGAGGCGCGCCCGGCAGCATCCGGATTGTCCCGGTCGCGGCGCGCCGCCAGCCAGACGCGATAGTCGTCGATGTCGCCGTCGAAGGTCTGGAGGCGGCCATCGTCGACCAGCAACAGACGGTCGCAACAGGCCCGCAGCAGGGCGCGGTCGTGGGAAACCAGCACCATGGCGCCCTCGTATTCCTGAAGCGCAAGGGTGAGCGCATGGCGCATTTCGAGGTCGAGGTGATTGGTGGGTTCGTCGAGCAGCAGCAGATTGGGACGCTGCCAGATGAGGAGCGCCAGCGCCAGGCGCGATTTTTCGCCGCCGGAAAATGGCCCGCAAGGCGCGGTGGCCGGGGTGGAACGGCCATCCTTGCCGTCGCCGCGAAAGTCGAAACCGCCAAGGTAGTCGCGCAGATCCTGCTCGCGCGTGGCGGGGTCGAGCCGGCTCATGTGCTGGAGCGCGGATTCGTCGATGCGCAAGGTTTCGAGTTGGTGCTGGGCGAAATAGCCGACCGCCAGTCCCTTGCCTTCGCGCCGTTGCCCCGCCGTGAGCGCCAGTTGCCCGGCCAGCAGTTTGACCAGGGTCGATTTGCCCGCGCCGTTCCTGCCCAGCAGGCCGATGCGCTCGCCGGGTCGCAAGCTCAGGCCGATGTTTTCGAGTATGTCCGTTCTGCCATAGCCCGCCGCGCCATCTTCGATTTGCAGTAGCGGATCGGGCGCGGGCGGTGTTTCGCGGAATGAGAATGTGAAAGGCGTGTCGATGTGGGCGGCGGCGATCCGCTCCATGCGCTCCAGCGCCTTGATCCGGCTTTGCGCCTGGCGCGCTTTGGTGGCTTTGGCGCGAAAGCGCCGGATGTAGTCTTCCATGTGCGCGATTTCGCGTTGCTGGCGCTCGAAAAGCGCCTGCTGCTGGGTCAGGCGCTCGCCGCGCTGGCGCTCGAAATCGGAGTAGCCGCCATTGTAGAGCGTGAGCCGCCCTTGTTCGATGTGCGCGATGCGTTCGACACAGGCATCGAGGAATTCGCGGTCATGCGAGATCATCAGCAAGGTGCCGCGGTAGTCGCGCAGCCATTGTTCGAGCCAGATCACCGCGTCGAGGTCGAGATGGTTGGTAGGCTCGTCGAGCAGCAACAGGTCGGAACGGCACATCAGGGCTTGTGCGAGATTGAGCCGCATCCGCCAGCCGCCGGAAAAGTCCGCCACCGGCCGTCCGGCATCGGCGGGAGCGAATCCCAGCCCGTCGAGCAGCGCCGCCGCGCGGGCGGGCGCCGCGTAAGCGTCGATTTCCTGCATGCGCGCGTGCAATCCGGCAATGCGCACGCCATCGCGGGCGGCTTCGGCCAGTTTCAATTCCGTTTCGACGCGGCGCAATTCGGCATCGCCGTCGAGCACATATTCGATGGCTGCCTGTGGTAGGGCGGGTGTTTCTTGTGCGACGTGGGCGATCACCCAGGCGGACGGCAATTCCAGATCGCCGCGATCCGGGAGTATCTGCCCGCGCAGCAGGGCGAAAAGACTTGATTTACCGCTGCCGTTGGCGCCGGTGAGACCGACTTTCCAGCCCGGGAAAATCTGGAGCGATGCGCCTTCGATCAGGATGCGCGCGCCTCGGGCAAGGCGCAGATTGCGGAAACAGATCACGCCTGGATTCGCGGAGAATGACGGAAGGCGCTATTCTACGCACACCCGGATACATGTTGGTATGCCCCGTATGTTCGCCCGTTCTCCATTCCGTTTTCTTGCCTGCGTCCTTCTTGCCGTGGCGGCCATGCCGGCTGCCGCCGGGGACGGTGACGGCAATCCGTCCGCGCCCGACCGGCCCGAGCGCATCGAAGCCTTGCGCGACGAGGCCGAACGCTTGATCAACGAAGCCGATTCCGCCTATCAGACGGCGGAGGCGGCATGCTACAAGCGTTTTCTGGTCAATCGTTGCATCGACAAGGCCAAGTCCGAGCGCCTGGCCGTCGTTCGTCGCGCGCGCGCGCTCGAAGCCGAGGCGCATCGTCTCGACCTTGCCGAACGCAACCATGCCGCTGCCGAAGCGGCGAAGAAAGCCGAAGAGCGCGGGGCTTCGCTGCGTTCGACCACTGCCGCCGCGCCGGCTGCCGAAGTGGCCACGCCGGCGATGCGCTCCGACAATGCCAGCGCCTACAAGCCGGTCGCGCGCCGAGGCGTGAGCGCCAAAAAATCCCGTGAGCGGAGCAATGCCCGCAAGCGCGCCGATTCTCGCGCAAAGGCCGCCCGCCGCGATCGTGAACAGTACGACGCCCGAATCCGCGAACTCGAAGATAAGAAAGCGCGCGATGCGGATGGGCGCTGAAAACTGGTACATACGATCGATGGAACCCACAGTCGTGGCGGATTCCAGCGGTGGATGCGGCTGAATATCGCCTTCGGAAAAGAACACGCCCAAGGAACAAACGAAAAGGAAATAGGCGATACGCCTTTCTCCATTACGCCAATAAATCATCGCAGCGGCATCCCCGACCGGGAACCGGCCCCAGGACCGGTAGCCCGGGATGCATCGAACCGGGAAAGGCCGACAACGGCGACATTACCCGAAATCTCGATTATTCGGCATTTTTGTAAATTTGATCGGTTTCTGCGATTTTTACACATGCCAAGGCTCGCCTGTACACTTAAAATCGTTCCGCTTTCCCATGCAGGTTTTCAGCCTTTTCCTGCATGGGAGTTAAATTTTTCACACGAGAGATACCGTAATGAACAAAAACAACGAACAAAGCATTTTTGCAAGGTATCGCAAAATCATCCTCGCCGTGATTCTGTTCATGGTCGCGGACTCACTGGTAATCGGCATCAACTTCTACAACACTTACAAGGCCGACGAATCCGCGATATCGATCAATTTGTCGGGACGTCAACGGATGCTGTCGCAACGCATGGCCAAGGTGCTGCTGCTGTTGCAGCGCGGCCTGGATGCGAACGTCGAAACCAGCATCGTGCGCAGCCAGAAAGACGTGGATCTGCCCATCGACCTTTACAACGCCCCCGCCAACGTTATACACAACCTGCAAGAACTGGACGAGACCGCCAAGCTTTTCAGCACCACCCTCAAGGGGTTTCGCGACGGCGACACGGTGACGGGCGGCGACGGCCACCCGGCCTTCCTGCCCAAGGTCGAAACGGAAACCTCCCGCCAAATCGTGGCGGATGCCGATACGATATGGGGGCCGTATTCCGAGTTATTGCAGCCCTTATTGGGAGAGAAGCGGAATTTCAGCGTCGCGCAACTCGAAGAAGCGGTGACTTACGCTCAAGAGAATAATTTGAAAATCCTGCGCCTCATGAACGATCTGACCACCGATCTGGAAGTCGTCGCCAACAAGCGGGCGAGCACGCTCCGAATCGTACTGGTCATCGGCATTATCGTGGCATTCATCAATTTCAGTTACACCGTCGTTATTTCCATCCGCGACCTGATGAGCGGCGATAAAAAACTCGCCGAATCCAGAAATGAAAACGCCGAAATACTGGCGACCGTGCACGAAGGGCTATTCTTGTTGAGCAAGGATAAAAAACTGGGAACGCAATTCTCGGAATCCCTGCCCAGAATGCTGCACATGGATATCGTACCCGGCATGGATTTCATGCCTATCCTTCAAAACATGGTCTCGCCGGAAGTCTATGAGTCCGCGGTGGACTATATCGAACTGCTTCTCGGCGAACGAGTGAAAGAGTCTCTCGTCACCAGCCTCAATCCATTGACCAATGTGCCGGTCAATATGCTGGACAAATTCGGCGCCGTCCAGAACCGCTACCTGTCCTTTTTCTTCAATCGCGCGCTCGTGAAGGGCGTGATTTCGCATGTGCTGGTGACGGTGCAGGATGTAACCGACAAAGTCCTGTTGATGCAGCAGATCGAACAGGCAAAGAGCAAAACGAAGATCGAAGTCGAATCCCTGTTGCGCCTGGCGGGCAGCGACTTCCCCTCGCTCCAGCAATTCATCGACAACACCGGACGATCCCTGTCGCAAATCAACGAGAAACTGAGCCAGCCGCAGGAAGACGAACGCGCCCGCCTGCATACCCTGAACTACATCATGCGCCTCATCCACGGCATCAAGGGCGAAGCGGCGATACTCGGCATCGATGTCCTGGAAAACTATGCGCACGAAAGCGAGCAGGAACTGGTTGCCATGCGCGAAAGCGGCCATGGCCTGAATGGCGAGCAGATGCTGCGCGTCGCCGTGCTGCTGGAAGGATTTTACGAACGCTATTCTTCGCTCTCCGCGATCGTATCGCGCCTCAGCGAGGCGCTGGGCACGAAAAGGACGCCGCCCGCGGAGGGCGCGGAGGATACGGAACAAACGGAAAGCGCAAGGGATGCCTCGCAAACGCAAACGCTGACGCCGGGGCAGCCCGTACAGGCGCAGCATCCATTCGCCGGACAGATCGCCGCGCTGGCGCAACGAATCGCCGCGGATCACGGCAAGCAGGTCGAAATCTCCTGCCAACTCGAAGGCTTCGCTTCCCTGCCCCCGCACGTGATACAGGAACTGCAAAGCATTTCCATACAACTCGTGCGCAACGCCTTGACGCACGGCATTGAGACGCCGGGAGAACGGGCGGAGCGCAATAAACCGGTCCCTGGGGCATTGGGTATCTGGTGCAAATACCTGGGCAACGACAATTACGACTTCAGCGTGCGGGACGACGGACGCGGCATCGTGCCCGAGCGCCTGCGCAATCACCTGGTGAAAAGCGGGCGCATGAGCATGGCGGAAGCGTCGGCGCTGAGCGATACGGAAATTGCAAAACTCATCTTCCAGCCTGGTGTATCCTCTGCGGCAGTGCCGGACAAGGACGCCGGGCATGGCGTCGGACTGGATGCCGTAATGGAAAAAGTCAAGGCCATCCATGGCCGCATGCAGGTCAGGAGCCGCCCGGACACGTTTACCGAATTCCACGTTCAATTCAGCGCAGCGGGATGAAAACAAACATGAAACTCCTGATCGTCGACGACTCCGCGATTATTAGAAGCCGCATTGCGCGCATCCTGAACGATCCGCGATTGAACTTCATCAGCGTCGCCGGCATGGCCCGGAATGGCGTGGAGGCCATCACGCTCTACCTGCAACAGACGCCGGACATCGTGACCATGGACATCACCATGCCGGAAATGGACGGCGTCGACTGCACGGAAAAAATGATCAGCCTCCACCCGGAATGCAACATTCTTGTCATTTCCGCATTGAGTGACAAGGCCACCGCTCTGAAGACCCTGAAAAAAGGGGCGAAAGGGTTTCTTTATAAACCGTTTACCGACGAAGAATTGATCGCGGCTTTCCTGGAGCTTACAAATTCATGAAAAGCATCAATGACAACGATATTCGCAGCTTTGTAGATGCGGTCAGTTCGTTCTTTTTCCACATCACCCGTGAAAAGGTGGAGATACGGGCGGCTTACCTGGTAGAAGGTGAAATCCAGGCTTCCACGTTCGACCTGACCAGCTACATCACGCTTTCCGGAGACTTTTCCGGGCGCGTCTACTTCTCGGCGCCCCGCGTCATGGTCGCGCATCTTTTACTTGCAATGCACGAACCGGATCGCGGCGACGAGCGTCTGCTGGATGCGGTCGGCGAAATCGCCAATACTATTTCCGGCAACGCGCGCAAGCATTTTGGGGAAAGCATGCAAATTTCGGTGCCGGTGGCACAAGTCACCGGCGCCGGCTGGCTGAACACCGCCGTCTCGCCCCATTCTTACGTCATTCTCGTGAAATGGAAACAATACCGGGCATCCGTCGTCGTCGACATCCAGCGCACTGCCTGAAGTATTTTCCAGGATCGGCGTTATATCGTCATGGAGTCCCCGTGAGGCGGAAAATCGGGCCTATAAACAAAGGATAAACCTGGCGTTATTTCGTTTGAAACATTACGCGAAATGAAATGTTGTCGAGCCATGACCGATAAAGTCGGATCATTATAATGCCTCAGCAAACTGACGCCGATTATCATATTCAGAAAAATAACGTCGCCAAACGCTCGCTTATCGCACCGGAACGCCATAAAGGCAGGCAATAAAAAGCCTCTTTCCGGCACATTGCTACCTAATCGCGGTTCGATTACCATGTTCCGAAAACAAGGGGACAGGAGAAACAATGGATATGGGTCGCCGCGCCTTTTTGCTCGGCCATCGTCCGCGCCGGATCGAAGCCCCGTTTCGTCCGCCCTGGGCGATGGATGAAACGGCCTTTCACCGGGCCTGCAAGCGTTGCGGCGATTGCATCTCGGCCTGTCCCACCGGTTTGCTCATACAAGGCGCGGGAGGTTTCCCCGAAGCCGATTTTTCCCAGGGACATTGCACGTTTTGTGCGGATTGCACGCGCGCCTGCACGGCGTCGGCGCACAACGCCGCCGACCGTCGGCAGCCCGCCCTGTTTTTCTCTCCCGGCCTTCCGGCCTGGCCGCTCGCGGCCATGATCGGCGCGGCCTGCCTGCCCCGGCAGGACGTGCTTTGTCGCGCCTGCGGCGAATATTGCGAAGCCGGGGCCATCCGTTTTTCCCTGCGGGCGGGCCGCCCGCCGCAGCCGGATATCGATACGTCGCTCTGCACAGGTTGCGGCGAGTGCGTGGCGGTCTGTCCAGCGCGGGCCATTTCCATGCGCGCCGGCGATTCGCCGCCGCCGCGCCCCGCCGCGACCGGAAGCCCTCCATGAAAATCGTCAGCCTCGTGCTCAAATTTCCGCCTCGCCACGTCGCCGAAGTGCAAAAGGCCGTGGAAGCGGTACCCGGCGCCAGCGTCGTCGCCGACAGCGGCGACGGACGGATGATCGTCTTGCTGGAAGACGGCCCCGGTTACGCCGTCTCCGACGCCATCCTGCAAGTCCACCAGGTGACGCATCTCCTGTCCGTCACCCTTTCCTATGAATATTCAGACGAAATGCTTACGCCCGAGGAGGCTTGACATGTCCATGGATCGTCGTGATTTTCTGAAAACCCAGGCCATCGCGGCGGCAGCCGCCGCCGCCGGGATGTCGCTTCCCGCCACGGCAGCCGCCGCGCCCGCCGACAGGTCGATTCGCTGGGACAAGATTCCCTGTCGCTTTTGCGGTACCGGCTGTTCGGTGCTGGCGGGCGTGCAGAACGGCAAGCTCGTCGCCACCCAGGGCGATCCGGACGCGCCGGTGAACCGCGGCCTGAACTGCATCAAGGGCTATTTCCTGTCCAAGATCATGTACGGCAAGGACAGGCTCACGCAGCCGCTGCTGCGCAAGACGGACGGCAAATACGACAAGGACGGCGCGTTTACGCCCGTGTCGTGGAAAGAAGCTTTCGATGTCATGGCGGAGAAATGGAAGGATGCCCTCAAGACCGCCGGCCCCGCCTCCGTTGCGATGTTCGGTTCCGGGCAATGGACGATCTGGGAAGGCTACGCCGCCGCGAAGCTGATGAAAGCGGGTTTCCGTTCCAACAATCTCGACCCCAACGCCCGTCACTGCATGGCCTCCGCCGTGGTCGGCTTCATACGGACGTTCGGCATCGACGAACCGATGGGCTGTTACGACGACATCGAGAACGCCGACGCTTTCGTGCTCTGGGGTTCCAACATGGCCGAGATGCACCCCGTGCTTTGGTCGCGCATCACCGACCGCCGCCTGACCCACGAAAAGTGCGAAGTCCACGTGCTGTCGACATTCGAGCACCGCTCCTTCGAGCTGGCCGACAACGCGATGATCTTCCAGCCGCAGACCGACCTGGCGATCCTGAACTACCTCTGCAACTACATCATCCAGACGAAGCGGGTCAATACGGATTTCATCAAAAAACACGTCAACTTCAAAAAAGGCGAGACCGACATCGGCTACGGCCTGCGTCCCAACCACCCGATCGAGCAAAAGGCCGCCAGCAACGGCTACGACGGCCCGGACGGCAAACCCAAGGGCGACACGGGCAAGGCCGAGGGCATCAGCTTCGAGGACTTCGCCAAGTTCGTTTCCGAATACACCCTGGAGAAAACCGCCGCGCTCTCCGGCGTGCCCGCCGAAAACCTGAAGAAACTGGCCGAGCTGTACGCCGATCCGGCGAAAAAAGTAGTGTCCTTCTGGACAATGGGCTTCAACCAGCACACGCGGGGCACCTGGGTCAACAACCTGATCTACGATGTGCACCTGCTCACCGGCAAGATTTCCAAGCCTGGCTGCGGCCCCTTCTCCCTGACCGGACAGCCGTCCGCCTGCGGCACCGCGCGGGAAGTCGGCACGTTCGCGCACCGGCTGCCCGCCGACATGGTGGTCGGCAACCCGGAACACCGGAAACAGGCGGAAACCGCCTGGCAACTGCCGGAAGGCACGATCCCTTCCAAAGTGGGGCTGCACGCCGTGGCGCAAAGCCGCGCCCTGAAGGACGGCAAGCTGAAATGCTACTGGACGTCCACAACCAACAACATGCAGGCCGGGCCGAACATCAACGACGAAATCTATCCCGGCTGGCGCAACCCCAATGCCTTCGTGGTGGTTTCCGACGTGTATCCCACGGTGTCGGCAATGGCCGCCGATCTGATCCTGCCCTCGGCCATGTGGGCGGAAAAGGAAGGCGCATATGGCAACGCCGAACGGCGCACCCAATTCTGGCGTCAACAAGTCAAGGCGCCGGGCGAGGCCCGCTCCGACCTGTGGCAGTACATGGAATTCGCCAAACGCTTCACGGTGGAGGATGTCTGGCCCGCCGAACTGATCGGCAAGAAGCCGGAATACCGGGGCAAGACGCTCTACGATGTGCTCTACGCCAACAAGGTCGTCAACAAATATCCCAAGGCGGACGCCGCCGCCGTCAATGCGCACGCCATCAAGGACTATACCAACGACGAAACGGAACACTTCGGGTTCTACGTGCAAAAGGGACTGTTCGAGGAATACGCAGACTTCGGACGGGGCCACGCCCACGATCTCGCGCCGTTCGACCTCTATCACAAGGCGCGCGGCCTGCGCTGGCCGGTCGTCAACGGCAAGGAAACCCTGTGGCGCTTCCGCAAGGGCTACGACCCCTACGTCACCGGGGACGAGATCAAGTTCTACGGACACAAGGACGGCAAGGCGATCATCTTCGCCCTGCCCTACCAGCCGCCCGTGGAAGCGCCGGACAAGGAATACGACTTGTGGATGTCCACCGGCCGGGTGCTGGAACACTGGCATACGGGTTCCATGACCCAGCGCGTGCCCGAACTGCACCGCGCCGTGCCGGAAGCGGTCGTCTTCATGCATCCGGACGATGCCAGGGCGCGCAAGCTGCAACGGGGCATGAAGGTGAAAGTCATCTCGCGCCGGGGAGAAATCACCTTGCAGGTCGAAACGAAAGGCCGCAACAAACCGCCCAGGGGGCTGGTGTTCGTGCCCTTCTTCGACGAAGCCAAGCTCGTCAACAAACTCACGCTGGACGCCACTTGCCCGCTCTCCAAGGAAACGGACTTCAAGAAATGCGCGGTCAAGGTCGTGAAGGCCTGACGCCCCAGCCATCGCGGAACGCGCGGCCATGAGCATCGAAAAACCCGCTGGTGCGCCGGTGCAAACCCGCCTTTCTCCCGCGCGCCGCAAATTCCTGGCCGGGCTGGCGGGCGCGGCGGGAAGCGGCTGTCTCATGGCATTGGGCGCGGGGCTTTACGCCACCCAATCCCGCGCGCTGGCCGCGCAAGCCCTGCGTCCCCCCGGCGCGCTGCCGGAAGAAGAATTCCTGGCCGCCTGCACGCGCTGCGGCCTGTGCGTGCGGGACTGCCCCTACGACACCCTGAAGCTTGCCGCGCCGGGGGATCCCGCGCCGACCGGCACGCCTTACTTCACGGCCCGGACCATTCCCTGCGAAATGTGCGAGGAAATTCCCTGTATCAAGCCCTGCCCCACGGGCGCACTGAACCCGGCCCTCGTCGACATCGCCGACGCGCGCATGGGGCTGGCCGTGCTGATCGACCAGGAAAACTGCCTCAACTTCCTCGGCCTGCGCTGCGACGTGTGCTATCGCGTCTGCCCGGTCATCGACCAGGCCATCACGCTGGAAAAACAGCACAACATCCGTTCGGATCGCCACGCCATGCTGCTGCCCACTGTGCACTCGGCGCATTGCACCGGCTGCGGCAAATGCGAAGCCGCCTGCGTGCTGCCCGAAGCGGCCATCAAGGCGCTGCCCATCCCGCTGGCCCAAGGCAAACTCGGCGAGCATTACCGCAAGGGATGGGAAGAACGGAAAAAACATGGCGGTTCCCTGATCGGCGATCAACTGGAACTACCCGTCCGCGGCCTGGAAGACAAACCCTACGGCGATTCCCGCATCAACGACGACCCGCCATCCGATGCGCCCGGCGCGGCATCCGGCCTGGATTCCCGGTGGAAACCGTGAACGCCGCCCGCCGCCCAACCCCGAACCTGCCCGGACGGGACGCCGTCGCCCGGAAAGGCTGGCTTGCGGCCCACAAATGGCTGCTGCTGCGGCGCACTTGCCAACTGGGCATCATCGGGCTTTTCCTCGCCGGGCCGTGGTTCGGCATCTGGATCGTCAAGGGCAACCTGTCTTCCAGCCTCACACTCGGCGTCCTGCCCCTCACCGACCCCTATTTGCTGCTGCAAATGCTAGCGGCGGGTTTCGCGCCCGCCGCCACCGCCGTCGCCGGCGCGCTCATCGTGACGGCCTTCTACCTTCTCGCCGGCGGGCGCGTGTTCTGCGCCTGGGTCTGTCCGGTCAACATCCTTACCGACGCCGCCGCCTGGGGACGGCGGCGCTTCGCCATCAAAACCAACCATGCACCCGACGCCCGCGCGCGCTACTGGCTGCTGGCCGGCGTCCTCGCCGCCGCCGCCGCGACCGGCATCCTGGCATGGGAATGGGTCAACCCGGTATCGCTCGCCCATCGCGGCCTGCTTTTCGGCATGGGCGCGGGCCTATGGTTTCTCGCCGCCGTGTTCTTCTACGACCTCCTCGTCGCCAGCCGCGGCTGGTGCGGCCATCTTTGCCCGATGGGCGCGTTCTACAGCCTGCTCGGCAAAACCGCCCTGCTGCGCGTGGCCGCCCCGGCGCGCAACGCCTGCGACGATTGCATGGACTGCTTCGCCGTCTGTCCCGAACCCCGCGTCATCCGCCCCGCCCTCAAGAAAGCGGGACAGGAAAGCCCCGTCATCCTCGACGCGCTTTGCACGACTTGCGGCCGCTGCGTCGACATCTGCGGCCGCAAGGTTTTCAGACTCACCCATCGTTTCGACCAAAGGAGTTCACCATGAGAAACCGTCTCCTGGCCGTTTTCCCGGCAGCCGCGCTGGCCGGCCTGCTGCTATCGCCCTGTGCGTCCTTCGCCGCCGACGACGACGGCGGTCTCGCCACCCTGCGCGGCGCGCCCATCCAGACATCCATCGAAGCTTCCGGCGATGCGCTCAAGAAAGCCGTCGAAAGCGCGCCGCTGGAACGCGACTTCACGCAGCAGCCGCCCCTGGTGTCGCACGCGGTGGATAACTACCCCGTCACCCGGAATTTCAACAAATGTATGGACTGCCATTCCTGGGAAAACTACCGCAAGGAAAAAGCCACCAAAGTCTCGCAAACCCACTTCCGGGACGCCGACGGGCAGGAACTCGCCAACATCTCGCCGCGGCGCTACTTCTGCCTGCAATGCCACGTACCGCAGGTCGATGCAAAACCGCTGATCGCCAACACCTACCAGCGCCCGGCAAGCGTGCGCTGAAAACCGCGGGACATACCATATGAATGCCACAGGCAAACCCCGGCGCTGGCGGCGCATCGTTTCGGTCGGCGTACTCACGACCTTCATCCTCGGCGTCCTCTCCATGGCCGTTTTCGACATGGCGCTGAAATGGACGAACCGCGAGAATTTCTGTATCTCCTGTCACGTGATGGAAGACAACGTATACCGGGAATACCAGAACACCATTCACTATGCCAACCGCAGCGGCGTGCGGGCGGTTTGCGCGGACTGCCACGTCCCGAAGGAATTCCTGCCCAAGATGATTCGCAAAGTGCAGGCGGCCGGCGAAGTCTGGCACGCGATCCTGGGTTCCATCGACACGCCCGAAAAGTTCGAGGCCAAGCGCCCGCAACTGGCCCAGCGCGAATGGCGGCGCATGAAAGCCAACGACTCGCGGGAATGCCGCAACTGCCACGATGCCGCATCCTTCGACTACAGCGTGCAAGGCTACCGCGCCACCGCCCGGCACATGGAGAGCCTGTCCAGCGGCCAGACCTGCATCGACTGCCACAAAGGCATCGCCCACAAACTGCCGCCGATAGACCAGGGCATCGGCGTCACCAGCCCGGACGACATCACCCTGGACGTTTTCCGCCCTGCCGCGGAAAAGAAACCCGAAGCGCAGGAAGACTGAAACCCGGCGAGGGCGCGAGATCGACCCGCTTTCCCGGCGTCCCCGCACGATCGTTCAACAGGGGTATTCCGGTTCAAGTGCCGGTCGTCTCGTTGCCGCATCGGCGGCACAAATGCGTCGTGTTTGCCGCAGTCCGCAAGCCGGCAATACGCCTCAGCGTGACGTACTTGGCACACGACCGTTCTCATGATATTTTCGCGTTCATGCCAATACGTTTTGTGAGGATATGCCATGGTAGCTTTTGCGGCGGGAGCGCCCACGATGGAAGAAATGATTTGCCTGTATTTATACGATGACATCGTCCCCCCGGCGGCGGGGACGCTCAAGACAAAGAAAGATGTCCTCGCCCTGGCCAGGACGACACGGCAAGACGTGGAAATCGACAAGAACTGGTTCATGACGAAGGGTGGGGGGAGATTCATGCATGTTGCGCGGTTTGGGGTTGTGAGGAATTTCCTGGCAAAAAAGGATCACGTATATAGGGCATCCTTGCCTGTGCCGCCGAAGGGACAGCTTACTGTCTACAATACGAATGGTATTTTTAATGCATATAATGTTTCGTGTGGCGAGCGACGGAATTTCGGTCTGAAACAGTACGAATACAACCTCAATGGCAATGACTTTGTTGATCGATGTGAAGTGTTTGGGTCAAGCAAATTCGAGATCAATACCGGGGCGTAATTCATCATCAGGGATAATGGAGCACGCGAAATCCATTCCATTCGGGTTGAGCCTATGGATGACGATTACGACTATGAAAGTAGTAGCTGGCAGGCGAAAGTCAGCAATGCCTTGACAGAATCCGTGCTCGACCCATGGAAAATTGGCCAGAGGGTTATTATCAAGTTTACCGGAAATATTCATATCATACATAACTTTTCGATGATGGATTTACCTATGCTAGAAAACCAGAATAACAGGCTCAAGGCGCTACAGGTTTCTTCGATTACACAGGCACTCAAATTCCCTGAACTTTACACGAAAAAGATGAATAGCCTCGCCGCCAAGGGTATTTTATATTGGAAAGAGCATGTGCCGTTCCCTGTGTCGCCGTCGTTACCTGGACCGTTATCGCATGATTTGCCCACTGGAATGATCATCGCGCGTGATGAGCTATAAAGAGAACAATGATGAGCATAGCCCGTTTCTTCCGCCACAAACTGTATTGGGTGCTCGCCATTGTTTTTTGTGTTTTCATGCCAATGATGACCGTGACAACCTACTACGCACAAACTCAAGGGATGTGCCTGCGAGCAGGGCGGGTCTTGAGCGCCGACGAACTCCGGCTGGCTGTACTGACAGATTTGGCGACTAATGAAATAGAAGACCATTTTGCATATAATTTGGAGGAAGGAGGCGACTATTTTTGGGCAGGCATCAATAGTCCTGCACAGGAAACAAACATTCAAAAGATCATCAACACATCTTTCAATAATGGGAAATCTTTCGAGGAAAATTTTGGTTTGAGGGCCATTTTAAAAGGCCGGAAAAAAGAGAGTTACACCTCCCATGATATGGCAGAGCCGTTCTTGCTCGCAGTATACAGTCCTTTGACAAGAGGGAGCGTAACAGTTTACTTATCGTCCGATGTGCAGAAAATAGATTCCGCCAAGCTTGGCACAGGAAGTCAAGCCAATAAACCGCTTGAGATCACCGCATATAAGCGTTTATTAGGATATGGTAATCATTATTTTAATATACCATTTTTAATATTTGGCCGTGAGTGTTGTGACAACAGAGATCAAGATGACGAGGGTTATATGGAGAGAAAACAGCAAGCTTACGATCTTGTGACCGCGACGTTTAAAAGTATGGCAACTATAGAAGGTTATTTCCAAAATCCTTCTGCCATAGTATCCAATTGCGGTGATATTCTAAGAACAAAAGGAGGGGATATTCTTTGGCTTGGCAGCAACTTTAAAGATGAGGATATACCCTGAACTTTCCCTGCGTTCAAAGAACGCATTCCACATTTTTCCGGCCAAGGAGGCCAACGCATCATGATCCAGGAAGTTTTCATCAAAATCGACGGCATTACCGGCGAATCCAAGCAGGCAAAACACAAGGGCTGGATCGACGCGCTCACTTACAGCTTGTATCTTTCCCTCAGTCATGATTCGCCACCATGACCCGAGAAGAAGGCAGCTTGTGTCGCCCCTGAAGGCATAGACCTACAATTCCCGCCTTCGCGCCGGGACCGGGCCGGGCGAGACCATCATGTGTCCGGCTTGTCGTCTTGTATGATTTTGTCGACCTGTTCGGCGATGTGTTCCGAGAGCCTCGGCAGCAGTGTCGTGCGCAAATGCACGACGGCCTCGGTGCGCAGACGTTCGTTGAGTTTGGCGATTTCGCGCGTGAATAGCGCCGGTAATTCTTCGCGCATCCAGGTTTCGACTTCCCCGACGATGAAGGCGTCGAGCTGTTTCAGCTCTTCGGCGACGGCTTGTACCCGTGTATCCAGCGCGGCTTGAGGGTGCACTGCCGGTTCTTCGGCCTGCGGCCGGGGGGGGCTAAGAGGGCTAAGAGGTTGCGCCTTGGGCGGCGGCGTGGGCGTTCGTGCGGCGGGAGCGGCTCGCAGTGCCGGTCCGGCGGGTTGTGGTTGTTGCGGAACTGGCGGGCGGGCAGAGGGAATGGCGGTAACGGATTGAGTTTGCATTTCGGCCATGCGCTGTGCGGCGCCGGCGGGCGGCGGCGCGAGCGGCGGTTTCGGCTGCGGTGTGGGTGCGCGAGGCGCAATGGCGGCTACGGACAGGGGCCGTGGTCCTGCGGCGGGCGGCGCGGACGGACGGGCAGGGGCCGCAACGGGAGAAACTCGCGGCGTCGGCGCTGCTGCGGGGGGTAACGGTACAGGCCGTGGCGGCGGTACGGGCGGGCGAGCAGGGGGAGGCACTGCGGATGAAGGCCGCGGTTCCGGCGTGCGCGGCGCTACGCCGACAGACGCCGGCGCGGGTCTTGGCGGCGGCGCGGGCGGAATGGCCGCGGCGACCGGTCTTCTCGGCTCGGGCGAGCGCGGTGCCGAACCGGCCTGCGGCGATGCGGGTTGGGATTTCGGCGGCGGCGCACTGCGGACGCCGGGCATCGCCGAAGCAGTGAGGGGCGTGTTGGACTCGCCGAGATCGAAGATGACTTCGGTCAATACGGGCAGATCGTCGCCGGTGCCGTCGTTGTGGGGGTCTTCGCCATGCTGGCGCAGCAGGGCGTTGGCTTCATTTATCAAGGTACTGGCGACATCCAGTTCGGTTTTACCGAGCGTGTTCGGCCTCGGCGGATTGGAGCGGGTAATCATAGGGCAATCCTACGCTCGGCATCGAACGCCTTGAGCGGAAATTGTTGTTGTTTGTAGTGAACCCAACGCGCCCGCGCCGAAGAAAGTTCGGCTTCGCCGCGGCCGACGATTTCGATCACCATGCGAAAGCGTTCACAGGCGGCGGGAAGTCCGGTCGCGAGGTTGAAAAGCATGTCGGTGTGCGGCCATTGCGTTTCGCCTTCGATGCCGATGATGACCGGCGTTTCGCGCGCCAGCGGCGAGCCGCTCATCACATGCGGGATGAAGCCCCTGGGTTCGCTCGTCCACAGCTGACGATCGAGCCGTTGCGCCAGGGAAGCATCCGGGCTGACCACTACCGCCCGGCGGCCGCCGCGATGCGCCTTGCCGATCAACTCGCAGGCGAGCGCGAGCGGATCGTCTGCGTTGTGGTAAAACTGGACGCTCGTCACCTCGCCCTCTCCGAAAGTTCAGCGTTTGTCCGCTGCGGCGCGCGCAAGCAGGAATTCGGCCAGCAGCGGCAACGGGCGTCCGGTAGACCCTTTGGCGTCGCCCGACAGCCAAGCGGTGCCGGCGATGTCGAGATGCGCCCATTTGTATGCCGTGGCGAAGCGGGACAGGAAGGCCGCCGCCGTGATGGCGCCGCCGAACCGGCCGCCGATGTTGGCCATGTCGGCAAAATTGCTCTTGAGCAAGTCCTGGTATTCCTCCCACAGCGGCAGACGCCAGACGCGGTCGCCGGCATCCATCCCGCGCTGCGCCAACTCGTCGGCGAGTTCGTCGTCGTTGGCGAGCAGTCCGCTCGGAATCTTGCCCAATGCGACAATGCAAGCGCCGGTGAGGGTGGCGATGTCGATGACGCAGCCGGGCTTGAATCGTTCGGCATAGGTGAGCGCATCGCACAAAATGAGCCGCCCTTCCGCATCGGTATTGAGGATTTCGATGGTCTGGCCCGATAGCGAGCGCACCACATCGCCGGGGCGCGCGGCGTTGCCGCCAGGCATGTTCTCGGTGGCCGGAACGATGCCAATCACATCGACCGGCAGCGCCATGGCGGCAATGGCCTTGAATACGCCGATGACGCTGGCGGCGCCGCACATGTCGTACTTCATTTCGTCCATTTCGGCGCCGGGTTTGAGCGAAATGCCGCCGGAGTCGAAAGTGATGCCCTTGCCGATCAGCGTCACCGGATGCGATTTCGGTTTGCCGCCCTTGCCCTTGTGCGGTTTGTCGCCGCGATAGTGCATGACGATGAAGCGCGGACTTTGCCGCGCGCCGCGCGCGACCGCGAGGAACGCGCCCATGCCGAGTTTTTCCATGTCGTCGCGTTCGAGAACCTCGACCTCGAATTTGTACTGCTTGCCCAGGCCGCGCGCGATGTCGGCAAGGTAGGACGGCGTGCAGACATTGGCGCCGAGATTGCCGAGATCTTTTGCCAGGGCCATGCCTTGCGCGATGGCCTGGCCTTGGCGCACGGCTTCTTCCAGCGTTTCGCCGGTGTCGGGAAGGATGAACGCAACCTTGGCCGCGCCGTGTTTTTTCTTGTGTTTCTTTTCGGCGCGCGGCGGCTCGAAGCGGTAAGCGCCGTCGGCGATGATGCGACTCGCCTGCCGCAGCGCCCAGGCAAAATCGCGCCCGGGCGGCAATGCCGTTTCGTCGAGGGTGATGGCGGCCTCTTTCGCGGCGGTTGCCGCCAGCGCGGCGGCGATGGCGGCGAAAGCGTTGCGCCAGGATTTGTCGCCGGACGGATCGGCTTTGCCGAAGCTCACCAGCAATACCCGTTCGGCGGCGACGCCCGCAAGGCCGTGCAGGAGCACGGACGATCCGGCCTTGTCGTCGAGTTCGCCTTCGGAAACGAGCCTGGAAAGCCTGCCCTGGCTGGCTTCGTCGACGGCGCGGCTGGCCGGGGGAAGGGGAAGGCCGCTAAAAGCGCCGAGAACGAGAAGCCCCGTCCGGAGTCTCTCGGGTGAAACGAGCTTTATGGTAAATTCCACGAACTTTTACTCCATGGGAAACACGCTGGCGCAAAGCGACACCATGTCGAATGCACCGAGCGGGGGCCGTCGGCAATTATGTCCCGTTTCAATGGAGTCCGTCAAAGGACGTTGTCGTTTTTCCCCTGAACTTTCATCAGGTTATTGAACAATGATTTTTCGCCGCGCCCTTCAGCGGGAATTTGTCCACGCGGCGGGCGCGGTGTTCGTCGTGCTGTTCGCAGTGCTGATCACCATCGTGCTCATCCGCCTGCTGGGACAGGCCGCCGGCGGACGAGTGCCGGCCGATGCGGTATTGGCGCTGATAGGTTTCGGCTCGTTGGCGGATTTGCCCATCGTACTCACCTTGACCGTGTTTCTCGGGGTGCTGTTGTCTCTGTCGCGCGGCTACCGCGATTCCGAGATGGTGGTATGGTTTTCTTCCGGCATGCCGCTCACGGCCTGGATCGCGCCGGTGCTGCGGTTCGCGCTCCCGTTGGCGCTGCTGATCGGCGGCGTGACCCTGTTCCTCGGGCCTTGGGCGCACCAGAAAAGCGCCGAGTATCGTGTCCAGTTGGAAAGCCGCGACGATACACAGCGCATTGCCCCCGGCGTATTCCGCGAATCTTCCGGCGGCGCGCGGCGAGTGTTTTTCGTAGAGGTCGGCGCGAGCGACGACGGCAGGGTGAGCAACGTCTTCGTGAGCGAGGAAAAAGACGACAGGCTGACCGTGGTCGCAGCCTCCCGCGGCTCGCTTTACACCGACGAAAAGGGCAATCGCCACGTGGTTCTCGAACAGGGCCGCCGCTACGATGGACATCCGGGCACGCCCGAATACAGAGTGATGGCGTTCGACCGCTACCAGTTGCGGATCGAATCGAACCCGCAGAGCGCCGGCCCTTCCAAGATGCGCGCGAAACCGACGCTCGATCTGCTCCGGGAACCGGACAAGCGCGCCCTGGGCGAACTGACTTTCCGCCTCGGCGCGCCTCTGGCGGTCCTGTTCCTGGCGCTGCTGGCGATTCCCCTTTCTTTCGTCAATCCGCGCGTCGGGCGTACCAACAACCTGTTGTTGGCGATCTTCATTTATCTGATCTACAACAATGCCATCCTTGTGTGCCAGTCCTGGGTATCGCAGGAACGCATGCAATTTTCGATCGGCTTGCTCTTGCCACATCTACTGGCGTCCGCCCTGCTGGCGCTGCTTTTTTACCGCCGTCTCGCGGTGACGCCGTTCTGGCGTCGCCGCCGCGCGGCCGGATCGGCCTCGTAGGACGCGGCGGCAGCCGGATCCAGAGTGCGCGCGACGACGAGGTTATGCACCGCCGCCGCCCCGCTCGCCTTGAGGCAGCGGGCGAGCGCATCGAGCGACGCGCCCGTGGTCATGACATCATCGACTACCGCGATCCGCAATCCATCGAAGCGGCGGCGGGCCGCAAAAGCATTGCGCAGATTGGCGAGGCGGGCATCGTGGGCAAGGCTCGCCTGCGGCGGCGTGGCGCGCACCCGGGCCACGCCCGCCAGATCCAGCGGCAAACCGGCGGCGCGCGCCAGTGGCCGGGCGATTTCCACCGCTTGATTGAAACCGCGCTCGCGCAGACGGGCCGGATGCAAGGGCATGGGCAGCACCAGATCGGCTGCGGGCAGCGCATCGAAGGCGCGGGCGAAAAATCCGGCCAGCGCCAGACGGTGGCGATATTTGAGCGCCTGCACCAGCACATCGAGCGGAAAAATATAATCGAACGCCGCCAGGGTGGCATCGAATGCAGGCGGCTTCCGTAAACAGCGCCCACATATTTCCCCATCCGGCACGGGCAGGGCGCAACACGGACAAGCATGCGCGGTATGGCGCGGCAACTCGCGCGCGCAGGCGGCGCATATCGGGCCGCCGCCAGCCGGGCGGCCGCACAGGCAGCAGTCCTGCGCCACGAGCGCGGCAAGCGCGGGCGCAAACAAACCGCGCCACGGCCTTTTACGAAATCCTTCCCATCTCGTCTCCAATTTGACTCGCCTTCATCCACTGAGCGAAAATGCCCGGCCAGTTTAATGGATTCCGAAGCACGATAGATGATGACGACATCCCCCGTCCGGTTCGCCGCCCAGTCCGCCCCGGAAACCGCGCCCGCCGCCGACACCGATGCCCGCTGGCGCGTCGCCGACATCGAGGCGCTTTTCGCGCTGCCTTTTCTCGATTTGATGTTCCGCGCCCAAGAAGTGCATCGCGCCCATTTCAAGGCGGGCGAAGTACAGCGTTCGACGCTTTTGTCGATCAAGACCGGCGGCTGTTCCGAAGACTGCGGCTACTGTTCGCAGGCGGCGCGCCACCACACCGGACTGGAGCGCGAGCGCCTGATGCCGCTCGAAGAAGTGCTGGAGCACGCCCGCGCCGCCAGGGCGAGCGGTTCCTCGCGCTTTTGCATGGGCGCGGCGTGGCGCAGTCCCAAGGAAAAAGACCTCGCCGCCGTGATCGAGATGGTGCGCGAAGTCAAGAAGCTCGGGCTGGAAACCTGCGTCACCCTTGGCATGCTGGATGGCGAGCAGGCCAGGCGGCTCGCCGAGGCCGGACTCGACTACTACAACCACAACGTCGACACCGCCCCGGACTATTACCCAGAAATCGTCACCACCCACACTTTGCAAGATCGTCTCGATACCATCGAAAAAGTGCGCGATGCCGGCATCAACGTCTGTTCGGGCGGCATCGTTGGCATGGGCGAAGGCCAGGCCGGACGCGCCGGTCTGATCGCGCAACTCGCCAACATGACGCCGCCGCCCGAATCAGTGCCGATCAACAAGCTCATTCCCTTCCCCGGCACGCCGCTTGCCGAGGGCGAGACGCTCGACCCCTTCGATTTCGTCCGCACTATCGCCGTGGCGCGCATCACAATGCCGGAAAGCTTCGTGCGCCTGTCGGCGGGCCGCGAGCAAATGAGCGATGAATTGCAGGCTTTGTGCTTCATGGCCGGGGCCAATGCGATCTTCTACGGCGAGCGCCTGCTGACCGCCGGCAACGCCGACGCAAGCGACGACATGCGCCTTTTCGCGCGTCTCGGCCTGGTTTCCATCTGACTCACGATCCGGCGCGGCGCATGGGCACGCCCCCGGATTTTCGTCTGGATCATGCCTTGCTGCGGCGGCGCTCCGCCCGCGCCGCCGCGCATTGCGACGAAGCGGCTTTCCTCGCCCGCGAAATCGCGCGCCGCATGGACGAACGGCTCGATTACATGCGCATCGCGCCCAAACGCATCCTCGACCTCGGCTGCGGCACGGGCGCCGATCTCGCCAGACTGGCCGAACGCTACCCCGATGCCGAACGGTTCGGCGTCGACTTCGCCCCGCCGATGCTCGCCCGCGCCCGCCAGCGCCTTGCGCCCTGCCGGAGCGGCCTGCGGCGTCTGCTGGGCAAGGCCGCCCCCACTGCCCGGCTCATCGCAGCCGAAGCCGCGCGCCTGCCGTTTGCCGACGCCTCGGTATCGCTCGTCTGGTCGAACCTGATGCTGCCCGCCGTCGACGATCCCCTGCCTGTCTTCCGGGAAATACACCGCACACTCGAAAACGGCAGCCTGGCCATATTCTCCACCCTCGGCCCCGACACCTTGCGCGAACTTCGCGCGGCCCTGCCCGTCCATGCCGACGAACGCGTACACCGTTTCATCGACATGCACGACATCGGCGACGCCCTGTTGCGCGCCGGTTTCAGCGATCCGGTGATGGATATGGAGATGCTCACGCTCACCTACGCCAGCCTCGACGAACTTTTCGACGATCTACGCACCGCCGCCGCCAACAATGCGTCCGTCGCGCGCACGCGAGGACTGAGCGGACGCGCGGGCTGGACGCGGGCGCGGGCGCGCTACGAAACCCTGCGCCGCGATGGCCGCCTGCCGGTCAGCGTCGAAATCATCCAGGGGCACGCCTGGAAAGCCGATGGCCCCGCCCCCCGGCGTGATGACCGAAGCATCGTGCATTTCCATCCGCGTCCGCCGTCCGCCCCATGAGCAGGCAGGAATCCCTCCATGGCCAACTTGCTTGCCGGGTTTGGGGGAAAAACGTCTTGCGCCGATAGCCGCGCAGGTGAAGAAATTGCCGGCGTAATCTCCCTTGAACAATCGCATCAGGAAGGCCGCAAGGTTTCTTCAAGCGGATTGATAGACTCAAAATCACCGTCCAAACTCTCCACCGCAAACCCCACCACATTCCGCTCCTTCTTGCTGAACTCCACCCCGATCAAGTGGATGGGCTGGCGGAGCGAGCGGTATTTATCGGCATACCCTTTCTCCTTGATC
>JAISCE010000014.1 GCA_031265765.1 Azoarcus sp.
ACGCGCGCTACAACAAAGGCACGCTGACGCTGAGCGCGTTGAGTCCCTTCACCGTGGGCGGGCAACAGTTCAGTATCGAGAGCCTGGCGAGCGGCCAGCACAGCCGGGACGCCCTGTACAGTCCGCAGCGGGTCAGCCTCGGGGGGCTGGCTTCGGTGCGGGGTTTCAAGGAACACACTCTCATGGGCAACAGCGGCGGCTACTGGCGCAACCAGTTGCGCTGGCGCCGGGCCGTGGGCTGGGCGGCGCTCAAGCCCTGGGTGAGCGATTATTCGGTGGCGCTGGCCTGGGACGTCGGGGCGATTGCGCGCAACCGGCATCGGGGCGAGGCGCATGGGCGCATGAGCGGCAATGCTATCGAGATCGCCGCGCAGGGGCCGCGCTTCAACGCTTCGCTGACTTTCGCTCGGGCGCTTGAGCATCCGGAGGAGGTCAAGGGCGAACGGCCCGTGTATTTCAATGTGGGGATGACATATTGAGGGCGCGCGAGGCGGGCCGCCGGGCGACCGCATGATCGTTCGACGGGTTGCATTGGAAGGACTGTCCGATGTGGTTGCGTCGGCGCTGATGCCGAACAGTATTTCTACGCCGCGTGATGCTTGTTTCCTCACGCGGTTCCATTGTGGTGCGGGCGTTCTCGTCCCTGCCATCTTCACCATTGAAAGGAGCGTTCCCATGAAAAAGTTTCTCATTCCCTTATTGCTGACTCCCGCCGTCCTGCTGCCCGCGGCTCCCTGCGCCGCGGAGCCGGTGGGCGTCTACGTCGCCCCTCGTTTCACCACCGGGACGGTGAATTTCAATTTATATGACAAAGACAGAGAGTCGTGGACCGCCGGAGGCGCGCTGGCGGTGGGCTACGACTTCCACCCGAAGCTGAAAGTCCCCCTGAGGGTGGAGCTGGAATACAACAAGCTGGGCGACGTCAAAAAAACCGAAACCGATAGACGGGAGGACGTGGAGGATAAGGACAAGGTCACCGTCGGCACCAGCACCCTGTTCGTGAATGCCTATTACGACTGGCACAACGGATCGGCCTTTACCCCCTACGTCAGCCTCGGCCTCGGGACAAGTTCTATATCCGTAAAAGGAAAAGGCACCTACAGATCCTCCTACTACAGCGGCACCTACAGCTTGAGCGAAAAAACAACCACCCATACCGCCTGGAACGTCGGCATCGGCAGCGCCTGGCGGCTATCGGACACGATCTCGCTGGATCTGGGCTACCGCTATGCCAACCTCGGCAACAAGGGCCGGTCGAAAGCCGAGGAGGAGGACGCAAGCGATTACTACAGGATCAAAAACATCAAAACCCACCAGTTCATCCTCGGCGCGAAGTTCCTGTTCTGATCGCCCTTGGTGCGCGCCCACGCAGCGGGAACACCTCGTTCCCGCTGTGCGAATGCGCGCGGCGCATGGACGCATGAGCGGCAATGCTATCGAGCTCACCGCGCAGGGGCCGCGCTTCAATGCTTCGCTGACCTTCGCCCGCGCGCTTGAGCATCCGGAGGAGGTCAAGGGGGAGCGGCCCGTGTATTTCAATGTGGGGATGGTGTATTGAGGCGGGAGGTGGAACGGTTGCGGTAGGGCCAGCGGTTGCCCGCCGATGCACTCGCATTACAGACCATGCGCGACCAATCACGCCCAATCGCTACGCCGTGGCGTTCGGGATTTTGAAAGGTGCAAACGCTCAGTGTTCGTCGCCACCGAACACGGCAGGCAGATCGCGTGCGCCATGCAGTACACGCCAGACATCGACATGGTCGTCGCGCTCGACATAAAAGACGATGTGCGGGTATCGCTTCAACGACCAACTACGCAGGCCGGGCAAGTCCAGTTCGTGGGCGTAGCGGGAAGCGCCGGTCGCGGGGTGGCGGCCAATGTGGGTATAAGCCTGCTCCAGCGCGTCGATGAAACCGAGTGCAGCCTGTTCGGCCTCAACGCTCAGGTAGTAGCCGACGGTTTCTTCAACATCCTGTTTGGCAAGCGCCCTGGGGATGACCGGCTTGGCCTTCATCCTTGCGGTTTGCGCACGCGCTGGCGCAGTGAGTCGAAGTAGCCGCTGTCGACAGGCATGGTTGGCGCAGAGGCGGCTCCGACCAGCAGCAGATCGCGCAGTTGCAGACGAGACTGATCCTTGCGGATCAACTCGCGCACATACTCGCTGCTGGTGCCGTAGCCGCGTTGGCTGACTTGCTCATCGACGAAGTTTTTGAGCAGGTCGGGCAGGGAAATATTCATCGTGCTCATGGACGTCGATACTACTACTCTTGGCAAAATTTGGCAAACCAGAATCATTCATGGTTGCCATGATGTGTGCTCCGGTTCGTGACTTGAACCGCCCATCCCCGTTCAAAAGGGTGGGCGGCAACGAACGGGTTGAACGACCGGCGGAGCACCGATGAGCCTTGCGGCTCCCCGCCCGTGCCGCCCATGGAGGACAGCACTGGCAACAAAAAAGCCGCAGCTTTGCGCTTTGCGGCTCATCGCCGCTCCGGACAGGCGTTCAAACCCGTTGCCTGTTGTTTGCAGGCAGACGGAAGGGTGCGCCCGGATCGGGGCGGTGTCAAGCGGGCATTTTTCCTCTTGCCCAAGAAATCTGGCGCTGTTAGGATGCGCACAGAACCGGCTGCCTTCAGGTGACATGTAACAGGGTGCTCGACACTCGACCTGCTGGCGGCCACCTTTTTTATCCTCATGTTATGACAATGAATTACGCTACCCTGATTGATGGTGGGTTTGCCAAGCGTAAGATCGGAAACGCCAAAAACCCCGCAACCTCCGATGGGTTCAAACGGCCTGATCGACAAGATCACTGCCTTGCCCGATCTGCGAGAGCGTCATTTGCATCGGGTGTATTACTATGATTCCACGCCGCTGACTTCGCACGAGCAAAAACCGTTGGGGGGTGGTGTGGTGGATTTCGGCTCCGACCCTGTGGTTACGAGATCGACGCGCATGTTTGACGAATTGGCGAAGTTTCCGTTTATGGCGCTTCGCCTCGGGGAACTGCCTTTCAATGGATGGGGTGTATCGGCGAAACGCCTGGCGGCGAAAGACTGCGAAGGGATGACGATCAAACACACAGACTTGAAACCCCAGATTCAGCAAAAAGGCGTAGATATGCGTATCGGACTGGACATCGCTGCGTTGACGCTCAAAAAGCATGCTCAAATCGTCGTGCTTGTTTCCGGAGATAGCGATTTCATCCCCGCCATGAAGTTTGCGCGCCGCGAGGGATGTCAGTTGTTTCTTTGCACGCTCGGACACCGAGTCAAACCGGCAATGCTTGAACATAGCGACCTCTTGCTAGAGGTTACAATATGACAGACGGGCATGCCCTTGTGGAATAGCACATAATGTCCGGCACGCACCGGGTCAATTACGAAAGCCGCTCAAACGACAATTAACTTGTCCGGTCGGTGCGGCTCCATGGCTCGCGCTCCCGGAAGAACTAGAGGTTGCTTGAGAACGTGAAGGCGGCGGTAGAATCGTCCTCATGCGAATCGCGCACAAAATCGCCCTTGATCTGAACGACCGGCAGGCCACGCACATGGCCCGCGCGTCGGGCTGCGCCCGGTTCGCGTACAACTGGGCGCTGGAATAGCATGAGCCGCTACTGGAGCGCCGTCACCCACGGCCTGACCCCATACGTACCGGGCGAGCAGCCCGGAATCGACAAGCTCGTCAAACTCAATGCGCCTTTGAATTGCTGAACCAGAAATTCCGCCTGTTCGAGGGCTATTTAGTTCCGACACCTGCGAAGTCGCGCAATGCGCCTTTGACGCTGCCGCCAGCGCCGGTTTCGTTCTGCGGGAACAAAACGTCGTCGACTCGCCAACGACCGTTTTCCCGGACGACGACTGCCGTGTCCGTCCAGACAAGTTGCGGCTGCTCAAGGTCGTACGCCAATATGACATCCGCCCGGTAGGCGCTCCCCATCTTTCGGATGTTTTCGATGGCGAGAACCTTGTTGTAACCTTCGTAGTATGGAGTGAGCACGGCGCCTTCGAGGAGTGGCGGCTTGTCCGTCGGATGATCGCTCGCCCCGATCTCGCGCGCGCTCCGCTTTTCCACCGCCTTGGCGAGTCGAAACAAGGCGTCCAACTCCTCCGAAACCAGACGGGTATCCATTTCCCTGAAATTCCTTCCGCCTTGCGCCGCGCAATAAAACGCCGAAACGGCATTCTTGACGGCACTTGCCTCTTGCCTCGCCAAAGCCCCGTTTTGCGCCTGAGCGGAAGGGGTAAACACGAACGCCGACAGCAACAACAAAACAGCAAACGGTCTGGCCGGCATGACTGTTTTCCCTTCGGCGGTGAATCAATAATGCGAACTTGAACCGCAAAGCGCGGGATCATCGGATGGATGCTCAGTCAATTCAACTACATAGAACGCCTCTGCATCGTTCGAGACATAGCCCGCGCAACTACTGGTGATTTCTCTTCGATGCAAAGGAGTACCATTCCATTGGTCATAGACTTCAAAACCGGCTGCGGTATGCCTTATAAGGATGGCCGCATGTCCCTTGAATCCAAAATGAGTGTTTCTCGTTAGCGGAAATGTAGCAATTGCCGTACCCGGCATTACAAGGAGGTTGCCCTTCACTCTTTCCCCGCGCCGCCAAGCAAACGTCGCGGGCGCTCCAGCCAACGCCTTGACCGCCGCTACGCATTCTTTTGACCCGGCATCCGCTCCGGAAGATACGTAAGTTCCCAATTTCGCTTCGCAATCACGGAGATTCGCTATAAATGACATGCCGGCCTCCATATATTGGCAATAGAGAACGGTTATACCATACTGAACACTCGGCAGATCAGTTGCCTTACCCGCGGCGCAGAAGTGCCCGATTCGTGTCCGAACAGCACTCCTTGCCCGAGCGGACTCTACTATCAACTGGTACTCGTTTTGGGGGCAGGTCACCGGTGCTCGCGCAATCCAGATGCGAATGAATCAATCCGATCTCGGCGGTGACGAACAAGGGCTCGATCAGGAACTTCTTGAGAACGTGAAGGCGGCGGTAGAATCGTCCTCATGTCGATCGCGCACAAAATCGCTCTTGATCTGAATGACCGGCAGGCTACGCACATGGCCCGCGCGTCGGGCTGCGCCCGGTTCGCGTACAACTGGACGCTGGAATAGCATGAGCCGCTACTGGAGCGCCGTCACCCACGGCCTGACCCCATACGTACCGGGCGAGCAGCCCGGAATCGACAACCTCGTCAAACTCAATACCAACGAGAACCCCTACGGCCCGTCGCCCAGGGCGCTCGCCGCCATTCGCGCCGCCATCGGCGATGGCCTGCGCCTCTACCCAGACCCGGACGCCGGCGCGCTCAAGGCCGCGCTCGCCGCCCGCCACGGGACGACGCCCGCGCACATCTTCGTCGGTAACGGCTCCGACGAAGTGCTCGCCCATGCTTTTCTCGGCTTGCTGAAGCACGACCTTCCACTCTGGATGCCGAATATCACCTACAGCTTCTATCCGGTCTATTGCAACCTCTACGGCATCGCGTTCCGCCGGATTCCGCTCGCGGACGGCTTCGTCTTGCGGGCCGGAGACTATCTGCCCCGCAACGGCGAGCGCGCCGGCGCCATCGTCATCCCCAACCCCAATGCGCCCACGGGCCGCCTGCTGCCGCGCGCGGATATCGAACGCATCGCCGCCGCCAATCCGGACGCCGTCGTCCTGATCGACGAAGCCTATATCGACTTCGCGAACGACGACGCCAGCGCCGTCGCCCTCATCGACCGTCATCCCAATCTGCTGGTCGTGCAGACCTTCTCGAAAAGCCGCGCGCTCGCCGGATTGCGGATCGGCTTCGCCCTCGGGCATCCGGACCTGATCGCGGGACTGGAACGGATAAAGAACAGTTTCAATTCCTACCCGCTCGACCGTCTGGCGCTGGCCGGGGCCATCGCCGCCGTGGAAGACGAAGACTGGTTCCGGGAAAGCCGCCGCAAAGTCATCACTACCCGCGCCGCGCTCACGGCTCATTTGCAGGCGCTCGGCTTCATCGTCCCGCCTTCGGCGGCCAATTTCGTCTTTGCATGCCATCCGCGATGCGACGGCGGCGAAATCGCCGCCGCGCTGCGCGAACGCGCCATCGTCGTGCGCCATTTCAAAGCGCCGGAAATCGAACAATATCTGCGCATCACCATCGGCACCGACGCACAGTCCGCCGCGCTGGTCGCGGCCCTGCGGGAAATCCTGCAAACGGCGCGGACCGGAACCGGAACGGAACGCGAATGAAAACACCCGCGCCCGCAGGCGTCCTGCTGGCGCTGGCGCTGCTGTTCGCGGCGGCGGGCGTTCCGTACTACCTGTTCCAGCGCAGCGCCAACCTGACGCCGGAACAGATCGCCGCCGAAATCCTCGCGAACGTCGACGGCGAAATCGGCCTCGACAGCCTGCCTTTGTCGCAAGCGATCAAGCAGGTGCGTGGCAAGGGCGGCCTGACCCTGGTGACATTTGAAGACCCGAACTGCCCCTACTGCGCCAAACTGGACGAAAAACTGGCCCGCCTCGACAACGCGACCCTCTACACTTTCCTGCTCCCCATCCTGTCCGACGACTCGGAACTGAAATCCCGCCTGATCTGGTGCGCCCAGGATCCAGCCACGGCATGGAACGACTGGATGCTGAAGCGCCGCCTGCCCGCGAATGCGGGAGATTGCGACGCCAGCGCCCTTGCCCGGAATCTGGAAATCGGGGAACGGCTGGGCATCCGGGGCGTGCCTTATTTGCTGCGGACGGTGGAATAGCCCCGCGAATCGACATTTACCGGGCCGCGCAGCGAATGACACGCAGGACAGCCGGAAAACATGTGACAATCCGCCGAAGCGCGCCGAACGTCCGCGCATATTCTCTGGTACCCCATGGAACACGACCTTTCCCTGATCAGCACCATCGCGGGCGGCTTCGGCATGGCTCTTGCGCTGGGTCTCATCGCCGAACGGCTGCGAGTGCCCGCGCTGGTCGGCTATCTGGTCGCGGGCATCCTCCTCGGCCCCGCGACGCCCGGCATCGTCGCGGATATGTCCATCGCCTCGCAACTCTCGGAAATCGGCGTCATATTGCTGATGTTCGGCGTCGGGCTGCATTTTTCCCCCGGCGACCTGCTGGCGGTCAAGCGCATCGCCATTCCCGGCGCGGTGGCGCAAATGGGATTGGCAACCCTGCTCGGCGCGCTGCTGGCGAAATGCTGGGGCTGGGACTGGGGCGGCGCGCTCGTATTCGGCCTGTCGCTGTCCTGCGCCAGTACGGTGGTGCTGCTCAAGGCGCTGGAAGCGCAAGGCGCGCTGGAGAGCATGAACGGCCGCATCGCCGTGGGCTGGCTGGTGGTGGAAGATCTCGCCACGGTGCTGGCGCTGGTGCTGTTGCCGCCGCTGGCGAGCCTGTTCGGCGGCAGCGGCGAAGCCGCCGCGCAAGGCTCGCTCTGGATGGCCATCGGCGCGACCCTGCTGCGCGTATCGGCCTTCATTCTCCTGATGCTGCTGGTGGGACGGCACCTCATCCCCTGGCTGTTGCGGTATGTGGAACGCACGGGGTCGCGCGAACTGTTCACGCTGTCGGTCATCGCCATCGCCATCGGCATCGCCTACGGCGCGGCGATATGGTTTCACGTCTCCTTCGCCCTTGGCGCCTTCTTCGCGGGGATGGTGATGCGGGAATCGTCGCACAGCCAGCGCGCGGCGGCGGAATCGCTGCCCCTGCGCGATGCGTTTTCCGTGCTGTTCTTCGTCTCGGTCGGGATGTTGTTCAAGCCGGGCATCCTGCTGGAAGCGCCTTTCAAGACTTTCGCGGTGGTCACGATCATCATTCTGGGCAAATCGCTGGCCGCCGCCGCGCTGGTGCTGGCGTTCCGCTACCCGCTGCGCACGGCGCTGATGGTCGCCGCCAGCCTGGCCCAGATCGGTGAATTTTCCTTCATCCTCGCCGGCCTGGGGATGAGCCTCGGGCTGTTGTCCGAGGATGGCATGAGTTTGATTCTCGCCGCCGCCCTGATCGCCATCGCCATCAATCCCTTGCTTTTCGCGGCCATCCCGGCCCTGCAACGCTGGCTGCTCGACCGCTACGAACTGGCGCGCCGCCTCGACCGGCGCGAAGCGCCTTTTACCCAGCTGCCGATGAATACCGACCACAAGTCTCTTGAAGGACAGGTCGTGCTGGTGGGATACGGCCGGGTCGGGCAGCGCATCGCCCAGTCGCTCGCGGAGCGCGGCATTCCTTTTGTGATCGCGGAGCAAAACCGCGAATGCGTGGAAAAACTGCGCAAGAAAGGCATTGCCGCCGTTTGCGGCGATGCCGCCGAACCCGCCGTGCTGATCCAGGCCCACATCGCCAACGCCGCGATGCTGGTGATCGCGACGCCTTCGCCTCTGGACGTGCGCAAAATGACCGAAACCGCCCGCACACTGAACCCGGACATCGAAATCGTGGTGCGCACCCACGACGATGAAGAAAAGCAATCATTGAGCGGCGAAGGCATCGGCGCGATATTCTTCGGCGAGGAAGAACTCGCCCGGAACATGAGCCGCCACGTCGTCGAGCGTTTCCTGCCGAGCGCGCAAACCGGCGAACGGCATGTCGCCATGGCGGAAAAATGACGCGCAACGCCGCCAGGACAAACCGCCGGCAGACCCCCGGCAAGGGCACGGCATCCATCGATATGGGGACGATATCATGCCATCGATCATTTCACGTTCAGGCTTCATCGCCTTGTGTTTTCCGGCTGCATGTATCTGCGGCCATGCCGCCGAACCGTTGCCGGCCCTGGGCGCGAGCACCGAAAACCTGACGGTTTCCGGACTTTCCTCGGGCGGATTCATGGCGGTGCAGTTCCACGTCGCCCATTCGGCGCTGGTGCGCGGAGCGGGCGTGCTCGCGGGCGGGCCGTACTACTGCGCGCAGGGCAGCGCCACCAGGGCGCTCTCGTCGTGCATGTCGCCCAATTTTTTCCTGCCCATGCCCGAGCCGGAAGCCTTGCACGAAGAAGTGGAAAAGCAGGCGGCGGCGAACCGCATCGATGCGCCCGGCAATCTGGCCGGAAGCCGCATCTGGCTGCTTTCCGGCGGGGAAGACCCGGTCGTGAAAGACAGGGTGGTGGATGCCGTCCATACTTTCTATCTCAAATGGCTGCCCGAATCCGCCATCGTCCATGAACGCCTGCCCGACGCCGGTCATGCCATGATCGCGCCGCAAGCAAAAAACGCCTGCGAGGTCACGGCGCCGCCCTATATCAGCCACTGCGGCGACTTCGACGCTCCGGGCCGCCTGCTCGCGCATCTGTTGGGCGGGCTGCGGGCGCGCGCGTCCGTCGCGAGCGGAGAATTGCTCGCATTCGGGCAAAGCGAGTTCATCCGCCCGGACGCGGGCATGGCGGATACCGCCTACGTCTATCTTCCCGCCGGCTGCCGCGCGGGCGGATGCCGAATCCATATAGCGTTCCACGGCTGCCGCCAGAACGCCGAAACCGCGGGCGAAGCCTGGATGCGGGAATCCGGCTACAACCAGTGGGCCGAGAGCAACCGGCTGATCGTGCTCTATCCGCAGACGGCTTCCACCGAAGATCCGAACGGATGCTGGGATTGGTGGGGCTACACGGGCGCGGGCTATCACCTCCGGTCCGCGCCGCAGATCGACGCCGTGCGGCGCATGACCGAACGGCTGTCGGCAAAGCCGGCGCCGTAAAGGCCGGGGCCGGAGCAAGACGTTTTCCGTCCGCCGAAAAACGCGCCCGCCGGAACCGGGCGCGAAATCGCCGCATGGCAAGCGTCGCGCCGTACCCAGGGGGCCGCCGCGACATTCCGGCGATACCTTGGCGGCGAATCAAACCCGCGCGCCGTTTTGTGCCGCAGGTGGGATAATCCGGCGATCTTTACTGTATGCCCATGGACGCTTTGCCCGAATCCCTCCCCTCTCCCGACCTCGCCGCGCTGGCGCATGCTCTCGGGCCGCTCGCGCCGGCTTTCGCCATCCGATGGGCGGAAACTTGCGATTCGACCAATTCCGCGCTGCTGGAAGCGCCTCCGGAAAACGACGGCAAAATACACGTGCTCGCCGCTACCCGGCAAACCGCCGGACGCGGGCGGCGCGGGCGGCAATGGCTGGCGTGGCCGGGGGCCAGCCTCACTTTTTCCGCGCTGTGGCGCTTTACTCCGGCGGCATCCGCGCCCGCCGGGCTGTCGCTGGCCGTCGGGCTGGCGCTGGCGCGCGCGCTGGAAAAACTCGGGGTGGCCGCGGTCGCGCTCAAATGGCCGAACGATGTACTCGCACACGGCGCGAAGCTTGCCGGCGTACTGGTGGAATTACTGCCGGGGCGGCGCGCTGCGCCCGCGGCGGTGATCGGCATCGGCCTCAACCTGCGCTTGCCCGCCGAGGCCGTCATTCCCGGCCAGCCGGGCGGCGTTACCGATCTCGCCCGCGAAATGGCCGGGCCGCCCGCCCGCGAACCCGTGCTCGCCGCCATCCTCGCCGAACTGCACCCGACGCTTGCCACTTACGAACGCGCAGGCTTCGGATTGTTGAAAAACGCCTGGCAGCAGCGCAATGCCTTCGCCAACCTGCCGGTACGGGTCAGCGGCGAGGGCGCGGACATCGCCGGAATCTGCCTGGGCGCGGATGAAGACGGCGCCTTGCTCGTGCGCGACGCCACAGGGGTGCGCCGCGTTCTCGCGGGCGAAGTTTCCTTGAGGCCCGCCGCGCCATGATGCTGCTGATCGACGCCGGTAACAGCCGGATCAAATGGCGTCTCGTCGGCGAGAGCGTCTCCGCTTCGGGCGCCTGCACGCACGACGCCACCGGCGAACTGGCCGCATGCACCGAGACGCCGGGCATCACCCGCGCACTGGGCTGCAACGTCGCAGGCCCCGCCAGGGGCGAGGCGCTGGCGGCGTTGCTGGCCCGCCGGGGCCTTGCGCTGGAGTGGATCGCCGCGGGCGCGCAACGCTGCGACGTGCGCAACATGTACATCCACCCGGCGCGGCTCGGCGCCGACCGCTGGGCGGCGCTGATCGGCGCGCGCGGACTCCATTCCCACGGCGCGCTGGTCGTCATGGCGGGCACCGCGACCACGCTGGACATCCTGGCCGCCGACGGTCGCTTCGTCGGCGGCCACATCCTGCCGGGGATGTCGCTGATGCGGATGGCGCTCAGCGACGGCACCGCGAAACTGCCGCCGATGGGCGGACGGTATCGCACCCGGCCCCGCGACACGGCCGATGCCATCGTCTCGGGCTGCCTCAACGCACAGGCGGGCGCCATCGAGCGCGTTTTCCGCCATCTGGACGACCCGCGCGCCGTTTGCCTGCTGAGCGGCGGCAGCGCCGACGAGATCGCGCCCCTGCTCGACATTCCGTTTCAACGGGTCGAAAACCTCGTCCTCGACGGCTTGCACCGGATCGCGCGGGCGGCCTGACACATCATGACCACCTTACGTTTCCTTTCCATCCTTTTCCTGTTGCTCAACATCCTGGTTTTCGCCGCCGCGCGCGGCTGGCTCGGCATCGTCTCGCAGCCCAACGACGCCGATCCGGAACGGGGCGACAAGCAGATCAATCCGGATAGCATCAAGATTCTCAGCCAGGCGCCGCCGCAAATGCCCGTTGCGACGCCCGCCGCGACACCCGAAGCCCCGCCGCCCCCGCCGCCGGCCCGGACATGCCTGGCATGGAGCGGACTCAGCGCCTCGCAAACCAACCGCCTGCTGTCGCTGTTCCGCGCTGCGGGCGTCCAGGCCGGGACGCGGGACATCGAAGTACCGGCAGCATGGAAGGTGCGCCTTCCGCCCCTGCCCACCCGCGAAGCCGCCGAAATCCTGACGGACGCCCTTGCCGACCTGGGCATCGAAAAAGGAACGCTTTTGATCGAAGAAACCGGCCCCAGGAAATTCGCCATTTCGCTCGGCGTATTCGCCAACAAGACGAACGCCACGCGCTACCTCGAAACCGTCAAGGCCAAGGGGCTTCACAACGCCGAAATCGAAACCCGCAGCACCTCCGAGCGCCATGTCGAGGCCACGACCGTTCCGGCAACGGCTGAAGCCGTCCTGGTCGGGCAGTCTTTCGCCAAGCGCCACAAACCGTGCCTGCCATGAGCGGAGGCCCTCTCCGGATCGGCCTCACCGGCGGCATCGGCAGCGGCAAGAGCGCGGCGGCGGCGCGCTTCGCCGGGCACGGCGTCGCGGTCGTCGACACCGACGCCATCGCCCATGAACTGACCGCCCCCGGCGGCGCGGCGCTGCCTGCCCTGCGCGCCGCCTTCGGCGGCGCGGTCATCGCCGGAGACGGCGGCCTCGACCGCGCCCGCATGCGCGCCCTCGTCTTTGCCGACTCCGCCGAACGCGCCCGCCTCGAAGCCATCCTGCATCCGCTGATCGAAGCCGAGAGCCTGCGCCGCTGCGCCGGCGGCGCCCGGCCCTATGTGATCGTCGATATCCCGCTGCTGGCCGAAACCGGGCGTTGGCGCGCGCGCTGCGATCGCGTCTGCGTGGTCGACTGTCCCCGTGAAATACAGATCGCCAGAGTCGCGGGACGCAACGGCCATTCGCGCGCCGAAATCGAAGCCATCATCGCCGCCCAGGCAAGCCGGGAGGCAAGACTCGCCATCGCCGACGACATTATCGACAACAGCGGCCCGCTCAACGCCCTCCACGCCCAGGTCGACGCCCTCCACGAACGCTACAATGCCCTTGCCGCCTTGCCGGAAAGGCTGTGACGCGAATTCGCCTTTACCGGCAGCGATGTTATCATTCGCCATCAAACCGGCTGCATCCCTCCGCAATGCCGGGTTATTCGACACTCTTTCCGGAACGCGCGTGATTACCTACGAATATCCCTTCAATGAGCGCATTCGCACTTTGCTGCGCCTGGAAGACCTGCTCCAGAGAAACGCTCACTTCCGCGAGAGCGACGATCCGTTTCATCACCACGTCGCTCTCCTCGCCCTGTTCGAGACCATCGAGGTCGCCGGACGCGCCGATCTCAAGGTCGATCTCGTCCAGGAACTCGAACGGCAGCGCCAGATACTGATTTCGTTCCGCGAAAACCCGGACATCTCCGAAGACGCGCTCCAGGAGGCGCTCAAGGAAATCGAGCAGGCATCGACGAGCCTGCTTTCGATGTCGGGCAGGTTCGGCCAGCACCTGCGCGACAACGAATGGCTGATGAGCATCCGCAGCCGCGCCGCCATCCCCGGCGGCGCATGCGAATTCGATCTGCCCTCCTACCATTACTGGCTCAACCGCGACGCGCAGACCCGGCGGCGCGACCTCGATGCCTGGGTCAAGCCGCTGGAGCCAATCCAGGGAGCCTTGGGCATTGTGCTGCGGCTGCTGCGCTCCAGCGGACGCCCGGAAGCGCAAGTCGCGCGCGCCGGCACATTCTCGGAGAAAACGAACGGCATCGCCGCGCAGATGATCCGCATCCGCATTGGGCGCGGCGAAACCGCCGTGCCCGAGATCAGCGCCAACAAGTACGCGCTCAACATCCGTTTCATGTTGCCCGAAACCCAGGCGCGGCCCCGCCCGCTCGAACGCGACCTGCCTTTCGAGTTGACTTTCTGCGGCCTGTGAGCGAACCCGTCCCCTCCAAGCGGCGTCTTGTGTGCTGCCCCCGATGCGGCAGGCAAGCCGAATGGAGCGAGGCAAACCCTCACCGTCCATTCTGTTCGGCGCGCTGCAAGCAGATCGACCTCGGCGCGTGGGCTTGCGGACAATACCGGGTGCCCGCCTCGCCGCAAGACGGCGAACCCGAGTCGCCCTCCGGCCTGTTTTCCAGCTGATCCGGTTGCCCGGTTCCGCATCGCGCATGGACGGATTATCCGTCCCCCGGACTCACCGCGTCCGCAGGCATCGGCGGGCTGCCGGTCGCCAGAGAGCGTAGATCGCGCCTGCCGCGCCCCAGGCGCACAGCAGGTATTGCATCCAGCGGCCTTCCGGGTGATCCCATGTATCGAACCCGAAAACCGTTGCGGCGGCGAGTGCGATGGCGGCCAGTATGCGCTGGCCGCGCACATTTTCCCAAAACCGCCAGCGCGCCGACCAGGCGCAGCCGATGGCCGCCGCCGCCCAGCCCCCCGCCGCGCCGCCGAGCAGATCCAGCGGCCAGTGTGCGCCGACCGCGATCCGCGAAAACGCAATCAGCGCCGCGATCGGGACGCCGAGCCAGGCCAGGGGCCGCCGGGTACACAGGGTCAGTATGCCCGCGAGTATGAAGGCGGTCAGGGTGTGCCCGGAAGGAAAGGAATTGCTGCGCAGGGCCGCGCCGATGACGTGGATGGTTTCGGGCGGCAATACCGCGGGGGGGCGCGGCACGTCGGCAAGTATCTTGATTGCGTAGGTGTAGAGGCTGGCGAAGGGGGATGCCAGCAAGGCCGCCGCTACCCATCGCGGCTGCCGGGCAAGGGTGGGCGCGAGCAGGGCGAACGCGCCGAGCGTGCTGCCGAGATGGGTGATGCCGGCCCAGGCGAAGGCGGGCAGCCCCGCCGCCGCCGCGTTCCCGGCCAGGAACAGCGGTTCGTTGCTTCCCGTCGCCACGACGATGCCCGCACACAGGACGCAAAAGAGAACCGGCAGGATCAGCCACGCATCCGGACGCGGGAACGGAGCGGGATGGGAGGGGGGAACGGCGCTTGTCATCGTAGAACGGACGCCGGCTCGAAGACCGGGGTTTCAGCGGATATTCGGGAGGCGGCAGGCATTCATGCCCGCCGCCGATGGGCCGCAGCGGAAATCATTTGCCGCGGGCGCGGGCAAAGGCCAGCGCCAGGGCGCTTTCGGCGGCGGACTGGGGCGGCGGGGCTGTGTACGGGCCGGATCGGCTGTCGGGCCGGGCGGCGCGGCGGGCGTCTTTGCCCTGGGGCCGGACGGCTTCGGCGTGCCGGGGACGGAGCTCGTCGGCAAGGCGCATGGTGAGCGCGATGCGTTTGCGCGGAAGATCGACTTCGAGCACCTTTACTTTCACGACTTGCCCGGTCTTGACGACGGTGTGCGGATCCTTGACGTAGCGGTCGGCAAGCGCCGAGATGTGGACAAGGCCGTCCTGGTGCACGCCGATGTCGACGAAAGCGCCGAAGTTGGTAACGTTGGTGACGACGCCTTCGAGGAGCATGCCGGGTTCGAGGTCGGCGGGCGATTCGATGCCGGCGCGGAAAGCGGCGGTGCGAAATTCCGGGCGCGGATCGCGGCCGGGTTTTTCCAGTTCGGCAAGGATATCCTTTACCGTCGGCAGGCCGAAACGCTCGTCGGCGAAGTCGGCGGCGGCAATCGTTTTCACGAATGCGCCGTTGCCCATGAGTTCGCGCACATCCTTTCGTACTTTGACGAGGATGCGTTCGACGACCGGATAGGCTTCCGGGTGGACGGCGGAAGCGTCGAGCGGATTGTCGCCGTCGAGGATGCGCAGGAAGCCCGCGGCCTGCTCGAAGGTCCGGGGGCCGAGGCGCGGCACGTCCAGCAGGGCGCGGCGGTCGCGGAAGGGGCCTTTGCTGTCGCGGTGGGCGACGATGTTGCCCGCGAGCAGGGTGTTGAGCCCGGAGATGCGCGCCAGCAGCGGAACGGAGGCGGTGTTGACGTCGACGCCGACGGCGTTGACGCAGTCCTCGACGACGGCATCCAGGCTCCTGGCCAAACGGCCCTGGTTGAGATCGTGCTGGTATTGGCCGACGCCGATGGATTTGGGGTCGATCTTTACCAGTTCGGAGAGAGGGTCTTGCAAGCGGCGGGCGATGGATACCGCGCCGCGCAGGGAAACGTCCAGCCCAGGGAATTCGCGCGCCGCCAGTTCCGAGGCGGAATAGACCGATGCGCCCGCTTCCGAGACGACGACTTTGGCGAGGCGCAGGGCGGGGTGGCGGGCGCTCAATTCGGCGGCCAGGGCGTCGGTTTCGCGCGAGGCGGTGCCGTTGCCGATGGCGATGAGCGCCACCGCGTGCTTCTGCGCCAGCGCGGCGAGCGTGGCGAGCGCGCCTTCGCGGTCGCGGCGCGGCTCGAAGGGGTAGACGGTGGCCGTGTCGAGGAGTTTGCCGGTGGCATCGACCACGGCGACCTTGACGCCGGTGCGGATGCCCGGATCGAGTCCCATGGTGTTGCGCGCGCCCGCCGGGGCGGCGAGCAGGAGGTCTTTCAGGTTGCGGGCGAAGACGTGGATGGCTTCTTCTTCGGCGCGTTCGCGCAGCGCGCCCATGAGGTCGAGTTCGAGCGAGAGCGAGATTTTGACGCTCCAGGCCCAGCGCACGGTTTCGGCGAGCCATTTGTCGGCGGCCCGGCCCTGGCCGCGGATGCCGAAACGCGCCGCGATGCGCCGTTCGCAGGGATGGGGGGCATCGGTCTCGCCGTCGGGGCGGGGAAGATCGAGCGTGAGTTTGAGCACGCCTTCGTTGCGTCCGCGCAGCAGGGCAAGCGCGCGGTGCGAGGGCATGGCGGCGATGGGTTCGCGGAAATCGAACCAATCGCGGAATTTCGCGCCTTCGGTTTCCTTGCCTTCGACGACGGTGGAGCGGACTTCGCCGCCGTCGTGGAGAAGCTGGCGCAATTCGCCGAGCAGGGCGGCGTCTTCGGCGAACCGTTCCATCAGTATCTGGCGCGCGCCGTCGAGCGCCGCCTTGACGTCGGCGAATCCGGCTTCGGCATTAAGGTAATCGAGCGCGGCGGTCTCCGGCGCGAGCGCCGGGTCGGCGAGCAGTGCATCGGCCAGCGGCGCGAGTCCGGCTTCGCGGGCGATCTGCGCCTTGGTGCGGCGCTTGGGTTTGTAGGGCAGGTAGAGGTCTTCGAGGCGCTGTTTGGTTTCGGCGGCTTCGATGTCGGCGCGCAGTCCGGGGTCGAGTTTGCCTTGTCCTTCGATGGAAGCGAGTACGGCGGCGCGGCGTTCTTCCAGTTCGCGCAGGTAATCCAGGCGCTCGGCGAGCGTGCGCAGTTGGGTGTCGTCGAGGCCGCCGGTGGCTTCCTTGCGGTAGCGGGCGATGAAGGGGACGGTCGCGCCGTCGTCGAGCAGTTGCACGGCGGCGGCGACCTGGCGTGGGGAAGCGTTGAGTTCTTCGGCGATGCGCTGTTCTATCGGGGCAAGCATGAGGAGAGCGGATTGTCCATTCGTTGAGGTCGTCGGGCGGGCGCGGGCCGCGCGCCGCAAAGCGAGCATGATCTCAAAATTTTGCAAGGATGGCATCCCCGACGCGGCGGGCGGCGATGAATGCTTGCCGCCGACCGGCTGCCGTTCGGGCGTCAGGCCGGTTCTGGCCGCGCCGCGCCATCCGGACGGAACGCGGCGCAAAACGCCGCATGGGTTTCGAGACGGTCGCCGCCGATGAGGTCGATGCAATACGGGACGGCGGGGAAGACCGCGCGCAGGCATTCGTCGATGGCAGCCGGTTTGCCGGGCAGGTTGACGATGAGGCTTTTGCCGCGAATACCGGCGGTCTGGCGGGACAATATCGCGGTCGGCACCGAGGCGAGCGAGGCAGCGCGCATCCGTTCGCCGAAACCCGGCAGCATCTTGCCGCACACCGTTTCGGTGGCTTCCGGCGTCACGTCGCGCGGCGCGGGGCCGGTGCCGCCGGTGGTCACGATGAGGCAGCAGTTTTCGTCGTCGCCGAGTTCCCGCAATACGGTTTCGATGAGCGTTTGTTCGTCGGCGACGAGGCGGGGGACGGCTTCCCAAGGGCTGGCCAGCGCATGGGCTAGCCAGTCGCGGATGGCGGGGCCGCCCCGGTCTTCGTATTCGCCACGGCTCGCCCGGTCGGAGACGGTCACGACGCCGATGCGCGCTTTGTTCATGGAAAATTATCTCCGGTTGGTGATTCCGCTTTGTGCCGCCCGGTGACGGGCGTGGACTTGCCGTAACGGTCGAGCCATTCGATCCGCTTGCTCGCGCGCGCTTTCGGCAGGTTTCCCCAACACTTGTAAGTCTCCCAAAGACCTTTGCCGTCATGTTTGAGATATAGGAGAAGGTCGTCTCCTTCCCGCAACGGATATTCGCACATGTCGATATCCGATGTGGAAACGACGACGGACGTTGGCAATCCGGTTTTCCACGTTCGGGAAACATTCGCCCGCGCTTGAGAAACGCCGGTCGGCAATGCGCTCACCGCCTCGATGTGCAGTAAAGCCACCGCGTCGGCATCGGCATAGGCGCGACGGACGCCGAGTTCGACGCATCGGCATGCGAAAGCAATTTCCGCGGATAGCGATATGGCGAGCAGGAAAAGCAGGGATTTCATGGCTGGCTTATTTTCGCATACCGCTTCGGCGGTTTCTGGAGTCATGGCGCACGGGCACGGAGCCTGCGCAGCCGGAAGGTGCGATGAGACAGCAGGTCGACTCCTTCCCAAGGGTTTGAAGGGTCGTTTCAGGAAGCGAATGGGAATCTCACGTACAACGGCGGCGAGGTTTACACCCCGCCGCCGTTTCTTTTTCGTTCAGTCCAACCGGTTTTTCAGCATCTCGCCCGGCGACGCCGCGCTATCGCGCTCAACAGCCCCAAGCCTGCCAGCATCATGCCCCAGGTTTCGGGTTCGGGGACGGACGAAATGAAGGGAAGTCCGGGCGATACCACGCCATCGCGCACCTCGAAAACAAAGCGTCCCGCAACGTCGGAGTTCAGGCTTTGATAAGGCAACTGATAGGGGTTGAGGGTGAGCAGGCCGCCATCATAGATACTGGTCGAGAATCCGAAATCCTGCCCCTTGGCACCGTAGCCGACCAAAGAACCAATATAATCAGAGTCCTGCCATTGAATTTGGCCATAGTTGAAGATGAAATCGAAATCTCCCGCGCCGACATCGGAACGATCGACGATTAATAACTGGAAGCTATTGTGAGAACTCAGCGCGCTCACTCCGGGCACATCAATCCAGCTTACGCCGAAGGCAGAATACCCATCGAATGTCGTTCTCCCATACGTTACGCTTCCACTGGAATACGTGTACACATCGGAAAAGTATGGGGCTAGGTAAGAGTCATAATAATTATTGGTCCCCACCCAATACCATGCACTATTCGGCCTGCCGAAATTGATATTCCCGTTATTACTGACATACAGCTGGGAGTATTCAGTCCCGAAAAAGTTGACCTCAAACCCGATATCCACGGCTGGAGATGAGATATCGTCACCTCGGGGAAGGGTTTCGACAAGCGGAACTATTGCCCCAGCATAAACAGCACCGGATGCGGATAAGCCAATGGCGAGTGTGATAATCGATTTCGCGCCCATGTCGTGCTCCTTTGCACTGTTGAATGAAGCTTTATTGCTCATTGACATAGCAAATACCCTACCATTTTATGTAAACATATGAATGTCGTCAACTTTCCTGTATGGCCGCCTCATTGGCCGCCGATATTCGTAAAAAATACCGACACTTCATCGACGCCCGGCAACGCTCTGGCGCGCGGTGATTGAAACCGCATCACTATCTGCGTGGACAATCGCACCCTGGCGGTTTTCCGGGCGCGCGCGGCGGCCCAGGGCGGCAATTACCAGACCTTGATGAACGAAGCGTTGAATGACTACGCGACGGGGCTCACCCTCGCCGAGGTGGTGCGGGAAACCATCCGGGAAGAACTGCATCCAGCCTGAAGGCTCATACGCAGGCCGCAGCCGGGCCGAGGGCGCGGACGGCAGGCGGGGGCGCTGACAGGTCAAGTGGTTGCAAGCGTCAGATGCCCGACCGGTTCGGATGCGGGCCGCACCTTGATCTCGATGTCGTAGCCGAGACGATTCAGACAGTCCATCAGCTTGTGTTCGGACAAGTTGGTGAAGTCGCCATGCATCATGCCCGATACCTTCGGTTGCGGGATGCCCATGCGCTTCGCCGCCGCTTGCTGCGTCAGTCCAAGGGCGCGCATTGCCTTCCTGATCTCGACCACCAGGCCGGTCTTGATCTTCAGCTTCCCGGCGTCGGGCAGTTCAAGGTCGGCGAAGACGTTGCCCGAACCGTGCCGAACCTCGACGCCTTCAATGATTCGTTTTTGCATTTCGTAGTATGAAATCGCTTTGGGAATACAACGGCGGCGAGGTTTACACCCCGCCGCCGTTTCTCTTTCGTTCAGCCCAACCGGTTTTTCAGCATCCCGCCCGGCGACGCCGCGCTATCGCGCTCAATAGCCCCAAGCCCGCTAGCATCATGCCCCAGGCTTCGGGTTCGGGGACGGCGGGCAGGGGCATGCGGGGAAGTCCGGGCGATACCACGCCATCGCGCACCTCGAAAACAAAGCGTCCCGCAACGTCGGAGTTCAGGCTTTGATAAGGCAATTGATTGGGGTTGGTAAGGGTGAGCAGACCGCCATCACTGCTACCGGTCGAGAATCCGTAATCTTGCTCTTTGGCACCGTAGCCGACGAAAGCACTATGAGAGCGCCGCTCAAAAACACTACCATAAGAATAACTATAATAACTAGCAATAGTTTCCCTAGAAGAGTCCTTCCATTGAATCTGGTCATAGTTGAAAATGAAATCGAAGTCTCCCGCACCGACGTCGGAACGATCGACGATCAGCAGCTGGAAGCTGTTGTAAGAACTCCGTGCGCCATATCCGGGTACATCAATCCAGCTTACGCCGAAGGCAGAATATCCATCGAATGTGGTTTTCCCATACGTCACGCTTCCACTGGAAGACGTGACAACATCGGAAAAGTACGGAGCTATGTAAAAGTCATTATAGCTACTCACCCAAGATGGGGAAGCATTCGGCCTACTAAAATTGATATTCCCTCTATTACTGACATATAGCTGGGAGTATTCAGTCCCGAAAAAGTTGACCTCAAACCCGATATCCACGGCGGAAGATACAACATAGTCACCCCTGGGAAGGGTTTCGACAAGCGGAACCATCGCGCCAGCATAAGCCGCGCCGGATGCGGATAAGCCAATGGCGAGTGTGATGATCGATTTCGTGCCCATGTCGTGCTCCTTTGCACTGTTGAATGAGGTTTTGTTGCGTATTGACATAGCAAATACCATACCATATTTTGTAAACACATGAATATCACCGGTTTTCTGATATGGTTGCCTCATCGGTCGTCGATATTCGTAAAAAATATCGACACTTCATCAATGCCCGCAAAGCTCCGGCGCGCGGTGATTGAAATCGGAATTTTGCGCGAAAACCTTGGCAATTTCGCCGAAAGTACATACGATTGTATGCATGGAAAAGAGGAGAAAAGCTATGCGTAAAGAGTATGATTTTTCCGAAAGCGTACGCGCGCGCGACGTACCGCATCTTCTTGCACTGCAAGTCGAGGCAGCGGACAAGACGCGCATCACTATCCGTGTGGACAATCGCACCCTGGCGGTTTTCCGCGCGCGCGCGGCGGCCCTGGGCGGCAATTACCAGACCTTGATGAACGAAGCGTTGAATGAATACGCGACAGGTCTCACCCTCGCCGACGTGGTGCGGGAAACCATCCGGGAAGAACTGCATCCAGCCTGAAGGCTCATACGCAGACCGCAGCCGAGCCGAGGGCGCGGACGGCAGGCTGGGGGCGCTTCATGACCTGCGCCAGATCATAGTTGACCTGCATGGACAGCCATGCGCGGGCAGTGCCGACGCCCGCGCGTTCCAGCCTGATCGCAAGGTCGGGGCTGATTCCGGCCTTGCCGTTCAAGACACGGGAAAAGGCGACACGGGACATGCCGAGGCGCTCGGCGGCTTCGGTTACGGACAGACCCAACTCCGCTATCACGTCTTCGCGCAACAGTTCGCCGGGATGGGGCGGATTTTTCATCATTTTGGGCGCTCCTTTCAGTGGTAATCCAGATAATCGACCAGTTCGACATCGGCCCCGGCAAAACGGAAGATCACGCGCCAGTTGCCGTTCACCATGATGGACCAAAAGCCTTTCAAATCGCCTTTCAGCAGGTGCAGGCGAAATGAAGGCAAGTTCAGGTCTTCCGGGCCTGCCGCTACGTCGAGCGCGCCAAGAATGCGACCCAGCTTGGCAACATGGGCGGCCTGGATGCCCTTGGTTGCGCCGGTCTTGTAGAAGACTTCAAGCCCTTTGTGCCGGAATCCGGTAATCATGGGCCGATTGTATCGTGCAACGATGCGCGATGCACGTCTTTTTGGGAACAGGGTTCGTCTCCCAGTTCCGCTTCGTCCTGATAAGCGCCGGTTTCCAGCAATTGCACCCGGGCGGTTTCGCCTGCGGCCAGCCCTTTGCTGGCGCTTGGTACGATGAGCAATCCGTCGGCGCGCGCCATGGACAGCATGTCGCCGCTGCTTTGCGAACCGGCGGAGGCCGCTTCGTAGATGCCGGAGGCGTCGCGGGCAAGCGTCACGCGCATGAACTCGATGCGGCCCGGCCTGGATTCGACGGCATGGGTCAGGCGCGCGGGCAGCGTGCGCCGGAATAGACGCCGGTGACCGGCCAGTGCGCGCAATGCCGGCAGGACGAATTGCTCGAAGCACACCATGCTGGAGACGGGGTTGCCGGGCAGGCAGAAGACGAAACAGCGGCCCCGTGTGCCGAAAGCCACGGGATGGCCCGGACGCATTTCGACGCGCCAGAAGTGCATGGCGACGCCCAATGCCGCGAGCGTGGGCCGCACATGGTCGTGTACGCCGACCGAGGCGCCGCCCGAGACGAGCAGGATATCGTAGCCGAGTCCCCGTTCGAGGAAGCCGGACAGTTCGGCGGGGTCGTCGCGGGCGATGCCGAGGAGATCGGGTTCCACGCCCTGGGCTTGTACCTGCGCCATCAGCGCATAGGTGTTGGCGTCCGGAATCTTGCCGGGATCGAACGGTTCGCGCAGGGCTTCCAGTTCGTTGCCGCTCGACAGGATGGCGACGCGCGGCTGGCGATGAACCGCGACCGTGGCTTGCTTGGCCGTCGCCAGCGCGCCGACCGTGCCGGGGCCGATGCCGGTTCCGGCGGCCAGTACGATCTCGCCCCGGCGCATGTTTTCGGCGCGGCGACGGATGTCCGTTGCCGCCCGGACGGGGATGAGGATGTCGACCGCATCGTCCGGGCCGGGGCGGGTGTCTTCGACCCGGACGACCGTATCGGCGCCGGCGGGAACCGGCGCGCCGGTCATGATCCGGGCGCATTGCCCGCGCTGGAGCGTGACGCGGGGGGTGTCTCCCGCCCGGATGTCGTCGACGATTTTCAGTCTGGCCGGTGCATCGGCGGTATCGGCGGCGCATACGGCGTAGCCGTCCATCGCGGAAATGTCATGGGGCGGCAGGTCGCGGTCGGCGCGAACGTCCGCGGCCAGCACCCGGCCAAGCGCGCGTTCGAGCGCGATGTCTTCCGCGCCGAGAGGGGCTGTCTTGCCGAGGATGCAAGCCTGTGCGTCCCGGACGGAAAGGCCGCCGGGCAGGGACGGGGATGCAGGTTTCGAGGATTTTCCGTTCATGGTTTTGTCATTCTCCTTATGGGGCGCGTTCGCCGAAATACCGCCGCGCCCTGGCAAGGTCTTCCGGGGTGTCGAGGTCGACGAAGCTTTGAAGGTCGGCATCGACATCGCGCAGGCTGTGTTCGTCGACATGGCAGACATCGAGCGCGGCCAGCGCCGCCCGCAGGCTGCGGTTTTCCGCGCCGTCCAGCGCGGACTGGAACGCGGGCAGCGCCGACGCGGCATAAAACGCCGCCAGGGGTTGAGGATGTCCGGCGACGATGGGTACGACGGCCTGGTGAGCGCCGCACCGCGCCGCCAGCCGCAGGACGGTTTCCGGCCGCAGATAAGGCATGTCCGTGGCCACGGCGAAAATCCACGGCGTCGCGGCGCGCCGCAGCCCGGCGCAAAGTCCGGCAAGCGGCCCCGCGTCCGGGATGCCGTCGCAGACTTGCACAATACCGGCGTCGAGTCCGCCGAGAGGCTGCCGGACGCTGAGCAATACTGCGGGAAAAAGCGCCCGCATCAGTTCGATCGTGCGTTGCAGCAGGCTTTGTCCGCCGAGTTGCAAAGCGGTCTTGTCGCGGCCCATCCGGCGGGAATCGCCGCCGGCGAGGATCAGCGCCGTGCAATCGTCGATCATGTCCGGCGCAGGAGAAAATCGGCCACCGCCGCAAAGTCGTCGAGCGCGAAATGCGGCAGTTCCGGATACACCCCGTCGCAATCGGTGATGAGGGCGATCAGTCCGTCCTCAATGCCGCAGCGCGGCGGCTTGCCGGTTTCGCGCCGCAGCACTTCGATCTTGGGGCCGGGCGCGTGCGAAAAGCCTTCGGCCAGTACGATATCGGCTTCGCCCAGAAAGCGTCCGGCCAGTTGCGCCGGTTCGCGCTCGTCGCCGGTATCCGCCACCAATTGCAGGGCGTTCGTCGTCACCAGCATGCTGAGGGCCGCGCCCGCCTGTTTGTAGCGCCAGCTATCCTTGCCCTCGGTATCGAGCCGCACCGTGTGGTGCGCGTGCTTGATGGTGGCAACCCGGCGTCCGCGCCGAACCAGTTCCGGAATGAATCGCTCGACGAAGGTGGTTTTACCGGCGTTCGAGTGGCCGACGAAAATGAAGACGAGGGGCGTCGCGGTTTCCATGTCAAAGCCTGTTGTCGGTTTTCGGGGCATGAGCGTCGTGGCGGGCATGGGGCGTCGCGCGCCATTCCATGGGCGTCGCCCGTTCGCCGCGCGCCTTCCCGCCGGGCAGCAAAGAGGGTACTCCGCCGGAAGCCGGAAAGGGCGTGCTTTTCCGCCGAACGGCGCGAAGCGCCCTATCCGCTTTGCCCCACCATGCCGGTGACGCGGATCGTGCGCGACTCCGGCACCTCGCTGTTGGCGATGACCCGCAGCGAAGGCACGGCGCGGCGCAGGAATCTCGAAAGCAGCATGCGCAGTTGCGCCGGGGCGAGCAATACCGGCGGCAGGCCGATTTCTTCCTGGCGCTGCGCGAGTTGAGCCGTCTGGCGCAGCAGGGTATCGGCAAGTCCCGGTTCGATGACGCCATCGCCGTCCGTTCCCATGGCCTGCAACAGAATGCGTTCGAGTCCCGGTTCGATCGCCATGACTTGCACCTCGGCGTTTCCGGGAAACAGGCTTTGGATGATGGCGCGGCCCAGCGCCTCGCGCACCCGCGCGGTGAGTTCGGCGGCCTCTTGCGTGCGCGGCGCGTATTCGGCCAGCGTCTCGATGACGGTGCGCATGTCGCGGATGTTGACCTCTTCGGCGAGCAGGTTTTGCAGTACCCGCTGTACGGTGGAAACCGACAGCAGCTTGGGCACGAGGTCGTCGACGAGCTTGGGGATTTCCTGCCCGATGTGATCGAGCAGGGACTGGGTTTCCTGCCGGCCCAGCAGGTCGGCGGCGTGGCTGAGAATGACGTGGTTGAGATGCGTTGCGACGACGGTGCTGGCATCGACCACGGTATAGCCCAATGCATGGGCTTGTTCGCGGCTGGCGCTGTCGATCCAGTATGCGGGCAGGCCGAAGGCGGGGTCTATCGTCTCGCGCCCGGGAAGCGGCCCGCCCACCCTGCCGGGGTTGATCGCCAGGAACTGGCCGGGAAAGGCTTCGCCGAGAGCGGCTTCGACGCCTTTGAGGGTAATGCGATAGGCATTGGGCTTGAGTTCGAGGTTGTCGCGGATGTGCACGGGCGAAGCAAGAAAGCCCACGTCCTGCGCAAACTTTTTGCGCAAGCCGCGTATGCGGCGCAAAAGCTCGCCATCCTGCTCTTTGTCGACCATCGGAATCAGGCGATAACCCACTTCGAGGCCGAGTACATCGACGAGGCCGACATCCCGCCAACTGGCTTCCTGCGCTTCGGCGGTCTGCGTTTTGGCCTCGGTTTCCGCTTCGGGCGGCGGCATCTCCACGTCGCCCGCCGCCTGCCGTTTGGCGCGCATCCACGCAAGCGCGCCGATCGCGGAAGCGAACAGGAGAAACACCATGTTGGGCATGCCCGGAATCAGGCCGAGCACGCCGACGATGGCGGCGGTCAGGCCGAGCACTTGCGTATTGTTGAAGACTTGCCCCAAGACCTGCGCGCCGATGTCTTCGCCGTCTCCCACCCGCGATACGACGAGACCGGCGGCCACCGAAATGATGAGCGAGGGAATTTGCGCCACCAGGCCGTCGCCAATGGTGAGAATGGTATAGGTATGGGCGGCGTCGGCAAACGCCATGTCGTGCTGAGCCACGCCGACGAAAAGCCCGCCGAGGATATTGATGAGCAGGATCAGGATGCCCGCGATGGCATCGCCGCGCACGAATTTGGAAGCGCCGTCCATCGCGCCGAAAAAGTCGGCCTCCTGTGCAACCTCCTTACGGCGCTGCTTGGCGGTTTTCTCGTCGATCAGACCGGCGTTCAGATCGGCGTCTATCGCCATCTGCTTGCCGGGCATCGCATCCAGCGTAAAGCGCGCGCTCACCTCGGCGATCCGCCCCGCGCCCTTGGTGATGACGACGAAGTTGATGACGGTGAGAATCACGAACACCACGATCCCCACGGCGGTATTGCCGCCGACGAGAAACTGCCCGAAGGCTTCGATGACCTTGCCCGCGGCGTCCGCGCCGCCATGCCCGGCGAGCAGGACGATACGGGTCGAAGCGACGTTGAGCGAGAGCCGCAACAAAGTCGTCATGAGCAGCACAGTGGGAAAAGCGGAGAAATCCAGCGGTTTTCTCGCATACATCGCCACGAGCATCACCATTACCGATATCGCGATGTTGAACGTAAAGAACACATCGAGCAGGAACACCGGCAACGGCAGCACCATCATCGCCAGGATCATGAGGATGAGAAGCGGCGCGGCCAGCGATCTCAGGAGCACAGGGGTGAGAATCCGGCGAGCGTTCAAGAAGTTTCCTGTAGCCATGGCGGAAATCAGCCTTCAGGCGGCGGGCCGGGGTCGAACCCCTCGGGCACCGGCACATCGGCGGGCGGCGCGGGCGGCAGTTCGCCGGCGGCCATCGCCTCGTTGAGTTGGTAGACATAAGCCATGACCTCGGCCACGGCGGTAAACAAGGCGGCGGGAATGGCTTGCTGCAATTCGCAATGCCTGTAGAGCGCCCGTGCCAGCGCGGGCGCTTCGAGCAGGGTAACGGCATGCTCGCGCGCTATGTCGCGGATTTTCAAAGCCAGTTCGCCGCGTCCCTTGGCAACGACGATGGGCGCGGCCATATTCCCGGTGTCGTACCGGAGCGCCACGGAAAAATGCGTCGGGTTCGTCACGACGACGTCGGCCTTCGGCACCTCGGCCATCATCCGGTGCCGCGCCATCTCGCGCTGCATGGCGCGGATGCGGCCCTTGAGCTGCGGATCGCCTTCCTGCTCCTTGTTCTCGCGCTTGACTTCTTCTTTCGTCATGCGCAGGTTCTTGTGGTATTGCCACAATTGGAACGGCACGTCGAACAACGCAAGCAATCCCAGGCTGGACGCGATCAAAAGCGCGATCCAGATCACCGTGCCCGCGAAATCGGCGATTGCCAACGGCAGCGGCTCTCTCAAAAAATCGAAAAGGTGGTCGCGGTTGCGCCACAGCACCAGTACGCCCACGCCGCCGATGAGCGCCGCCTTCATCACCGCCTTCAACATCTCGGCGAGGCCGTGCAGCGAAAACATGCGCTTGATGCCCTGCAAGGGGTTCAGGCGGTCGAGCTTCAGGCCCAACGCCTTGGGCGAGAACAAGAAACCGCCCAGGGCGAGCGGCGAAGCCACCGCCGCCACCATGAGCGCGGCAAAAAGCGGCATCAAGGTCAATAGCGCCCCACCGAGCAGCGTCTGCAAGAAGTTGGCGATTCCCATGCCCGTCTGCTCGAACACCATTGCGCGGTCGAACGAAAAAGCCTGGCGCAAGACCCCCAGGAGCCGCTCGCCCATCCATCCTCCGAGCAGCCACAAAAAAAGCACCCCCGTCATCGTGACCAGGAACGTCGACAACTCCCGCGACTGCGGAACCTGGCCCTCTTCGCGGGCCTGCTGCAATCGTCGGCCTGATGCCGGTTCGGTCTTGTCTTGATCGCTGTCTTCAGCAGCCACGCTCGGCTCCGCACTCTATCCGCGCCTCTCTCGACGCCGACGCAAAACGACATGGCGGCATTATCGCCGCCGCCCGTGGCGGCCATGGCTGGATGTGGGCGGGAAAGCAGCGCCATTTCGGCGTTCTCGGGATCTGTCCCCGATCGCGCCGCCCGAAAGAGGCGTACCGATGCCGAAATTGACCGGAGGGCGGCAAGTCCTATATAGTGCCCCGTCTTTTCATGGAGACGTGGCCGAGAGGTCGAAGGCACTCCCCTGCTAAGGGAGCATGCGGGCAAAACCTGCATCGAGGGTTCGAATCCCTCCGTCTCCGCCAAATACCTAATAAAATAAATTGCTTGCGACGTATTCTTGGTTTTGACCCACATAGAAGCCCACAACGGAACGCCGATTGTGGGCTTTCTTTTTGGTGCGCCCAGCATGGGCGTCCTCCCGCGGGTGGAAGTCCCGCCGTAAGCAGATCACAGCGAACGAAGTGAAGCGCAACTGCATGAGGGCGACCGAGTGTGGGAAGGAAGCGTGGAGCATAAGCTGCGAGCCGATGAACAAGAACTGGATAGAAGGCGCTGCCGAGCAGGGCGACTGAGCCAAAAACCGCAAAGCTCTGGTGATCAAGGCGAGGTGGCGTAGATTTGGCGGTTGTGCAGTGAAGGAGAGCCTATACTTGCCGCCGTCTGACGGCGGCAAGCGATAATGGCTGTTTTCCGCCCCGGGAATTCGACATGAGCCGTCTCGACAACGACATTTTCCTGCGCGCGCTGCTGCGCGAACCGACGCCCCGCACTCCGATCTGGCTGATGCGCCAGGCGGGCCGCTACTTGCCTGAATACCGTGAAACCCGCAAGCGCGCGGGCAGTTTCCTTGCCCTGTGCAAAAATCCGGCGCTCGCCTGCGAAGTCACTTTGCAACCGCTGGCAAGATTCGATCTCGATGCTGCCATCCTTTTCTCCGACATTCTCACCGTGCCCGACGCCATGGGGCTGGGTTTGTACTTCATCGAAGGCGAAGGCCCGAAGTTCGAGCGCCCGCTCACTGAAGAATGGGAAATACGCAATCTTGCCGCGCCCGACCCCCATGCCGAATTGCGCTACGTTACAGACGCCGTGGCCGAAATCCGCCGCGCGCTCGGCGGCAGCGCGCCGCTGATCGGTTTTTCCGGCAGCCCATGGACGCTTGCCTGCTACATGGTCGAAGGCGGATCGAGCGCCGACTACCACAAGGCCAAGATGCTCGCCTATGCCCGGCCAGATCTCATGCATCATATTCTCGACATCACCACACAGGCGGTGATAGCCTATCTCAACGCCCAGATCGAATCCGGCGCCCAGGCGGCCATGGTGTTCGATTCCTGGGGCGGCACGCTTTCCGAAGCCGCCTACTGCGAATTTTCGCTGCATTACCTGCAACGGATCGCCGCCGGTCTCATACGCGAAAGGGAAGGCCGCCGCGTGCCAAGCATCGTCTTCGCCAAAGGCGGCGGCCTGTGGCTGGAAGCCCTCGCCGCCAGCGGCTTCGATGCGCTTGGACTCGACTGGACGATGGACATGGGCCGCGCCCGTGCGCTCGTCGGTGGCCGCGTTGCGCTACAAGGCAATCTCGATCCCGCCGTGCTGCTTGCTGCGCCGGAAATCGTCGCCGTCGAAGCGAACCGCGTGCTCGACGCCTTCGGACCCCATCCCGGCCATGTGTTCAACCTCGGCCATGGCATTTCCCAATACACCCCGCCCGAAAATGTCGCCGCATTGGTCGATGCCGTGCATGCGTATCGACCCGAAAAATGTTGAAAATTTCGCCGAGACATGACGGCCCATCGCTGCCTTCGACAAATCCGTACTTACCTGTCTTGTCACGACTTATTCACATGGGAGCTTTTCATGAAATTTGCGGACACCCAAAATCCGGTTTCATCCATGCAAAAATAACACATTGATTAACAACATGTTTTTCTCTGCTTCATGATTGGGCAGGGCGTGATGCCCGTCACAATGGCGCAGCTTGCGGGGCGCTGTACCTGAATTGCCCACAAAGTTATCCACAGATTTTGTGGGCAATCCGAAGATATCGTTGCACGGCGGACATTTACTTCGTTTTCCAAGAACCGGCCTCAAGTCTTCCCACTGGCTCGCGGTGTCCGGTTCCGATGAAGAACTCGCCTGCAACCCTTGCGCCAAATCCTTGAATCTCCATCATCCGCCTTTTGCCGCATCGTCCATATGTCTATCGTTCGTGTAGCGCTTCCCGTCCCTCTGCCGCAACTTTTCGACTATCTGGCTGAAGATGCCACGATGGCGGACCTTGGCCGCTGTGCGCGCGTTCCCTTCGGGCGCGGCGAAAAAAGCGGCCTGATCCTGTCCCTGCCCGCCAGCGCGAGCGTCGCCGCCGCCAAACTGAAACAGGTCATCCACATTCAGCGCGACACACCCGCGCTACCGCCAGACTGGATCGAACTGGCCGAATTCACCGCCCGCTACTACCATGCTCCTCTCGGCGAGACTATTGCGCTTGCCCTGCCGCCGGGTCTGCGCCGCGCCGACGCCATCAGCGGAAACGATCCCGATCCCCTGATCGCCCTTACCGAAGCGGGACGTGCGGCGCTTGCCGAACATCGCCGCAACAGCCATGCGCTTGCCCTTGTGCGCTCGCTCGCCGCGCGGGATGAAACCGCGCCACTTCTGCGCCGCAGCGCCATTCGTCAACTTGCTTCCAGCGCCGCCGTTTCCAACGCACTCGCCCGCGGCTGGTTGGCCGCCCGCGCCGGAAATGGCGAATGTCCATGCACCGGCGTCCTGCCCGCACTCACCGGCGGGCAAGCCGAAGCATTGGCCGCCTGCCGCGCCGCGTCCGCCGGTTTTACCCCCTGGCTCCTTGCCGGCGTCACCGGCAGCGGCAAGACCGAGGTCTACCTGCGTCTGGCCGCCGACACACTCGCCGCTGGCCGCCAGACATTGATGTTGGTGCCGGAAATCGCCTTGACCCCGCAATTGGAAGAACGGGTAAAAACGCGCTTCCCCGCCGCCCGTATAATCAGCTTGCATTCGGCGCTCGCCGAAGGCGCACGCGCAAACGGCTTCGCGCGCGCCCTGGCCGGAGATGTCGACATCGTGCTCGGCACCCGGCTTGCGGTCTTCACTCCCATGCCACGGCTGGGGCTGATCCTGATCGACGAAGAACACGACGCTTCTTACAAGCAACAGGAAGGTATCCGTTACTCGGCGCGCGATCTCGCCGTCTGGCGTGCCCGCCAGCGCGAAGTGCCGGTAATGCTCGGCTCGGCGACGCCTTCGCTGGAGAGCTGGCATCACGCACAGCGCGGGCATTACCGCTTGCTTCGGCTCCCCGCGAGAGCCGTCGCCGCCGCCTTGCCGACGGTGAGAACCATCGATACTCGCCGCTGCCGCCTCGACGAAGGTTTCAGCCTCCCCTTGCGGCAAGCCATTGCCGCGCGGCTCGAACGCGGCGAACAAAGTCTCGTCTTCCTCAACCGGCGCGGTTACGCGCCGGTACTGTCCTGTCCGGCCTGCGGATGGATAAGCCGATGCCCGCATTGCACGGCCAATCGCGTCGTCCACCTCGCCGACCGGCGATTGCGCTGCCATCATTGCGGCGCGGACGCCCCCATTCCCCGCGCTTGCCCGGTCTGCGGCAATCAGGACATCCGTCCCTTCGGGCGCGGTACGCAAAGGATCGAAACGCATCTTTCCGCGCTCTTTCCCGCTGCGCGAGTACTGCGGATCGACCGCGATGCCGCCCGCACCCGCGCGCAATGGGAAACCCTGCTGGCGATCATCGCCGCCGGCGAAGCCGACATCCTCGTCGGCACCCAGATGATGGCCAAGGGTCATGACTTTCCTCGTCTCACCCTGGTTGGCGTTCTCGGCGCCGATGCTTCGCTGCATGCCGCCGACTTCCGCGCCCCCGAGCGCCTGTTCCAGCAACTCATGCAAGTTGGCGGACGCGCCGGACGCGCCGCGCTGCCCGGCGAAGTGCTCATCCAGACCGAATACCCGGAACATCCGCTTTACCGTTGCCTTGCCCGGCATGATTTCGACGCCTTTGCCGCCCTGGAACTCGACAACCGCCACGCCGCCGGTTTTCCGCCATTCGCGCATCAAGCCATGCTGAAAGCCGACGCGCCAGAATTGCGTGCCGCCGTGGATTTCCTGTGCCGGGCGCGCGAACTCGCCGTCACGCTCGCCCTGCCGGGAGTTCGCTTCTTCGACCCGGTACCGATGCGTCTGACCCGTCTTGCACGGCGCGAGCGCGGGCAGTTACTGATCGAAGCCGACCGGCGCAGCGCCTTGCAGAATTTCCTCACGCACTGGCTGGAACATGTTTATGCCTTGAAAATTCCCCGTGATCTGCGTTGGCAGGTCGATATAGACCCACTGGAAGTTTGAGAGTGTCTATCTCCCGCTTCGGATGGACAGGTGTTCCAGTCTTGTTTTATTGTTCTTTAAATTTAAAAGACTAAGAAGTAAACACTCGGTCCAAATCTGTGGATAAGTCGGATATCGCGCACTGTAAGACCACTTGTGCACCGGAATGAACAGGTGGATAAACAATATCGATGGCTGTTGGAAGAATGTCCATTGTTTTTCCCTCCTGCAAAAGCGCGCCGGTTGTTCACAATGTTTTCCCGACCCATCCACTGACTTGTCCAGACAATGCATACCATCGCTGCCAATCTCTTGCCGAAATGGGAAATCTTCTGCAAGGTTGTGGATAACTATGGGGATGCAGGCGTATGTTGGCGCTTGGCGCGTGTCCTGGCGGCTAGATATGGCATTGAAACAAGAGTCTGGGTAGACGATTGGCTGACGCTTGCCAGACTGTGTCCGGGAGCGGTTCGGGACGGAACCAGGGTGGCTGGCGTCGAATTGAGGCATTGGACGACGCCCTTTCCCGAAACAGAACCGGCTGACGTGGTCATCGAGGCATTTGCCTGCGAACTGCCTGCCGTGCATGTGTGTGCGATGGCGGCGCAAAAGCCGCCGCCGGTCTGGATCAATCTTGAATATCTGTCCGCCGAGGATTGGGTGCGGACCTGCCATGGGCTGGCTTCGCCACAGGCGGAAGCGCCATTTACCAAGTATTTCTTTTTTCCCGGTTTTACGGAGGGGACTGGCGGCTTGATCCGTGAACCCGGATTGTTTGTCCGGCGGGATCGTGAACAGAGCCGTGCGCGCGCCGGCTGGTTGCGTGGGCGCGGCGTTGCGCCGCCGCGTGAAGATGCCTTGCTGGTATCGTTGTTCAGCTATGAACAGCCGATGCTTTCGGCGTTATTGCGCCGCTGGCGGACGGATGAGCGTCCATTGCTGCTGCTGACGCCCGAAGGCCGGGCGCTGGATGCTGTGGGCGCGGCCCTTGGAGTAAAGCTGAAAGCCGGAGACTGCCTGGAGCGCGATGCCTTACGGGTGGCGGCGCTGCCGTTTTCGGATCAGGACGGCTACGATGAATTGCTTTGGCATTGCGATCTCAATCTGGTGCGGGGCGAAGATTCATTCGTGCGCGCGCAATGGGCGGCGCGGCCATTGACATGGCACATCTACCCGCAGGAAAACGGCGTCCATCATGTCAAGCTCGATGCATTTCTCGACTTGTACAGCGCCGGTCTCGACGTGGCCGCCGCCGGGGCGCTGGCGGGATTCTGGCGGGCCTGGAATGGCCGTGGCGATCCGTCCGCGACCTGGCCGGCTTTTGCGCATGCCTTGCCCGAACTGGAAGCTCATGCCCGGAACTGGTGCACAGGTTTGCATGCACGCTCGGATCTCTCGGCCGAGCTGTGGCGTTTCTGCCGACACGTCCGCAAAAAAACTGGATAAAATCCCGCCTCTTTGTTTTTCGACGAACGGGGGCGGTTCGCGCCCCGGGACTATATCGCATGAAAATCGCACAAGAATTGCGTTCCGGCAACGTCATCATGGTTGGCAACGATCCATTGGTCGTGCAGAAGACCGAATACAACAAATCCGGCCGCAATGCCGCCGTAGTGAAAATGAAGCTCAAGAACTTGCTCACCGGCACGCCGACCGAGTCGGTGTACAAGGCCGACGACAAGTTCGAGATCGTCGTTCTCGACCGCAAGGAAGTTTCCTACTCGTATTTCGCCGACCCGATGTATGTGTTCATGGATGCCGAGTACAACCAGTACGAGGTCGAAGCCGAGAACATGACCGATGCGCTCAAATACCTCGAGGACGGCCTCGCCTGCGAAGTCGTGTTCTACAACGGCAAGGCGATTTCGGTGGAACTGCCCAACAGCGTGGTGCGCGAAGTCACCTATACCGAACCGGCGGTCAAGGGCGATACTTCCGGCAAGGTCATGAAGCCGGCGCGGATCGTCACGGGTTTTGAGTTGCAGGTACCGGCATTCGTCGAGATCGGCGACAAGATCGAAATCGACACCCGTACCGATGAATATCGCAACCGCGTGAAATAAGCTCACGGAACCTTCGCGTCCGGCCCGAGCTTCATCACGATATTGCCCGGCAGCAGGGCGCGGGCGCGGCCTTGACGTTTGGCTTCGTACATGCGCTTATCGGCCAGTTCGACCAGCGCGCGCCAGTTTTCGGTTCTGTCGGCCATGGTTTCGGCAATGCCGACCGAAGCGGTCAACGGCATGCCGTCGGGGCCGGCGCCAAGGCCGGTCGCCGTCAGGCGTTCAACAAGGGTCATCAATTGGTGGGCGGGAATGTCCGGAAGAATGGCGAGGAATTCCTCGCCTCCCCAGCGCACCAGGGTATCGCTGTGACGAAGCAGACCGCGCAGGCGTTCGGTGATTTGTTGCAGGACGTGATCGCCGGTATCGTGGCCGAAAGCGTCGTTGATGTGCTTGAAATGGTCGATGTCGAAGAAAGCGACCGACAGGGGCTTTCCCGAAGCCGCCGATAAATGGAACAACAACCTGAGCGTTTCCATGCCGGAACGGCGCGAGGCCGTTCCGGTCAATGGGTCCGTCATTGCCCGGTGGAGCATCGCTTCCATGTAGTGCAGCTGGCTCATGCCGGAAAAGACGGATACGCCGGTCATCATTACCATGCACCATATAATAATGAAATGTTCTTCCAGCGATACGCGCGTGCCGTCGGCAAAAAATCCGATAATGGCGATAATGAATGCCGGCAGGGACAGCAAGACGATTTCAAATGCGCTCAGGGGAAAGATCGCCAGGCCGGCAAGCACGACAATGGGAATGAAAATATAAAATTGGGTCATTATCGCCTGGATGCCGCTGGTATCGCTGGAATTCAGCAAGGCCAGCGAAGCCGCGTAGAAAGCGGAAGGCAGCAGCATCAGCGCCAGCAACATCGTGATGGCGTGGGTATAAGGACGCATTTCCGAGAGACGGCGCGGCCAGCCCAAAATGAGAAGCATCAGCCCCGAGGCGAGACGCAATAGCGTCAGTCGCCATGAGAGCGGCGCTTCATAAGTCATTAAATCGACGATCGACCATAAAGGCACGATAATGGCAAAAATGATCGATATCAGTTGAATGCGGGCAATAATGAGCGCGGCCGCATAACGGCGGGCATACGATGTGCGTCTGGAAGGAACGAGTAACTGCCAGACCTGTCCAGGCGAAATTTGCAGATCGGAAGCGATGTGCCGGAAAAACCGGCTGAAACAAGAATTCATGTTTCTTTGTGCAAGATATGGGTGTCTATTTATCGAGCGAGCATTGGCTCTGGATGTTACGGTATAGTAAAGACACATCCGCCCGCGATTTTTCACGATCTGCCGTGTTTTTCACGATTTCGTGTAATGATGGACAACCATTACCGGTTTTTTACTCTTGCATCATGCCAGACACACGCGGCGTCATTCGTATCCACGGCGCGCGGCAAAACAACCTGCGCAACTTGTCGCTGGATTTGCCCCTCGGCCGATTGTTGGTGGTAACGGGCGTTTCCGGTTCCGGCAAGTCCTCGCTCGTCTTCGACACACTCTACGCCGAAGGCCAGCGCCGCTACGTTGAAACTTTCTCGCCCTACGCGCGCCAGTTTCTCGAACGCATGGACAAGCCCCGCGTCGACCGCATCGAGGGCGTGCCCCCGGCCATTGCCATCGACCAGGTCAACCCTGTGCGCACCTCGCGCTCGACCGTGGGCACCATGACCGAACTGGCCGACCACTTCAAGCTGCTTTATGCCCGCGCCGCCCGCCTGCATTGCCGTTGCTGCGGACAGCCGGTACGGCGCGACACCCCGGCGAACATCGCCGGCGATCTCACCCGGCGCGCACGGGCAGCCGGCGACCCGCGCCTGGCGGTGTGCTTTCCGCTCACGGTACCGGCGAATTTCACCGACGAGGAAGCTGCCGGGTTTCTTGCCGCGCAAGGTTATACCCGCATTCACTCGCGGCAGGAAAGCGGTAGCGGCAGCGTACTCCAGGTGGTGCAGGATCGTTTCCGCCTGGGAAACGCCGATCCGGGCCGCGTCGCCGAGGCGCTGGAAACCGCCCTGCAACGCGGCCATGGCCGCCTGACCGTGTTTGCCGCCGGCGAAGCGGGCGAGATGGTATGGCCTTATTCCACTGGACTGCACTGCGCCGTCTGCGACATTGCCTACAGCGATCCCTCTCCGGCCCTGTTCTCGTTCAATTCCGCCATCGGCGCCTGCGAAACCTGCCGCGGCTTCGGACGGGTGATCGGGGTGGATTTCGCCCTCGTGGCGCCCGACGAGTCCATGACGCTCGCCGAAGGCGTCATTCGTCCGTGGCAGACGCAGAGCTTCCGCGAATGCCAGGATGACCTCATGCGCATGGCTTCCGCGCACGGCGTCGCGCTCGATGTGCCCTTCCGCGACCTGCCGCCCGAACACCGCCGTTGGGTGCTCGACGGCGACGAGAAATGGAAAGACTGGCGCTCGTCGTGGCCCCGTTACTGGTACGGCGTGCGCCATTTTTTCGACTGGCTGGAGAGCAAGGCTTACAAGATGCACATCCGGGTGTTGCTGTCCCGCTACCGCAGCTACACCGAGTGCCCGGCCTGCCATGGCGCGCGGCTCAAGCCGGACGCCTTGCTGTGGCGTTTGCCGCTGTCGTCGGAAGATGAAAAAGGGCTGGCGATACACGAACTCATGGCCTTGCCCGTGGCGCGGACGCGCGAATTGCTTGCCAGCCTGGAACTGCCCGGCCTTGGCGACGAAGCCGGGGCGCTGGTGCTTGGCGAAATCCGCAGCCGCCTCGATTACCTTGCCGGGGTCGGCCTCGGCTACCTGACGCTCGACCGCCAGTCGCGCACCCTTTCCGGCGGCGAAGTACAGCGGATCAACCTCACCACCGCGCTCGGAACTTCACTGGTCAATACGCTTTTCGTGCTCGACGAGCCGTCGATCGGCCTTCATCCGCGCGACATCGGACGCATTCTCGGCGTAATGACACGGCTGCGCGACGCCGGAAACACATTGGTCGTGGTCGAACACGATCCGCAAGTCATGTTCGCCGCCGACGAACTGCTCGAAATCGGCCCCGGCGCGGGCGAACGCGGCGGCGAACTGGTAGCGCGCGGCACGCCCGCCGAAATCGCCGCCCATCCGGCTTCGATCACCGGACCATGGCTGACCGGGGCCAGGCACATCGGCGGGGTGCGCCAGCCGCGTCCGGTCGATGCGCGCACCCCGAGACTCGTCGTGACCGGCGCGCGCCGCCACAACCTGCGCAATCTCACGGCGGCCTTTCCCCTGCAAAGGCTCGTCTGCCTGACCGGCGTTTCCGGTTCCGGCAAATCGACCCTGATCGAGGACGTGCTTTACCCGGCGCTGGCGCGCCATTTTGGGGAAACGACCGGGCAGGCGGGCGATGAGGCCGGACATCTCGACGGCCTGGAATCGCTCGGCGGCGTCGTGATGGTCGACCAGACGCCGATCGGCAAAAGCTCGCGCTCCAACCCCGTGAGCTACGTCGGCGCGTGGGATGCCATCCGCCGGCTTTTCGCCGCCCTGCCCGAAGCCCGGCAGCGCGGCTACACCCCCGGCACTTTCAGCTTCAACGCCGGGCATGGCCGCTGCCCGGCCTGCGCCGGATCGGGGTTCGAGCACGTCGAAATGCAATTCCTCTCCGATGTCTGGCTGCGCTGTCCGGAATGCGAAGGCCGCCGCTACCGTCCGGAAGTGCTCGAACTGCAATGGCATGGCCGCTCGGTCGCCGACGTGCTGGAAATGACGGTGAGCGAAGCCCTGCAATTCTTCGACGGCGAACCCAAGGCGCTGGCGGCGCTTGCGCCGCTTTCCGAAGTCGGCCTGGATTACCTGCGCCTCGGACAGCCCGTGCCGACGCTCTCCGGCGGCGAGGCGCAACGGCTCAAGCTCGCCGGTCATCTCGCGGGCGCCGCCGCGTCCGCACGCGGTGGAAAAACAGTGGACAAAGCGGTGGATAAAAGCGGCGGCGCCTCCGCCGGCCTGCTTTTCCTGTTCGACGAACCGACCACCGGCCTGCATTTCGAGGATGTCGCGGTACTGCTGCGAGCCTTCGAGCGCCTGATCGCCTCCGGACATTCCCTGATCGTCATCGAACACAATCTCGACCTCATCGCCGCCGCCGACTGGATCGTCGACCTCGGCCCCGAAGGCGGCGACGGCGGCGGCGAACTGGTCGCCGAAGGCCCGCCGCGGACACTCGCCGCCCATCCGGCTTCACACACGGGCGCGGCCCTGCGCGAACATGCCGCCGCGCTCGAACGCAACAAACGCGGACGGCATGCCGTCGCCGAACCGCGCGCTGCCTGGCGCGCCGCGCCCATGCCCGCGCCCGCCATCGAAATCTTCCATGCCCGCGAGCACAACCTGAAGAACATCAGCGCGACGATTCCGCGCGAACGCCTCACCGTCGTCACCGGTCTGTCGGGTTCCGGCAAATCGACGCTGGCCTTCGACATCGTCTTCGGCGAAGGCCAGCGCCGTTATCTCGAATCGCTCAACGCCTACGCGCGCCAGTTCGTGCAGCCCGCCCGCAGACCCGACGTGGACAGCCTCGCCGGCATTCCGCCGACGGTGGCCATCGAACAACGCACCAGCCGGGGCGGCTACAAAAGCACGGTCGGCACGCTCACCGAAATCCAGCCCTTCCTGCGCCTGCTCTACGTCAAACTCGGCGTCCAGTACTGCCCGGACTGCCAGGCGGCGGTGACGCCGCAAAGCTTCGAGGCCATCGTCGCCCAGTTGATGCGCGACTTTCGCGGCATGCAGATCGAAATACTCGCGCCGCTGGTGACCGGGCGCAAAGGGCTGTACAACGAACTCGCCAAATGGGCGAGAAGCAAGGGCCATGAACGATTGCGGGTCGACGGCGGCTACCTGCCGACCGCGAAATGGCCCCGGCTCGACCGCTACCGGGAACATGACATCGAATTACCCGCCGGCATGGCGGTCGTGCGCCCGGAAAACGAAGCCTTGCTGCGCGGCTTCGCGCTCGCCGCGCTTGAACACGGCAAGGGCGTGATGAAGGCGTTGCCGCTGGGCGAGGCGGGCGCGAAGCCGGCGACGTTTTCCACCACCCGCGCCTGCCCGTCCTGCGGCACGAGCTTTCCCGAACCCGACCCGAAACTTTTCTCCTACAACGCCCGCCATGGCTGGTGCCCGGCGTGTTTCGGCACCGGCCTGAAAACGGTGGCCAAAGTCGAAGATCCCGACCAACTCGATCTCGGCAAGGTCGAAGGCCTGATTCGCCGCGGCGAACCCTGCCCGGTCTGCGGAGGCGCGCGGCTCAACCCGGTCGCGCGCGCGGTGAAATTCCGCGGACTGGGGCTGCACGAACTGGCCGCCTTGCCGATCGGGCGCGCGGCGGCGTTTTTCGCCACGCTCGAATTCGACGAACGCGAAACCGGCATCGCCCGCGACCTGGTGAATGAAATCCGCGGCCGTCTCGACTTTCTCCAGCATGTCGGACTCGGCTACCTTGCCCTCGACCGCGCCGCGCCCACGCTCTCGGGGGGCGAAGCGCAGCGCATCCGGCTGGCCGCGCAACTCGGCTCCAACCTGCGCGGCGTCTGCTATGTGCTCGACGAGCCGACCATCGGCCTGCATCCGCGCGACAACCGCCTGCTGCTCGACACCCTCGAAGCCCTGCGCGACCGGGGCAATACACTGGTCGTGGTCGAACACGACGAAGAAACCATTCGCCGCGCCGACCACCTCATCGACCTCGGCCCCGGCGCGGGCGCGCGCGGCGGCGAAGTCGTGGCAGCCGGCACGCTCGCCGACATCATCGCCGCGCCCGCCTCGGCCACCGGCATCCGTCTGCGCGCGCCCTTGCCGCATCCGATGCAGCCGCGCCGCGCGGTAGACGATACCCATCCGGCGCTGCGCGTCATGGAAGCGAACCTGCACAACCTCAAGAACATATCGCCGCGGGTGCCGCTCGCCCGCCTTACCGTGGTGAGCGGTGTTTCCGGCTCGGGCAAATCGACGCTGGCGCGCGATGTGATCCAGGCCAACCTGCGCGCCCTGCTCGGCGAGCCGGACGCGGCGCGGGCGCGCAGGCGCGGCGAGACCATGGTCGAAACCGCCGCGCCCGTCGCCGTCGCGGGCTGCCGGATGCTGACGGGCTGGCAAGGAATCGGGCGCGTACTGGAAGTCGACCAGACCCCGATCGGCAAGACGCCGCGCTCCTGCCCGGCCACCTACGTCGGCTTCTGGGATGCGATTCGCAAGCTTTTTGCCGACACCTTCGATGCGCGAAGCCACGGCTGGAACGCGGCGCGGTTTTCCTTCAACACCGGGGCGGGGCGCTGCCCGGTATGCGAAGGCGCGGGGCAGACCACGGTGGAAATGAGCTTTCTTCCGGATGTCAAAGCGGTTTGCGAAGCCTGCGGCGGCGCGCGCTTCAACCCCGAAACCCTGCTGGTGCACTGGCGCGGCAAATCGGTGGCCGACGTGCTGGCGATGGAAGTAGACGAAGCGGCGGCGTTTTTCGCCGCCCATCCGGCGATTGCCCATCCTCTGCAATTGCTGCGGGAAGTCGGCCTGGGCTATCTGACGCTCGGTCAGCCCAGTCCGACACTGTCCGGCGGCGAAGCGCAGCGGATCAAACTCGTGACCGAACTCGCCAAGGTACGCCCGCGTCCGGGCGAGGCGGGCGGCGGTCAGCCGTTGCCGCCCGATCGGCACACTCTCTACGTGCTCGACGAACCCACCGTCGGGCTGCACATGGCCGACGTGGAAAAGCTGATCCGCGTCCTGCATCGCCTGGTCGAAGCGGGTCATACGGTGCTGGCGATCGAGCACGACCTCGACGTGATCGCCGAAGCGGACTGGCTGATCGACCTTGGGCCGGAAGGCGGCGGCAATGGCGGCGGCATCGTCGCGGAAGGGCCGCCGGAGACCGTCATGGCGGCGGCGGCTTCCCATACCGGGCGCTATCTGCGGGAGTTCCTGGCGGCGCGCGGCCCGCGCGGGGAATAGCCGCCAGCCGCCGGCAGAGCAATCGTATACGCAGACTGCTTTGGTGGAACGCCAGCCTTCCCTTTCGGATAGGCGCAAAGGCGAGGATGACGGCATGGAACGCGATCCGGGCGGAAATGGCCTCGATCCGGGTTGCACAGCTACCTAGCGTGTCCATCATCCCTCATGTGAAGACGTCAGATGAAATTATTGTAGCATATGTTCGTGACATAGTAAGACCAGGATGCCTACAAACAAGCTCACGGACGCGCAGTGCCGGGCAGCGAAGCCGCGCGACAAGGCTTACAAGTGACCCCCAGTCGGCACGGAAGGCAATAAGCGAGCGAGTGGCAAAGCAATACCGACGGCCAATCGCCGGCATCACAACTCCCGCTTTCCGGAATCACGCTCCCCAAACCGCGATGTCCGTTTCCCTGAACTTCTCCGTCCGCCGCCAGATGCGCTCGTCCCACGGTCTGCCCGATTCGCGGTCGAAGATGAAAAGATGCGCTTCGTCCGCCCCGGCCCGTTTCGCGTAATCGGCGGTCTGCGCCA
>JAISCE010000088.1 GCA_031265765.1 Azoarcus sp.
GCGAACAGTTCCGCCAGCGTATCCAGGAAAAGGCTCTTGCCGAAACGGCGCGGACGGGAGAGGAAGTAAGCCTTGCCTTCTTTTATCATGCGCAGCGCGAAGGCGGTTTTATCCACGTAGTAGCAATTGTCCTCGCGGATTTCGCGGAAGGTCTGGATACCGATGGGAAGTTTTTTGCGGGACATGGCGCACCTGCCTGGCGAATCGTGTGCGAAATCATACCGCAGGGGCTTGCCGCCAGGCCGCCTTCGCCGACCATCCTCGCCTCATCGAACATGAGTTTGTCGTTGCAATGCCGCCAGACAGGCGGCGAGTTTCAGCTTGTGGGTTCATGGAGAACTCCCCGGTCGGATGGAAGGGGGTTGCGGGCAATCTTGTCCGCTTCCCAGCGGCGCAGCAGGAGGTAGAGCGCCGGAACGATGAACAGGGACAAAAGCGGCGCAGAGAGCATGCCGCCGACCATCGGGGCGGCAATGCGGCTCATGATTTCGGAACCCGCACCTGTGCCGAGGAAGATGGGCAGCAGCCCGGCGACGATGACGGCGACGGTCATGGCCTTGGGCCGCAACCTTTGTACCGCGCCTTCGCGGATGGCGGCGACAAGGAGGGCTTCACGGTCGGGGCGGGTTTGCCAGCCGGGAGTCTTGGCCAGCGCCTCCTTGAGGTAGAGGAGCATGACGACGCCGAATTCCGCCGCGACGCCCGCAAGCGCGATGAAGCCGACGGCGGCGGCAACCGAGAAGTGGTAGCCCATGAGGTAAAGGAACCAGACGCCGCCCACGAGCGAGAGTGGCAGGCTCGCCATGATGAGCAGGGCTTCGTCGATGCGCGAGAAGGTGAAGTAGAGCAGCAGGAAGATGATGAGGAGCGTTGCCGGCGCGAGCTGCCGGATTTTCGCGCTGGCCCGTTCCAGGTACTCGAACTGGCCGGAGTAGGCGATGCTTACGCCGGGCGGGAGCGCGAGTTCGGCGGCGATTCCGGCTTGGATGTCGCGCACGACGCCGGCGAGATCGCGACCGCGCGCATCGACGTAAACCCAGGAGGAAAGCCGCCCGTTTTCGCTTTTCAGCATCGGCGGGCCGTCGGTGATTTTCAGTGTGGCGAGCGTCCCCAGGGTGACGAGTTCGCCTTTCGGGGTGACGATGGGCAGGCGTTCGAGGGCATCGAGCGAGTCGCGCCATTCGCGCGGGTAGCGCAGGTTGATGGGATAGCGCGCGCGGCCTTCGATGGTCTCGCCGATGTTCATGCCGCCGATGAGCAGCGCGACGGCGCTTTGTACGTCGGCGATGCTCATGCCGTAGCGTCCGGCGGTTTCGCGCGCGATGTCGATGTCGATGTAGCGCCCGCCAGTGAGGCGCTCGGCCAGCGCCGAGACGACGCCCGGCACGCGCTTTACGATTTCTTCGATGGCGATGGCCGTGGTTTCGATCGTTTTCAGGTCTGTCCCCGCCACCTTGATGCCGATGGGGCTTTTGATGCCGGTCGCCAGCATGTCGATGCGGTTGCGGATCGGGGGTATCCAGAGGTTGGCGAGGCCGGGGATGCGCACGGCGGCATCGAGCGCCTGCACGAGTTTTTCCGGGGTCATACCGGGCCGCCACTGGTCGCGCGGTTTGAAGTGGATGACGGTCTCGAACATTTCCAGCGGCGCGGGGTCGGTTGCCGTCTCTGCCCGGCCCGCCTTGCCGAAGACGCGCTCGACTTCGGGCACGGTTTTTATCAGGCGGTCGGTTTGTTGCAGGAGTTCGGCGGCCTTGCCCGCCGACAGGCCGGGGAGGGCCGTCGGCATGTAGAGCAGGTCGCCTTCGTCGATGGCGGGCAGGAATTCGCCGCCCAGCCTCGCGGCGGGCCAGAGCGCGGTGAGAAAAATGAGCGCGGCGGCGGCGAGGGTCGTTTTCGGATGGGCGAGCGCCGCGTCGAGCCCGCCGGCGTAGGCGCGGATGAGGAGGCGGTTGAGCGGGTTCTTTGCTTCCGGCGGAATGTTGCCGCGTATCCAGTAGCCCATCAGCACCGGGATCAGGGTGATGGAGAGCGCGGCGGCGGCGGCCATGGCGAAGGTCTTGGTGTAGGCGAGCGGCGAGAAAAGCCGCCCTTCCTGCGATTCCAGTGCGAAAACGGGGATGAAGGAGAGTGTGATGATGATGAGGCTGAAAAAGAGCGCCGGCCCCACGGCCGCCGCCGCTTCGCCAATGACGCGCCAGCGTTGCGCTCCGGCCAGCGTCGCGCCCGGATGCGCCGCTTGCCAGGCTTCCAGTTTTTTGTGGGCATTCTCGATCATCACGATGGCGGCGTCGACCATTGCGCCCACGGCGATGGCGATGCCGCCCAGTGACATCATATTGGCGGAAACGCCGTCCGCGCCTTGATGGCGCATGACGATGAAGGCGGCCAGTACGCCCAGCGGCAATGAGATGATCGCGACCAGCGCCGAGCGCAAATGCCACAGGAAAATGGCGCACACGACGGCGACGGCGAGGAATTCTTCCAGCAGTTTGCGGGTGAGATTGTCGACCGTGGCTTTTATCAGCGTTCCCCGGTCGTGGGTCGGCACGATTTCCACGCCTTCCGGCAGGCTTTTTTGCAGGCGCGCGAGACGCGCCTTGATTTCGGTGATTGCCTCGAAGGCGTTTTTGCCGTGCCGCAGGATCGCCACCGCGCCCGCGACTTCACCTTCGCCATCGAGCTCCGCGATACCGCGCCGCATTTCCGGGCCCGGTTGTATCCGGGCGACATCGCCCAGATGGAGTACGGTGCCGGAAGCGTCCGTTTTCAGGGGGATGGCGCGAAAGTCGGCGAGGTTTTGCAAGTAGCCGCTCGCGCGCACCATGTATTCCGTTTCCGCCAGTTCCAGCGCCGCGCCGCCGGCTTCCCGGTTGCTTTTGGCGACGGCCATTTCGATGTCGGTGTGCGTGAGGCCGAAGGCCGCCAGTTTTACCGGATCGGGCGCGATCTGGTATTGCTTGACCATGCCGCCGATGGCGGCGACTTCGGCGATGTTTGGCACGGTTTTCAGTTCGTATTTCAGGAACCAGTCCTGCAAGGCGCGCAAATCCGCGAGGCTGTGGCGACCGCTCCGGTCGACGAGCGCGTATTCGTAGATCCAGCCCGCGCCGGAGGCATCCGGCCCCAGGGCGGGCGTCGCGCCCGCCGGTAATTGTCCCGCTGCCTGATTCAGATATTCCAGCACCCGCGAGCGCGCCCAATAGAGATCGGTGGCATCGTCGAACAGGACGTAAACGAAGGAGACGCCGAAAAAGGAAAATCCCCGGACGGTTTTTACGCCCGGTACCGAAAGCATGGTGGCGGAGAGCGGGTAAGTCACCTGTTCTTCGACGATCTTTGGCGCTTGCCCGGGAAATGGGGTGCGGAGAATGACCTGGACGTCGGACAGATCCGGCAGGGCGTCCAGGGGCATCGAGCGCGCCGCCCATACGCCCCACACGGCGAGCGCGAGCGCGGCCAGGAGAACGAGCAGGCGATGTTCGATGGCGGCGAAGATGATCCGGGCAATCATGACGCCTCCCCTTGGGGCAGGGCTTCCAGGTGTTCGATCACCGGGCCTTCTTCCGTGGCGGAAAAGTGAAAGCGCACTTTCTGTCCTGGTCTCAATCCGTTTGCGAGACCGGGCTTCGAGAGTGCGAACGACATGGTCATGGACGGCCATTCGAGTTCGGGGATGGGTTCGTGCATGAGGACGATTTCGTCGTCCGCCGTCGACCGCACGATACCGATGCCGGTATAGGTTCCGGCGGGCGCTTCTTCCGTCGGCATCCGCGCCAGCACGCCGCGCAGGGAGGCTTCGGAGTCGATCATGAACTGACCGGAGACGACGACGCGATCCCCCGCCCGCAGTGCGCCGGAGAGGATTTCCGTTTTGCCGCCGGTTTCGATGCCCGTGGCGACTTCCACGGGGACGAAGCGGCCGTCCGCGGGCGCGGCGATGACGACGTGGCGTTTGCCCGTGGCGATGACCGCTTCCGTGGGGACGAGCAGGGCGGCTGTTTTTTCCCTGGTGTTTTCCAGTTGGATGAAGGCCAGCATGCCGGGCCTCAGAATGCCATCCGGATTCGGCAGCGCCACGCGCACGCGCAGGGTGCGGGTATCGCGGTCGAGTTCCGGGATCAGGGTGTCGATGACGCCGTCCAGCGCCCGGCCAGGCAGGGCGGTGAGCCGCGCCTTGGCTTTGCCGCCGGCGCCGAGGCTGGCCGCTTCGGCTTCCGGAACCTGCGCCTCGATCCAGACGCGGTCGATGCTGTTGATTCGCGCCAGCGTTTGCCCAGGCACGACCGTCATGCCCTGGCGCAGATCGAATTCCGAAAGCATTCCGGCGCGCGGCGCGCGCAAAGTGACGATGGCGCGGGGCTGGCCGCGCCGTTCGATGTCGTCGACCTGCCGGGCCGTCATGCCCAGTTGCAAAAGACGGCTGCGGGCGGCTGCGGCCAGTTGCGGCACGTCTTTCAATGCCAGGTATTCGCTTTGCGCCGCGAACCATTCCGGCGTCCGGATATCCACGAGCGGCGCGCCCGCGCGCACGCGGTCGCCGGCGGCGAGCGGGTAGGCGCGCTCGACGATGCCGCCCGTCCGGGCCTGTACGACGGAGACGGCATGTCCGTCGAAAGCCACGCTGCCGGAAACTTCGACGGACGGATGCAGTTCGCCCTTTTCCACCGTCCCCAGCTTGACGCCGAGATTTTGCGTAAACGCGGGCGCGAGTCCAAGCCCGATGTTTTCGGTTTGCGCCGCGTCGGCGTAACGCGGCACGAGTTCCATATCCATGAAAGGCGATTTGCCGGGCCGCTCGAAATGCGCATCCGGCTTCATGGGGTCGTACCAGTAGAGAATTTCGCGTGCGGTTCCGGCCTGTTGGGCGTGGCGCTCCGGTGTCGCGCCATGTGTGCCCAGACGCCAGCCGATAAAAAGTCCCGCGGCGAGGACGAGGAAAAGCGCGGCGGCCGCGGCGGGGCGAAATTTATTCATCATGATGCATTTCTCCGCTGCGCCGATGCAGGAAATAAAGCCGGGCGCGCGTAGCGGCGCGTTCGGCTTCGAGATCGACAGTGCGCATCCGGGCGGCAAGCCGCTTTTCCCTTGCCTGGATGAGCGCGGCGGCAGAACCCTTGCCGCCGGAAAACGCCGCTTCGGCAAGAGCGGCCCCGCGATCCAGCAAGGGCAGGGTTTCTTGCGCGAGGCGCAGCAACATTGCGCTGAGCGCGGTTTCTTCGGCCAGCAGTTCTTCGCGCTGACGCGCAAATTCCGCTTTTCTCAGGGTATGCTCGGCTTCGACGCCGGTCAGCCTTGCGCGCGCCGCCGCGATGCGCGGGTTCTGGCGCGTGCCGGCAAAAATGGGCAGCGAGACGCCGATTTTTGCCATCATCATGGATTTCCCCATCGCATCCCGACCGAAACCGGCTTCCACGTTCCAGTCCATGTCCCTGTCGGCCAGCGCCAGCAGCAATTCCGCTTCGGCTACGTCGATGCGCGAGCGGCTCGCGCGCAATTCGGTTTCCGTGTCGGCTTCCGGAACATTCGCCGTGCCGGGGAGGATGACCGGCGTATTCCGCGCCCATGCGGGCAATGCGCCGGTGGCTGTTTCGGCGGGAGCCAGCGGGCCGATCCAGCGCGTCAGGCGGGCGCGGACAAGTTGGAGATCGCGCCGCAGCAGATCGAAAGCATCGTCGAGTTTTTGCCGGTCGAAAAGCGCCTCCATCGCCATGCCTGCCTCGCCGCCGCCCGCCAGCATGGATGTCGTTGCCGCTTGTCGGCGCCGGATTTCATCGGCGCTTGCTTGCAGGAGCGCCTCTTTTTGCGTCAGGAAATACAGCTTCAGCCAGAGTAGGCTCACTTCCCGGTGAGCGGCGATCTGCGTGTATTCCCGCGCCCGCGCGCTGCTCGCGCGCGTCGCCGCCGCCTTTCGACGTTCGGCTTGCCGCCTGGAGGCCGCCGGAATCGCCTGCATCACGCCGACCGTGCGCTTGCTGCCATCGAAACGGTATTGCATATCGCCTTCCAGCATGAAGTCATCGACGGAGATGACGATGCGCGGATCGGGCAACTGTCCGGCGGCTTTCGACAATTCTTCCGCCGCCGCCTCGCTCGCCAGGCTGGAAAGAACTTCCGGCGCGCGCGCGGTGCGCGACAGGGCCTCGTCGAGGGAAAGCGCCGCGGCTTCCCCATGCACGAGGCAGATCAGGCCGGCTATGAGACCGGCCATGCGATTCGGATTCATGGATACAACTCCCCGCAATATCGGACGGACGGCGTTTCAGCGAACGCCGGGGAACGTTTCATGCGCGCGGACGCGCGGAACCGTTCGGACAAGCTGTCTGGGAATCAGGCGCTTTGCCGGGGAGGGTGGTAGATGTCTGCGGTGCGGGAGATGAGGCGCAGGGAAGGCAGGAAAAGGACGCTTTCCCGCGCGCGGGGGATGACCGGGGAGAGCGCCGCCACGGAAAGGATGCCCACGAAGCCGGTGCAGCAACCGTGTTGGGGTTGTGGCGCATCCGCGGGCGCGTCATGTCCGTGCGAATCGGTGTCGTGGTCGTGGCCGGTAGCGAGAGAACCGGCGCTGGGCGTCATGGTCTCGTGGCAGTTCGCTATGGTGTGCGAACCGGCAGCCTTCTTTGCACTGAAGGCAGACGCCATGCCGCCTGGAAACGTGGCGAACATGACACAGAGAGCCAGCAGGAGGGAAAGGAGTTTCCGGAAAGGCATGTATGGCCTTATACAGAGAACAGTCTGTGCAGTCAAGTTTGATGTCATGATCTGTCAGGGAATCTCTTGTTTGGCTTGCATAGACACCTCCATAGATCAATCGAAGTTTCTCTCTTTGGCGTCCGTTTTTACGCAGCAAGTCCACAATTTCTCTTGGTCGGGGTGTTGGATGCGACGGGTCTGTCAATTGGGGAAATCGTTCTTCCTCCTTCATCTCGACACACGCGACGCAAGATGACGTACCCTTGCACCGATTTTGTCAATCGTATCCTGTTTCGTGGAGATGTCGATAATGTTGAAATCGTTTACCGATCTGAAAGCATTTGCCGCTCTGGTCAGCGACATCGACGATATTGTCTGGGGGCCATATATATTGATCCCCTTGTTGTTTATTGTCGGCGTGGTGCTGACCGTCGGCCTTCGCTTCATACCCTGGCGGGAATTGCCCCATGCGTTCGCCACGATGTGGCGGGGACGCCATCGCCATCCCGACCATGAGGGCGAACTGACGCCTTTTCGCGCGCTGATGACTTCGCTGGCGGCCACGATCGGCACCGGCAATATCGTCGGGGTGGCGACCGCCATTCTCATGGGCGGGCCGGGGGCAGTGTTCTGGATGTGGATGACGGCGGCCTTCGGTATGGCGACCAAGTTCTGCGAGGCCACGCTGGCGGTCAAGTTCCGCGAGGTGACGCCGGACGGCAAGTTCGTCGGCGGGCCGATGTATTACATCAAGAACGGACTGGGGCCGAAGTGGAAGTGGTTGGCGGCCTTGTTTGCCGTTTTCGGGACGGTGGCCTCGTTCGGGATCGGCAATATGACGCAAGCCAATTCGGTCACGGCGAACGTCGTCAAGCTGGGAGCCGATTACGGGCTGATCCTGGAACCGTGGGTCATTGCCGTCGTGCTGCTGGTTCTGTCCGGCGTGGTGCTGGTCGGCGGCGTCAAGCGCATCGGCATGGTCGCGGGCACGCTGGTGCCCGTGATGGCGTTGATTTACGTGTTCGGCGGGTTGATCGTGCTCGCGGTCCATATCGAGAAGGTGCCGGAGGCGATCCGCCTGATTTTCGAGAGTGCGTTTTCCGGTCATGCCGCCGTCGGCGGTTTCGCCGGGGCGAGCATCGCGGCGGCGATCCGGTTCGGGGTGGCGCGCGGCCTGTTTTCCAACGAAGCCGGTCTGGGCAGCGCGCCGATTGCGCATGCCACGGCCATCGTCGACAATCCGGTCAAGCAGGGCTTGCTCGGGATGCTCGATCCTTTCCTCGATACGCTCATCGTTTGTACGATTTCCGCGCTCGTCATCATTGTTTCCGGGCAGTGGATGACGCCGGGCATCACGGAAGCCGGCGCCGGCACGCTGACCGCCCAGGCGTTCAGCGTCGCCATGGGCGGGTTCGGTTCCTGGCTGGTCACTATCGGGCTGGTGTTGTTCGCCTTTTCCACGATTCTCGGGTGGTGCGTGTATGGCGAGCGTTGCGTGATTTATCTTTTCGGTCACAAGGCGGCGCTGCCTTACCGGATCGTCTTCACGCTCGTCGTTCCCGTCGGGGCCGTCGCCAAGCTGAGCCTGGTGTGGGGTCTCGCCGATCTTTTCAACGGACTGATGGCGATTCCCAACCTGATCGCCTTGCTGCTGCTCAGTCCGGTCGTGTTCAAGCTGTCACGGGAATATTTCAGCCGGCCCAAGGCCGAGCGTTCCGGGGGCGCGAATGATTGAGGGGCTGCCATGAAGCGAAAGGTTTTTTCGCCGCATGAGCGCGCCGCGTATCGCGGCATGGGTTTCGCCCGGTGAATCCCGTCAGCTTCGTCCAGCGTTTTTTGCTGGAAAATCTCGATATTCGCGGCAGCGTGGTACGCCTTGCCGATGTGTGGCAAGCCTTGCTGCACAACCGCGCTTATCCCGGCGTCGTGGCGAGGCTGCTCGGCGAGATGGCGGCGGTTTCCGCCGTGATCGCCGGTAATCTCAAGCAGCCGGGGCGGCTCACCTTCCAGATACAGGGACGCGGCCCGGTGAGCCTGCTTGCGGTCGATTGCACAGAGTCGCTCAATTTGCGCGGTTATGCCAGGGCCGAACCCGAGGCGGATAGCGTCGGCGCGGATTTGTTGTCGTTGGTCGGCGATGGCCGCTTGCAGCTGAGCCTGGAGACGGCAGGACTGGCGCAGCCTTACCAGAGCTTCGTGCCGCTCGCGGGAGTCAGCATCGCCGATGTTTTCACACGCTATCTCGAACAATCCGAACAACAGCCCGCCGGGCTGTGGCTGGCCTGCAATGAAACCGCCAGTGCCGCGTTGTTCTTGCAAAAGCTCCCCGGCGCCGATGCCAGGGATGCCGACGGTTGGACGCGCATCACGACGCTGGCCGATACGGTGAAACCCGGCGAATTGCTCGTTCTGACGCCCGCCGCTTTGCTCCACCGGCTTTTCGCCGAAGAAGACGTGCGTCTTTACGCCGCCCGCGCCGTGACCCACCATTGGCCGCCCGAGCCGGAAAAGGTCGCCGCCGTGTTGCGCGCCGTGGGCGAGAAAGAGATTCGCGCCGTGCTGGCCGAAAGCGGCGAACTCGTGATCCGCGACGAGTTGTCGGATCACACCTACCGCTTCGGCAGCAAGGACATCGACGCGATTTTCCAGTTGCGAACCTTGCATTGAAAACCCGTTCGCGGTTTTCGGCGGCTTGCTTCTCGCATTGACGGCGTTGTCGACGATCTCCGCCGCTGCCTTCGCCGCCGTGCCGCGTTCCGCGAATGCCGTATCCGCCATCCCCGCCGCTTGTTCCCGTTGCATGCACAGGCGCGGTATGCGCGGGTTTTTGCCGGTCGTTTTTGCCGCCTTGCGGTTGCGGTAACGCGGCCTTCTGGCGTCCTTGCGCCTGTCGTCCTTTGATTTTCAATTGTTTATTGCGCTTGCCACAGGCGGTTTTTGCTGTTGGCAAGGTTCTTGCAGATGAAGGGCAGTCAGTCGTCAATCGGGGAATTGCCATGTCCAGCCTGCTCAATATCGGACTCAGCGGTGTCAATGCCGCGCAGGGCCATTTGGTGACGACCAGTCACAATATCGCCAATGCCGATACCAATGGTTACCATCGCCAGCGCCTCATTCAGAGTTCGCAGGACGGGTGGTTCAGCGGGGCCGGTTTTCTCGGCAACGGCACCCGGATGGTGGCGGTCACGCGGGCTTACGATCAATTTCTCGAAAACCAGGTGTTGAGCGCGGGAACGAATAAGTCCGCGTATTCGGTTTACGCCGCGCAAATCCGCCAGATCGACAATCTGCTCGCCGACCCCACCGCGGGTCTCAGTCCGGGCATGGATGCTTTTTTTGCCGGGGTGCAGGAGGTGGCGTCCAACCCGACGAGCACGGCGGCGCGGCAGGCGTTGTTGTCCAGCGCCCAAGCCTTGACGGAGCGTTTCCATAGTCTCGATAAGTATTTGAACGATATCCGCGACGGGGTGGAATACGATATTCGCAGCACTGTGGAACAGATCAATACATATGCCAAAGGTATTGCGGAACTCAATCAGCGCATCGTCGTCGCGCAGGCGGGCGGGGCAGGGCTTCCGGCCAACGATTTGCTCGATCAGCGCGGACAACTGGTCAGCGAACTCAACAATTTGATCGGGGTGAGTACCAGTGTGCAGGAGGATGGCATGCTGTCGGTGTATATCGGTTCCGGGCAGACACTGGTGCAGGGCAATGTCGTTGCCAAGCTTGCGTCGGTACAGGGAAAAGCCGATCCGCAACGCAGCGATGTGGCGCTGATTGTGCCGAACGGCACGGAGATCGTGCTGCCCGAGCGGCTGTTCAGCGGCGGTCAACTCGCGGGATTGCTCAATTTCCGGCGCGAATCGCTCGATACGACGCAAAACCGCCTGGGCATGATTGCGGTGTCGCTCGCTTCTGCGTTCAACAATCAGCACAAGCTGGGGGTCGATCTCGAAGGCGTGTTGGGGCAGGATTTCTTCAGTCTGTCCGCGCCGCGCATCATTCCGACCGGGGCGGCCACGGTAGCGTTCGATTTCGATGCCAATAACGCGGCGGACGATATCGCCAGCCTCGCCCAATTTACCGATAGCGATTATGAATTGCGCTACGACGGGACGAATTACACCCTGGTCAACCTGACCACCAAGGCCAGCAAGACACTCAGTGTGCCGAGCGATACTTTCGAGGGTTTGAGGATAGATCTTTCCGCATCGACGATGACGGCCGGGCAGACGGCGCTCATCCAGCCCACGCGCTGCGCGGCCCGCGATATTTCGGTGGCGGTTACCGATCCGCGCAATATCGCCGCGGGTTGTCCGGTGATCGGCGATGTGCCGACCGGCAATACGGGCGATAGCAAAGTATCGGGCATCGTCATGAGCGATACTTCCGGCGTGCTCGGCACTGCGCCTTATCCCTGGAACGTGGAATTGAGCTTCAGCGGCGGCAATCTGACGCTGTCCTCGACGCCGGGCGGTTTTGCCATTGCCAATGCCGACGGCACTACGCCGGCAACTTACAATCCGGCGACCGATGCGGCGGGCAAGGTATTCACCGTCACCGGCCCCGGCGGCTTCACGTTCAACTTCACTTTCGCGGGCACGCCCGGAAACGGCGACAAGTTCAACCTGCGTCCGACCGAGGCGGGGATTGCCGACAGCCGCAATGCCAATCTGCTCGGCGCGCTGCAAAGCGCCAAGTTGTTGTTTGACGGCGCTTCCGGCCCAACCGCCACGCTGGGTATGGCGTATTCGCAACTGGTCAATAAAGTCGGCAACAAGACACAAGAGGTGCAGGCCAGTGAGCAAGCCCAGAGCGCGCTTCACACTCAGGCCCTCGAAGCGCGCGATTCGCTGTCGGCGGTCAATCTCGATGAAGAAGCGGCCAATCTCGTCCGTTACCAGCAGGTGTACCAGGCTTCCGGACGGGTGATGTCGATCGCTCAGCGCCTGTTCGACGAAATCATTTCGATTGTGCGCTGAAAACGGACAAAGAGGAGACGATCATGCGCGTTTCAACCAATATGATCTACGATCGCGGGGTATCTTCGATCCAGTCGCTCTGGTCGAGCGCCCTGCACGCCAGCCAGGAAGTTTCCACCGGCCGCCGCGTGCTGACGCCGGCGGACGACCCGATCGCGGCGGCCCGCGCGCTTGATGTCAGCCAATCGCGCAGCGTCAACATCCAATTCCAGACCAATCAGAATTATTCCAACGACCAGCTCAAGCTGCTGGAAAACCGGTTGGCGGGTATCGGCGACATTTTGCAATACGTGCGCCAGAGCGCGGTTTCCGCAGGCGATGCCGTCCTCAATCAGGAGGAACTGAATTTCATCGCCGTCGACATGCGCTCGCAATTCGATGCCTTGCTCTCGCTTGCCAACACACGGGATGCGACTGGCGATTTCCTGTTTTCCGGCTACCGGGCCGATATACAAGCGTTCCAAGGCAGCTACGGCAACGTCCATTACGAAGGCGATCAAGGCATGCGGACGATGCAGGTTTCCGCGACGCGCTTCATGCCGGTGAGCCTGCCGGGGTCGAGCGTGTTCGACAATACCCGCGCGCTGGAAGGCGCCATCAACACATTTACGGGCAAGGGCAATAGCGGCGGCGCCACGGCAACAGTCATTTTCGATCCGGCGCAGCCCGACGCGGCCAATACCGGGCGACGTTACGAAGTGCGTTTCAATGGCACGGGCTACGATGTCACCGAATACCAACCCGGCAATTCCTCGCCGCTGACGGTGACGCCGGTGACGGTGACACCGGGGCCGCCCGACACTATCGAATTCAATGGCCTGAAAATGGAAGTCTCCGGCACACCGGGCAATGGCGATGCGTTCGATGTCTTCGTCGCCTCCAAGAACGTATTCGACAATCTGGCGATTTTCATCGACACTCTCGAAAGACCGGGGACCAGCGGCATCATCAGCGGCGTGCAATTCGCCATCGGCAATACCGATGCCGCGCTCGATACATCCTTGCGCGCGCGCGCCCAAGTCGGCTCGCAGATGGTCGAGCTTGAGCAATTGAGCAACCTCTCCAGCGACATGAATTTGCAATACGCCGAAACCCTGTCGCGCTTGCAGGATTGCGATTATGCCGAAGCCATGTCCCGCCTGACGCAACTGCAAACCAATCTCGAAGCCGCGCAATTGTCGTTCATGAAAGTCAGCGGGTTGTCGCTGTTCAACTTCCTGCAATGAACGGGAAAGGAGATCGTCATGAAACGCGCCATTTTCCTGCTGATCGTATTTGTCGCGCTGTTGATCTCATCCGGGTGTTCCTGGGTGCGGAACCATGATGAATTTCTGCAAGAAAACAATGGTTCCGTCGCCGGGGCTGTCGGTCTGGCGTGGATGGCGAAGCAACTCCAATATCTGAAGCCCGAATATCTTGCAGGGGGCCTGCTCGCTTACGGTATTTACGATCCGCTTGCGCCGACTTGGGAGATTCGCGTCACGGAACTCGATTCCGGGCATTGCCGCATCGGCCTCGACATGAAACGGCTTGCCACCGGCGGCGACGGCGAAGCGCGCCAGATTTTCGTCCGTGTTGCGCAGGCGCTGGCGGAGAAAGGCGGCTATACCGGATTCGATGAACTGCGCTACACGGAAGGCATCGAATCGACCCGTCCTTTTGCGCACCGTACCGCCATGGGGGAGATTCGCCTGGTGAAATCGCGGCATTTCCCGGAACTGTGAATGCCGATGAAGCCTGACCCGGTTTTGCTGCGATGCGCGCACCGTTGGATTGACAAACTCTTGCGCCGTTTGCGCGTGGCCGCCGAGGCGTAAAGCGCAATGGCCCGCTGCCGGAGCCAATAGCGCCCTCCCCGAATAAACGCCCGCCGATGCCCACTTACGGACTGGGATTCGGATGCGCCGCATGCGCGGCTTCGATCTCGTCGAGCGCCGCCTGCTCCAGCCGCACGTCGAGGCTGCCAATATTTTCTTCCAGTTGCGCAAGGCTGGTCGCGCCGACGATATTGCTGGTGAGAAACGGTTGGCGATTGACGTAAGCCAATGCAAGCCGGGCGGGACTGATGCCATACCGGCGGGCAATGTCGACATAGGCGGCGGTAGCGGTTTCGGCGATGTCGCCCTTGTAGCGTCCGAAACGCTCCCACCGGGTGATGCGCGCGCCGGGAGGCTGCCGTCCATCGAGGTATTTGCCGGTCAGTGTCCCGAAAGCCAGCGGTGAATAGGCAAGCAAACCCACCTTTTCGCGGATGGCGAATTCGGCAAGTCCGATCTCGAAGCTGCGGTTGAGCAGATTGTACGGATTCTGGATGCTTACGACCCTCGGCAATCCGGCGTTTTCCGCATGACGGAGAAATTCGTGCACGCCCCACGGGGTTTCGTTGGAAAGGCCGATGTGGCGCACTTTGCCCGACTTGACCAGATCGCCCAGCACTTCCAGGGTTTCCTGTATCGGCACCGTGTCCTCGTTTTCGACGTGACGATAGCCCAGTTCGCCGAAATAGTTGGTCGTGCGGTCGGGCCAGTGCAACTGGTAGAGATCGACGTAATCGGTTTGCAGACGTTCGAGGCTGTCGTTCAATGCCGCTTCGAGATTGGCGCGGTCGTGGCGGGCATTGCCGCCGCGCAGATGCGAGGGCCGTTCCGCCTGCCGCGCGGGGCCGGCCGCCTTGGTGGCAAGGATGATCTTGCCGCGCGCGCCGGGGCGCGCTTTCAGCCATGTGCCGATGTAAGCCTCGGTACGCCCTTGCGTTTCGGCGCGGGGCGGCACCGGGTACATTTCAGCGGTGTCGATGAGGTTGATGCCGCGCTCCAGGGCGAAATCGAGTTGGGAATGCGCCTCGGCCTCGCTGTTTTGTTCGCCCCAGGTCATGGTGCCCAGGGCGATGAGACTGACATCGGTACCGGTATTGCCGAGTTTTCTGTATTGCATCAGGCATCCTCGAAATCAAAGCGGCCTTCGGCGACCAGGCTTTCGAGCGGCCTGCGTCCATTGGGCGTTTCACGGGCTTGCAGTTCGGGCGGAAGCTTGTCGGCGTTGCCCCGGCGGCCAATGACAATGGCGCTCTCGATATGGAAATCCTCCGGAATGGCGAGCGCCTGCCTGGCGGCCTGTTTGTCGAAGCCGGTGACGACATGCGCGGCAAGCCCGGCAAGGCTGGCCTGAAGGAGAAGATACGCGACGGCGGCCCCGGTATCGTAGGACTGGGAGCCCGTGTCGATAGCCTCATCCTTGCCCGGCGGAACGAATTTCCGCGCCGAAACGGCGACCGCCAGCGCGGAAGCATTCCGTGCCCAGCCGCGATTGTACGGAATCAGCAGATCGAGGAAGGTTTGCCAGTCCGGCGTACCCCGACGGGCATAGATGAAGCGCCACGGCTGTGCGTTGTAGGCCGAGGGCGCCCAGCGCGCCGCCTCGAACAAGGATTTGAGTTCATTTTCCGGGAGCGACGATTCGTCATAGGCGCGCGGCGACCAGCGTTCGATGAAAATGGGATTGACGCCGTTTTCGGCGATGCGTGCGGTTGTCATGGTAAAGGCTCCTTGCCTTTTGTGGAAAATCGCTTGGTTCGGTCAGTCCTGAAAATTGATGCCGATTTTCAGCACGACCTGCCAGTGCGTAACTTTACCGCCATCTATCTGCCCTCGGGAGTCGACGATCTCGAACCAGCGCAGGCGGCCCGGATAATTGGCCGCCGCGCGCGCGATGGCCTTGTCGACCGCGTCCTGCTGGCTGGCCGTAGAAGAACCGACGAGGACGACTTGCTGGTAAATATGCTCGCTGCCGCCTTGCCCGCGCGCCGTCCCCAGCGTCGGGCCGCCAGTGGGAAGGATATCGCCGACGGGTTCGGATTCGGGCGCGTGCCTGGAGGACGCCGCTTCCGGCCTGGCGAACCGATTTCGCGGACGGGCGAGGCCAAGGTTTTCGCGCAAGGTCGTGCCCTCGTAGTGCATGCGGAAAAGCCCGCGCCGTTGCAGTTCCGGAATGACGAGGTCGACGAAATCATCGAGGCTGTCCGGCAACAGCGGCGGCAAGACATTGAAACCGTCGGCGGCGCCGTTCTCGAACCATTCCTGGAGTTTGTCGGCAATCTGGACCGGCGTGCCGACAATCGTCCAGTGACCGCGTCCGGAAGCGATCCACTCGTAAAGCTGGCGAATGCTGAAATCGTTCTTGCGCGCGATGTCGACCAGAAGATACTGGCGGCTGACCATGCCGTGTGTCGGCGGCACGATGTCGGGCAAGGGGCCATCGAGATCGTACCGGGAAAGGTCGATATCCGCGCCGAGCAGCCCGGTCAGCAGGGCGAGGCCCGCCTCGGGCTTGATCAGATTGTGCAGGGCGCGTTGCTTGGCGCGCGCTTCCGCCTCGGTGCGGGCGACGTAGGGCGACACCCCGGGCATGATCTTGAGCGAATCGGGCGAGCGTCCGTATTTGGCCAGCCGTCCCTTGACATCGCGGTAAAAAGCCTGTGCATCTTCCAGCGTTTGCCAGGCCGTGAAAATGACTTCCGCGGTTTCGGCGGCGAGTTCGCGCCCGAGTTCGGACTGCCCGGCCTGCACGATGACCGGATAGCCCTGCGGCGGGCGCGCGACGTTGAGCGGCCCGGCGACATTGAAATACTTGCCGCGATGATTGGGCGCATGGACTTTTCCCGGATCGAAGAATTGCCCGGTCGCCTTGTTGCGGATAAAGGCATCGTCTTCCCAGCTATCCCACAATTCCTTGACCAAGGCGACAAACTCATGCGCGCGCCCGTAGCGTTCTTCCGGGGTCAGTTGCCGGTCGTACCCAAAATTCCTTGCCGCCGCGTCGCCGTGGCTGGTGACGACGTTCCAGCCCGCGCGCCCATGGCTGATGTAATCGAGCGAAGCGTATTTGCGCGCGAGAATGAACGGATCTTCATAAGTCGTCGAGGCTGTGGCAATGAAGCCCAGGTTTTTGGTGACGGTGGAAAGCGCCGCAAACAACGTCACCGGCTCGAATACCGCCGCCTTGTCGCCCACGCCGGATTCGACCTGCCCGCCGAAACTCGCCGCTAGCCCGTCGGCGAGGAAGAAAGCGTCGAACAGCCCGCGCTCGGCGGTGCGTGCCAGGCTCTTGTAATACTCGATGTCGAGGATGCCGTCGGCCTTGGCGTTCGGATGCCGCCAGGCGGCGAAATGCTGGCCCGCGCCGGGCAGGAAAGCGCCCAGGCGAAGTTTTCTCGTGCTCATGACAATTCTCCGGTTTTTCGGGCAAACCGCCCGATGAACCGGACAGATAGCAACTGTCATGCCATCATGGAAAAAGATTTGATTTCAATGGCTTGTCGATGAATAATGCGCAATATTGCGCGGAATCCAGCGATTTGCGGAAACGGACTGCTGGATTTGCAGCAGGATGAAGGCGGCGCGAAATCCGCGTCGCCTGGCGAGCCGCGCGGCTACTCGACCGAGATGAACTGCCGCTTGCGGATGTCCTTCTTCTGGACGGAATCCCAATAACATGCCGTCTCGACGCGGATGCTGGTCATCGACGTGACCGTCAGGCGTTGAACCTGCTCAGTGAGCTTGAGCGGGAAACGAACCAGGAGCTTCCCGTTGTCGGTGCGCATCTCCAGTCTTCCCGTATCGGCGATGCCCGCGATCCGCCCCTGGATGACCTCCTCGTACCGCTCAGGCTCGCGGATGGTGTCCAGCAGTGCGCGAATACGGGTTATTTCGTCGGGGCCTCCTTCCCAAAACTGCCGCCCGCGCGGAGATTCCCACGTGAATTGTGCGGCAAGACCGGCATCGTCCAGCCTCCTCATGAACTCGCCGAGCTGGTGAGCCGAGCGTCCTCCAATCGCATCCACCGCATCGTAAAAATCGTCCTGGCTCGAATTGAGCAACCGGAAAATCTGGACAAGCGTCGCTTGCAGCAGACTTTCGCCTGTCAGGTCGGGCCGGGCATTGCCAGTAACGAAGATACGGGCCGAACCATGACCGATACCGGCCAGCTTCAGGTTCAACGCGCTGACGACATCCGCCCCGACGGCGCGCGAAGAATCCGTGCCATAACGCAGCCTGTGGGCTGCCAGCTTCCATGCTTTGGAGAGGGGTTCCATCGCCTTGATGAACCAGTCGAGAGATATGCACCCGTTCACCTGGGGGCCGATGAGCCGCAGATCGAACAGTTCCCCGGCCTCTTCCGCCTCATCGAGCAGGAGTTGGTGCTCGACCGCGCGGGCCGAATCCTCCTGGTTCTTTGCGGCAAGCTGCAAAAAGAAATCGTCGGGCGCCGCGCGAGCGCGATCCACGGTTTCTTTTGCGAACCGGGACAATGCATCGGCATGTCCTCGCAGGAACTCGCTGCTCATCATCATAAGCACACCTCCGCGAAGCCCTTCGCTGTCACCCTGTCATGACCGAACCCGAGCACACCCCGCCAGTATGCCTTTTCGTGGAAAACATCGCCTAGTGCCGTTTTCACGACGTACAGATCCAGCCCGTACAGATTCTCCGCCGTGGTCCGATCGAGCAGGTGACTTATTTGCCGCGCGTTGGCGGGCGTGGCGCTTGCCAGAGAGGCCCAGTCGGGATTCCAGAGCACACAGTCGATATCGTCCGGCCCAAGCTTCTCTGTCAGGAAAGATCCATCCACCCAAAGCGTACCGATCACCCCGCAAGCCTGAAGCGCGCCGATCCACATGGCCAGCTTCTGATACAAGTCCAGCCGCTGTGCGTCGGCTGGAAACGGCGCCACTGCCATGTCATGCAATTCCTGCAAGCTCAAACTGTGCACCCCCGGCTGTAAAAGCGCCGGGAAATCGGATTTCGGCATTATCACCCCTATTCGGCATCCTTGGACCGGACGGGCAAGCCTCGCTCAACGGGGCTGTGTGTCGAGTCCAGGCAATCCAACGAAGCTTTTACAGGCAAGCGCCCCCAAGCATCGACAATACTGCACGGAACATAACGGTACGACTCTACCACTTGGCGCTTTTTCTGTCACTGCCGCTCTACAGCCCGCGCCGGAAGATCGGGCGGGCCGCGATTTGCTGTGCGTATTGCTCGAAGACGCCTCGGCGTGGGGAAATCGTCCAGTTCGCTGCCTCGTCAGCATGGGCGAACAATATTGTGCATACTCCGCGCAAGTCGGATACAATCCGGGCGCTTCATCCCTTTTCATGCATATTTGCCAACCGCTAGTAAAGGAACAATTGCATGTCTCATGAAATATTCATCAAGATTGACGGCATTGCCGGTGAATCCCAGCAAGCCGCTCACAAGGGCTGGATCGACGTGGTCCAGTTTTCCTACGGCGCCA
>JAISCE010000076.1 GCA_031265765.1 Azoarcus sp.
CGGCTGCCATGACGGTAGGCCTCCACCCAGTGACTGAGCGTCTTGACCGACATCTCCAGCTTCCGGGCCGCCTGCGCCTGTCCTATCGAGGACGCCAGCGTCACCGCTTGCGCCTTGAAAACGTCCGTGTAATGACGACGGGGAATACCTTGTTTGGCTTGCATAGACACCTCCAGAGATCTATCGAAGTTTCTCTCTTTGGCGTCCGTTTGGGCGCAGCAAGTCCATCCCGCTGTTGCGCCCCAATATGGGCGCAACAGGACTAAAAACAGCCTTGAAAAACACAGCACCGGAAGCGGAAACACCGGTTATCGTCACAAAGGAAAATCAGGCGTTTCCCTGGTTTCGATCGCTCACGGCATGCATACCGCGATATCGGTTTTCCGGTTCATTCCGTCGCGGCCTCCTGTTCCTCAAACACCGTTTTGTAGGTGTAATACCAAAAGCCGAATAAGAGGGCGGACATAGAGGCAGCGAACCCTATACTCGCTATGATGCCAACAATGACAAGGAGCCAATGTGGAAGAATGAATCCCAGAATTGTTGTGAGCAACCCAAAGGCAATACAAAAAACTATTACACCACCGATATAAACGAGAACGCTTATCAGGAAGGGAGCCCAGTTTTTCATGGTAGTCATGAAACTTTCCCTGAGTGCATTTATAATGGATGAGTCATGCCATCCAACAAGAAAGGCTGAATACCATCCAGCCGCCATGACGACGGCGGATATGAGCAAACTGAACAATAAAAACAGACGTATGTTCCCCAAAAGAGCGAAAGGATCGCCGGAAAGCGACATAGCCAGTTCATTGACATGAGCGCCCATCGTGGCATAGGCTGCGAGTCCCTGTGCGATCCAGGAAAAAACGATGATGAGAAGCCCCATCATTCCCAAGGGCAGCAACCGTTCCCTGGCGGGTTGCAGGAAAATGGCCAGCGAGGGTTTCTCCCCTCGATCCACACTGCGGAAAATGGACAGCAAGCCAAGAAACAATGACGGCATGAATATTACAATAGCAAGTGCCGCAAGGATGCCGATGAGAATTCCAATGATTCCAGCAAAAGAGGCCAATGCGGACGACACAAGAGCCACTATTAACCAAACACCATAAAAACCCAAGAAAAACAGTATGCTGGACAGCATCAGCGGTTTGGGTGCGCGCAACAGTAATTCAAAGGCCGATTTCCACCATTGCCATCCCGCCGCGGCGGGTAAAACTTTTGCTTCCATGAGTAACACCTCCAAAGAAAAACGAAATGTATGGACCGGGCGCCACTATAACCCAAAATCCGCGACAACTTGGTTCCATCCACAGGGCGGACTACTTCGCCGGGCATACCCCGGCAGGCAGGCATTCCGCCGTTCCGCCCTGCGTTCCTGTCATTCTTATAGTATAAGCTGTCGCACCGGTACGTTTCTTTATCGCCCCGAAAGGCGGGGTTTCAAACCGGCATCGGTTTGAATGGAAAAACGGCGCCCGCGAGCGCCGTTTCCGGATTCGACCGCACCGAATCAAAGGCGCTCGTAAATGGTGGCGATCCCCTGCCCGCCGCCGATGCACATCGTCGCCAATCCGTAACGGGCATTGCGGCGTTGCAGTTCGTGCAGCAGTTTGGTGATGATGACACCGCCGGTGGCGCTCACAGGATGGCCGAGGGCGATTGCGCCGCCATTGGGGTTGGTCTTGACCGGATCGAGGCCGAGCACTTTGGCGACGGCCAGCGATTGCGCGGCGAAGGCTTCGTTGGATTCGATCACATCGATCTGGTCGAGCGTGAGACCGGCGCGTTTCAAGGCGAGCCGGGTTGCGGGGATCGGGCCTTCACCCATGACATCGTTGGGTACGCCGGCAATGGCATAGGCGATGAGACGGGCAATCGGCTTGTGTCCGGCGGCGGCGGCCCTGGCGGCGTCGGTCAGCACGAAGAAAGCGGCGGCGTCATTGACGCCGGAGGCGTTGCCCGCCGTCACCGTGCCGTCTTTCTTGAAGGCGGGCCGCATCTTGGCGAGAGATTCCAGAGTAGTGCCGGGCTTGGGATGCTCGTCGGTATCGAACACGACTTCACCCTTGCGGGTCTTGAGGGTGATCGGCACGATCTGGCTCTTGAAATAGCCGGCCTGCAACGCGGCGGCGGCGCGTTTTTGCGACTCCAGCGCGAAGGCGTCCTGTTCTTCACGGGTAATGCCGTGCTTGACTGCGAGGTTTTCGGCGGTGACACCCATGTGGCCGACGCCGAACGGGTCGGTGATGACCGAAACCATCGAATCGAACGCCGCAGTCTCGCCCATGCGCGCACCAAAGCGCAACGCCGGCAACATGTAGGCGGCGCGCGACATGACTTCCACCCCGCCCGCGAGCGCGTAATCGGCATCGCCCAGCAGGATGGCCTGCGCCGATGAAACGAGCGCCTGCATGGCCGAGCCGCAAAGGCGGTTGACCGCGAATGCAACGGAACTCATCGGCAGGCCGCCCTGAATGGTGGCAACGCGCGCGACATACGGGTAACGCGGGTCCGTCGGCATGATATTGCCCACGGCGGCAAAGGAGATTTCTTTCGGGTCGACGCCGGAACGTGCAATGGTTTCCTTGATTACCAGACCGCCCAGTTCGGCTGGCTCCAGGTCTTTCAGGGAACCGCCGAACCCGCCCACCGCGGAACGGGCGGCACTCAAAACAACAATTTCACGATCAGCCATTGGTTTCTCCTCTCCTTGAAAATTAGCCGCCGACCCAGACGGCGACCGCCGTCAGGGCCAACAACACCAGGCACACGACCAGCGCCCGCCAAACGAGGCCGACCGTGGCTTGCATATCGTCGACGCCGGCCTTATCGCCGACACCAACATCCAGAATCTCCGCATCGCTTCCTTCCGCGCCCGGAACCGATCCCAGGCGCACACCGAGCGCGCCCGCTCCGCTGGCCACCAGAACGGCATTGCCGCGATCCGGCCACAGCACGGATTGGGCGCGCCAGCAAAATACCGCATCCTCGAAGTTTCCCCCGATCGCAAACAGCACCGCGGTCAGCCGCGACGGCAGCCAGTCGATGATGAAGAAGGCATGGCGCGCAAATTGCCCGTAGCCTTCTTCCGGGACGCCGTCTTGCCCCCCCCCCCATTCGTCATGGAGGAAGCGTGCCAGCCTGTACATGACCGCCCCGCAGGGGCCGAGAACCACAAACCAGAAAATAACGCCGAATACATTGCGGTGCGAGGCCACGAGCGCCTGTTCGATGGCGAGCCGCGCCACTTCGTCAGCATCCGCATCTTCATATTGCCCGCCGCGCCATTCGGCCAGCAAGCGGCGCGCGGCGCCGAGTTCCTGCATGCGCAGGGCAAGATGGATGTCGGTGAAGAAATGGCTTTCATGGCGGAAGCCCAGGGTGAGATAGAGCACCCCGACGGTAAAGACGACGCACAGCAGTAAGGGCAGCAGCCAGGCAACGACCGCGCACAGCGCCGTTCCCCCCAGGACGGTCAGCCCCCAGGTCAGTCGCCCGCGACCATAGCCGCAACGCCTGGAGATACGCGAAACGAGGGCGCGCAGGGGATCGAGCACGACTCGCTTTACGGGCAATGGGCGCACCTGTTCGAGCAACAGGACGGCCACCAACGAAAAGAGCATCAATAAGAGCGTCATGCGTCAACAGAAAGTGAGGACTGGAATGGATACGGGCGCGTGTCGAACATGCGCCGCGCAATTCCACGGCGGCGCAATTTCCGGCGGGTGTCCCGATTGCCTTGAAGAAAATGCGCCATGACCATTACCCCGGCGTCTCACGGCGCCGGGGGCGGCACGAAGCCTGAAATCCGGTCGGCCTCGCCGGAAAAGAAATGCTTTTCCATCTGCTCGGACAAGTACTGACGCGCGCGAGGTTCCATCAGATTGAGACGGTTTTCGTTGATCAGCATGGTTTGGTATCGAACCCATTGCTGCCAGGCTTCCTTTGAGACGTTCTCGAAGATGCGCGCGCCCAATTTGCCCGGCGTCGGCGGACGCTCAAGACCTTCCGCCTCGCGCCCGAGCTTCACGCAATTGACCATGCGGGTCATTGTTTTGTCCTCTCGTTCAAAGGGTCTAGCTGTGTATTCTAGCCGCTAAAGCATTTTGACGAACACTTTGGATCGCCGTTGCAGGTTGTAAAGTTCACGCTTCTGGCGCGGCAACGCCTCGGGATCGGTCTCGCTGAAGCCGCGTTCGCGGAACCAATGCGCCGTGCGCGTGGTGAGCACGAACAGGCGATCCAGCCCGTCGCTCCGCGCCCGCTGTCCGATCCGGTGCAGCAATTGCTCGCCCAGACCGGCGCGACGGTATTCCGGCGTCACGGCAAGGCAAGCCAGTTCGGCGGCATTGTCTTCCGAAAACGGACAAAGCGCCGCGCAGCCAACCAGCATATTGTCGTATTCGACCACCGAAAAGCGGTCGATTTCGCATTCGAGCAATTCACGCCCGCGCCGCACCAGCGTGCCGTCGGCTTCCATCGGCGAAATGAGCGCCACCAATGCGCCCACATCGTCGGCGGTAGCCTCGCGCACGCGAAAAAGCGGATCGCGCGACACCACCGTTCCCACGCCGGCGGGCGTGAAAAACTCCAGCAACAGCGCGCCGTCCTTGTCGCGGTCGACGAGGTGGCAGCGCGCCACCCCGCGCCGCGTCGCGCGGATTGCGCATGGCAGGTACAAATGCAAATCCTCGGTCAGCCCTTCGCCGGCATCGAGATGTTGTTGCGCCTCATCGGACGTGACCGAACCGATGAGGTTGTCGCCATCGAGCAGTCCCGGCGCGTCGCACAGATAAATCAGCTTCTCGGCCTTGACCGCCACCGCCACCGCCTCAGCGACTTCCTCCATGCACATATTGAAGATTTCGCCCGTCGGCGACATTCCGAGCGGCGTAATCAGCACGACGTTTTGCTGATCGAGATCGGCATTGATCTCCTCCGCGATGACCTTGCGCACCGCGCCCGTGTATTGACAGTCGACACCATCGACCACACCGACCGGACGCGCGGTAATGAAATTGCCCCCCGTCACCCGCATGTAGCCACCCGCCATCGGTGTGTTGGGCAAACCTTGCGAGAGCAGCGCCTCGACCTCGAAGCGCGTCACTGCCATCGCCGCCTTCACGCATTCCATCGTGGCCGGATCGGTAATCCGCAAACCGTTGTGAAAATGCGCTTCCAGTCCCCGGCGCGCTACTTCGGCGTCGATCTGCGCACGCGCGCCATGCACCAGCACCAGCCGGATACCGAGCGCGGCAAGCAGATTGCAATCGTAAGCCAGGCTTTGCGCCAGCGGCCCCGCCGCTACCTCCCCGCCGAAGCCGACAACGAACGTCTTGCCGCGGAAGGCGTGGATATAGGGCGCGGCAGCGCGAACCCAGGCGACGAAGCGGGCGGTGGACTCGAAATGATGAGGCTTCGCCCCGCCGGGTATGCCGGCATCTCGTGGTGCGGATTCTGGGGCGGATTCGGTGCTCAAGGCATCAACCTGTCGCGGCTCTGGCGCCGGAAGGAGGCGATTCTAGCGAATACTCCCGCTCATTTGCCATTTAGCGTTTCTTTTTTGGGAAAAGCGCACAAAAACCGGAGGGATGATGTTCCGTACAATGATATTGCCATTCGATCGGAAACCGTGATATTCTCTGTGCATGTCAAGCCATGCCGGCGCGTCCCATGATGCCATCTTCAAGAAATTCCTGTCTCATCCCGAGACGGCGCGGGATTTCCTGAGCATTCACCTTCCCTCGCCGCTGCGCGCGCTCTGCGACCTCGGTACCCTGCGCCCCGAGCCTGCCTCCTTCGTCGAACCGGAACTGCGCGCCGCCCATTCCGACATCCTGTACTCCCTGCGTACCACAAGGGGCGATGGTTATGTCTACTGCCTGATCGAGCATCAGAGCACTCCCGACCCCCTGATGGCCTTCCGGCTGATGCAGTACAGCCTTCGCGCCATGCGCGCCCATCTGGATAAGGGCCACAAGCAACTTCCGCTGGTCATCCCTGTCCTGTTCTACCATGGCCAGGTCAGCCCCTATCCCTACAGCACCGACTGGCTGGACGGCTTCGCCGCTTCCGAACCGGCCCGTGACCTTTACAGCAGCCCCTTTCCACTGATCGACGTCACCATCATCCCGGATGATAAAATCCTGACCCACAGGCGGATGGCGCTGCTGGAACTGGTGCAGAAGCACATCCGGCAACGGGACATGATGGAATTGCTGGAGCAATTCACACAGCTGCTATCCTTGCACACAATAACCCATGAGCAACTGGAAGCCTTTCTGCACTACGTACTGCAAGCGGGCAACACGGCCAATCCCGGGGGCTTTGTCGAACAACTGGCGTACCGCCTGCCGGACTACAAGGAGAACATGATGACCATAGCCGAACAACTGGAGCAAATCGGTCTGGAAAAAGGTCTGGAAAAAGGACGCATGGAAGGACGCCACAGCGCCTCCCTGGAAATCGCCCGCGCACTGTTGTTGTGCGGCGTCGATTTTGAAACAGTGCTCAAGACTACCGGATTGAGCCGAAACGATCTGGAATCAACGCATCCGTGACCGGGTCTCGGTTCCGGACTGCCGAAGCGCCGTATCTTCAAGCAGCTGGAACAGCCGACAATATGCCGGCAAGCAGCTGCCACGCCCGCTCCACGCTCGCCGCTTCCACCCGTTCGCCAGGCGAGTGCGCACCCTGGATCGTGGGGCCGAAGGAGATCATCTCCATGTCCGGCCACAGCGCACTGAAAATACCGCATTCCAGCCCGGCATGGATGACCTGCACATGCGCCTCGCCGCCGAAAGTCCGGCGATAGACGCTTCGCGCCAACGCAAGTAATTTCGCCTCCGGCGCAGGCGTCCACTCCGGTCCGCCGCCCTGCACGCGCGTCTCCAGCCCCGTCCGTGAAAACAGCCCGGCGATTTCCGCCGACAGCGCGCCCAGGCTTTCCGCGCGCAGCGAACGCACCATGGCGTTGATGTGCAAGCGTCCACCGTCGAGCCGCAATTCTCCGATGTTGTTGGAGGTGTCGACCACGCCAGGCATCCGCTCGCCCACAGCGCGCACACCGTATGGCAAATCGTGGAGCAGCGATGTCAAGGCGCGCGACGCGTCGCGGGTCAGCGCCACAGCGGGGCGCGCGGATTCAGGCACGATGTCGATACGGAGCTTGCCGTCTTCGACGGGCAAGCCGTTGCGCAACCCGGCCGCGAAATCGCCGGCCTGCGCTTGCAGGCCGGCGGTATCGGCGAACAATAGCCTTGCGACGGCTTCACGCGGCAAGGCATTGTGCGCCGTGCCGCCCTCCAGCGCCGCCAGCCGGAAATCGGCGTCCGTCGCCGCGAACGCATGAAGCAACCGCGCCAACAGCTTGATGGCGTTGCCGCGTCCACGGTGGATGTCGATACCGGAATGCCCCCCGGCCAGCCCCGACAAACGCATAGTGACAGCATGCAGACCGTCCGGTGGCGGTTCCACGGGCAAAACGCCTCCGGCAATGACATCGACACTGCCCGCACAGCCGATATACAACTCGCCCCACTCCTCGGTATCAAGATTGAGCAGCAGGCGGCCATTCACCGCATCCGGCTTCAGGCCCAAGGCGCCATGCATGCCCGATTCTTCATCCACGGTCAGCAGGACTTCCAGCGCCGGATGCTTGAGATCGCCGTCTTCCAGCGCCGCCAGCGCCAGCGCGACACCGATGCCGTTATCCGCGCCCAACGTGGTGTCGCCCGCCGTCACCCAACCGTCGCGCAGTACGGGAAGGATCGGGTCGCGCGCAAAATCATGCGAGCTGCCGCCGTTTTTCTGGCACACCATGTCGAGATGACCTTGCAGCACCATGCCCGGACAGTCTTCACGGCCCGGACTGGCGGGCTTGCTCAAAACGAGATTACCGGCGGCATCGACTTTCACGCCCAATCCGCGCGCCCGCGCCCATGCCGCCAGTTCGTCGCGTACCGCGCTTTCGTTGCCGGAAGCGCGCGGTATCCGGCACAAAGTGGAAAAATGACGCCAGACGGACGCCGGCTGCAAAGAGAAAAAGTCCATGGGAAACCCGCCGCGGAAAAATCGCGGAAAACAGCGATGACGAAAACAGACGGATATTACTACATGCCAAGGGACTTCAAGAGTTCGTCCTGGTCGGCCTGCCCGCCGCCGGACGCCGCCTCGTTGCCGCTCCGGGCCTGCTCCAGCAGGGCGTCGGGGTCGACTTCCTCGGTCTCGAACTCGTTGAGCTTGATGAACTCGGTGCGGTCGATCGCCATTTCAAGATAAAAAATATTGCCGCCCCCAGTCTGGAACGTCACCCGCCGCGATTCGGGCTGATCGAGATGGGTGTCGATGGAAAGCGCCACCTGCTTGGTGAGCGACAACATCTTGGGCTGGTTCTGGGTGATGTGGGTTTGCAGATTTTGCGACACTTTGCGCGTGAAGTCGCCGACAATCTGGTTCATCAGTTCGCCCATGACATTGCCCACATCGTCGGAGGTGAAATTGCTGGCGAGTTCTTCCTTCGCCATGCCCATATGGAGCATGTAATGCTCATAAAGCTCCATCGCCGACGCGGCGGAAAAGTTGATTACCACCAATCCGGAAAATCCGCCGTCGAACAGTACGAAGCAACCGATGTCGGGTTTGAGGCAAGTACGGGAGATGCGCTGGATCATCCCGGAATAAGCAATCCGGCTCGTGGTGGCCAGATGCAGCACCTTGACGACGGAATCGCACAACGACCTGAGAATGTCCTCGGTGCCGCACACCACCGAGTAATCTTTTTCGCTCATTTTCGCCGCCCGCTGAAAAAGGGGAATCAGGTATATCACAGATGCACGGGCGCGGTGCGGTCGGGTTGCACATGCCAAAGCGATCACACGGACGCATTCACCTGCGCGGCGCTTCCGGGTCCGGCCAAAGCCATAGAGGCGTCATCGCCGGATCGGTATCGCGGACGTATCCAGGCGCTAGGGTTTGACACGTCTTCGCCGATTCCCCAACATGGCCGGTTTCGTCCTCCTCCGTTCCACGAACAGATGCCCGCCTCGCTCCTGCAACGCTCGCTCGCCGCCGTCTGGCATCCATGCAGCCAGATGAAGCACCACGAAACCCTGCCGCCAGTGCCGGTCGTCGCGGGCAAGGGGCCGTGGCTCATCACCGGGGACGGCAAACAGGTACTCGATGGCATCAGTTCGTGGTGGGTCAATCTTTTCGGGCATTGCAATCCGCGCATCAATGCCGCCTTGCGCGAGCAACTCGACCGGCTGGAGCACGCGATGCTCGCCGGTTTCACCCATCCGCCCGTGGTCGAGCTATCCGAACGGCTGGCCGCGCTCACGAATGGCGCGCTCGGACATGCTTTCTATGCTTCGGACGGCGCATCGGCCACCGAGATTGCGCTCAAGATGAGCTTTCATGCGTGGCGCAACCGGGGATTGCCGCAAAAAAACCGTTTCCTGTGCCTGGAAAACAGTTATCACGGCGAAACCGTCGGCGCGCTCGCCGTCACCGATGTCGCCTTGTTCCGGGAAGCTTACGCGCCGCTCGTGCGTCGGGCCGAAGCCCTGCCCTCGCCGGACGCCCGCCGCGCCGCGCCCGGCGAATCCGCCGCCGATACCGCCCGCCGCGCCGCCGGGGCGCTGGCAGCAAAACTCGAAGCCGAAGGCGGACGCATCGCCGCCTTCATCCTTGAACCGCTGGTGCAGGGCGCGGCGGGCATGGCGATGTACGATCCGGAATACCTGCGGCTCGCCCGCGCCCTGTGCGACCGCCATCGAGTGCATTTGATCTGCGATGAAATCGCCGTCGGCTGCGGACGCACCGGCACTTTTTTCGCGCATGAACAGGCGGGCATACGCCCCGATCTGCTCTGCCTTTCCAAAGGCCTTTCCGGCGGTTATCTGCCGCTGTCCGTCGTGCTGTGCCGCGACGAGATTTTCCGCGCCTTCTACGACGACGATGTGCGCCGGGGCTTTTTGCATTCGCACTCCTACACCGGCAATCCGCTTGCCTGCCGCGCCGCGCTGGCAACGCTGGATATTTTCGACGAGGATGACGTGCTTGCCGCCAACCGGGAGCGCGCCGCCTGGTTGGGGCGGTTGCTCGCGGAGGCTTTTTCCGGTCACGCGGCGGTGCGCCATTTGCGCCAGCGCGGCATGATCGCCGCCTTCGATGTCGAAGGCGCACCCAAGGATTTTTCCCGCCGCTTTTTCGCCGCCGCGCTCGATGCCAGGGCGCTTCTGCGGCCCATCGGCAACACCGTCTATTTCATGCCGCCCTACGTCATGAACGAACCCGAACTGCGCGCGCTGGCCCAGGCCGCTGCGCATGCGCTCGAATGCGCATTGGCATGAACCGGCTCGACCGCCTGCGCGCCGCGCTCGCCGCGCTCGACCGCGACCATTTGCGGCGCATCCGCCATGACAACGAACAGCCCTGTTCGCCCCATGTCCTCGTCGACGGCAAGGCATACATCGCTTTTTGCAGCAACGACTATCTCGGCCTCGCCGGAGATCCCCGCCTTGCCGGGGCGCTCGCCGAGGGCGCGCGGCGATGGGGCGCGGGCGCGGGCGCTTCGCATCTGGTATCCGGCCATTACGCCGTACAGCGCGATCTCGAACAGCGGCTCGCGGCTTTCGCCGGACGCGAGCGGGCGCTCGTTTTCCCCGCCGGATTCATGGCCAATTGCGGCATCGTGCCGGCGCTCGCCGGGCGCGGCGATGCCATCTTCGCCGACCGGCTGAACCATGCATCGCTCATCGACGGCATGGTGCTGTCTCGCGCCAGGGCGCATCGTTACCCGCATCTCGATCTCGCCGCGCTCGAACGCCTGCTGGCCGCAAGCGACGCGCCAACGAAACTCATCGTGAGCGACGCTGTATTCAGCATGGACGGCGATGTCGCGCCCTTGCGCGAACTGATGGCGCTCGCCGAACGGTTCGATGCCTGGCTGCTCATCGACGATGCCCACGGCTTCGGCGTACTCGGCCCCCAGGGGCGCGGCGCGCTCGCCGAAGCCGGGCTGCCCGGCGATACCGCCGAAAGCTGGCGTCTGATACAGGTCGGCACGCTGTCCAAGGCTGCCGGCGTCGCGGGCGCCTTCGTCGCGGGAGCGGAAGAACTCATCGAGTGGCTGATGCAGAAGACGCGCACGTATATTTTCACCACCGGCTCGCCCCCCGCGCTGGCGCAAGCCTTGCTCGCCAGTATCGACCTCATCGAAGCAGGCGACGCCCGCCGCGCCCGTCTCGCCGCACTGATAGAGCGCCTCGCCGCCGGTCTCGCACAAAAACGCTGGAAACTCCTGCCCTCGCGCACGCCGATCCAGCCTCTCGTCATCGGGGACAATGCCGCTGCGCTGGCGCTCGCCGCCGCGCTGATGGACAAAGGACTCTGGGTTCCCGCGATCCGCCCGCCCACAGTGCCCGCAGGCAGCGCGCGGCTGCGCATCTCGTTGTCGGCGGCGCACACGCCGGGCGACATCGACCGCCTGATCGACGCCATCAACCGATTGGAAGACCGCTTGTGAGCGCCGCAGGAAAAATGCCAATGGTGTTCTTGCACGGCTGGGCGATGACGCCCTCGATCTGGCAACCGATGACCGCCGCCCTGAGCGGCGATGCAGCCGAAATTCGCACGCCCGCCCTGCCCGGCCACGGCATCGCCACGGCCAGGCCCCGAAACTGTCTCGCCGCCTGGGTCGAGGCATTCGCCCCCACGCTGCCGCACGATGCCATCATCATCGGCTGGTCGCTGGGCGCGCTGCTCGCGCTCGAACTTGCCCGCGCCCGGCCCCGGCACATCGCCTGCCTGGCGCTCATCGGAGCCACGCCCCGCTTCGTCGCCGGCGCCGGCTGGCCGCATGGGCTGGATGAGAAGACCGTCTCGGATTTCGTCCAAAGCTATGCCCGCAATCCAGCCGCCACCTTGCGCCGCTTTCTCATTCTGCAAACCTTCGGCGACGATGACCGCAACCATCTGCTCCACAGGCTTTTCGAGGCGGCTTGCGCGCCCCACGCCGGGCAAACGCCCCAAATGCTCGCAGACGGCCTGCGCATTCTCGCCAACACCGATCTCCGCGCCAATCTCGCGGCCATCGAACAGCCCGTTTGCCTCATCCACGGCGACGGCGACGCATTGATGCCGCCCGCCGCCGCGCACTGGCTTGCCAACGCCCTGCCCCGCGCTCGCCTGACCCTGCTGAAAAATCGCGGCCACGTCCTGCCGATTTCGGCTTGCGGCGAATGCGTGGCGGCGATCCGCGCACACCTGCGTGCGGAATTCGGCTGAAATCATGCCCACCCTTTCCCGCAAATACGAAATTCGCCGCGCGTTCGACCGCGCCGCCGCCACTTACGATACCGCCGCCCGCGTGCAACGCGAGGCGGCGGCACACTTGTCCGCTTTTGCCCCGACACCGGCGGAACCCGTGCATTGCGTGCTCGATGCCGGTTGCGGCACTGGACACGCCCTGCCCGGGCTAGCGGCGCGCTTTCCGCAGGCGCGCCGGATCGCGCTCGATTTTTCCCCCGCGATGCTCGCCCGCGCCCGTGCTTTCGACGCCTTGCCCCTATGCGCCGACATCGAATACTTGCCGCTCGCCGACGCAACGGTCGACCTTTACTGGTCGAGCCTCGCCTTGCAATGGTGCGACCCGGCCAGGGCGCTCGCCGAAGCCGCCCGCGTGCTCAAACCGGGCGGCGCGGCATGGATCGCCACGCTCGGTCCGCGCACCCTGCACGAATTGCGTACGGCTTTCGCCGCCGTGGACGGCGATGTCCACGTCATTGATTTCGCCGCTATCGCCCATTGGCTCGCCATCGCCGAAGCTTCGGGCCTCGTCGTCGAGGCGCATGGCCAAATGTTGCTTTGCGAGATCGCCGCCGATTTGCGCGCACTCCTTGGTAACATCAAGGCTATTGGTGCGCACACCGTCGGCGAAAAGCGGCGGCGGCGGACGCTCGGGCGGCGCGGCTGGCAAATTCTCCAGTCCGCCTATGAAGCGTTCCGCCGTCCCGGCGGCGCGCTGCCCGCGACATACGATTTAATCTTGCTCGCCTTGAGGAAGCCCGCATGTTTCAATCCACGCTCGTAGCCGGGCGACACAGCGCAGAAAGGGGAACCATCCTCCCGCGCATGATTACCCCCCTGGAAGGGGAGGTTTCAAAGCAGAACCGGTCTTCGACGAAGGCGTTTCGCGCTTGGTTCGTCACCGGAACCGACACAGGAGTCGGCAAGACTTTCGCCACGTGCGTCCTCATCCACGCCGCACGCGCGCAGGGATTTGCCGCCCTCGGCATGAAACCGGTCGCGGCGGGCGCGGAACAGACCGGCGGCGAGCGCCTCAACGAAGATACCCTCCGCCTACGCGCCGCCGGCAGCTTCGATCCCGGCCCCGAACTCATCACGCCCTATTGCCTACGCACCCCGGCTTCGCCGCACATCGCGGCGGAAAAGGAAAGCGTCCGCATCGAACCGCAAGGTATCCGCCAAGCTTTCGACGCGCTGCAACAGCGTTGTGAGCGTCTGTTCGTCGAAGGCGTGGGCGGCCTGCTCGCGCCTCTGGGCGAGCGCATCGACGCTTCATCCATTGCCCGTGAACTGGGCTTGCCCGTCATCCTCGTGACCGGCCTGCGGCTTGGCTGCATCAATCACACACTGCTCACAGCCGAAGCCATCGCCGCCCGCGGCCTGTACCTGGCGGGCTGGATCGCCAATGCACTGGGGCCGGAGATGCCGCACCAGCGCCAAAACATCGACGCCTTGCGACAGCGCATCGACGCGCCGCTCCTGGGCACACTGCCTCATACTCCCGGCACGGCGCCCGCCGCGCTGGCGCATTTCATATCACTACCCTCTTAACATGAAATCTCAAGCATGTTTCAATCCACGTCCGCCAAAACCGGACGACAAGGTACGGAAGGGGTTACGCCCCTTCCGTATGTGATTATCCTCCCGAAGGGGGAGGTTCCAACCGGAGTCAGCTTTCGATGAATACGGAAAACACGACTGGACGGCCGGAAAATGCCGCCGGACAAACAGAGGACGCTGCCGCGCAGCTGGACGCGACGACCATTGCATCGGACGCGACGACCATTGCACCGGACGCGACAACCATTGCACCGGACGCGACGACCATTGCACCGGACGCGACAACCATCGCGCTGGACGCGACAGCCATCGCACCCGACACGACAGATATCGTGACGGACACGATATCCGCCGCAGAGGACATCCAGGCCGGACATGAAAAAACGGAAACGACGCCATACCTGCCAATCCTGACCATTGCCATCGTTGCCATTGCCGCCGCCGTAGTCTTCAACCTGGACGCCCAGGACGACGAGGACGCCTCGGCAAGCCTGCCGCAACCGGCGAAACCCATCACGATCGCGCAGCCGGAGTCGCCCGACCCCTCCATGGAAACCTTGCTGCAAGAACTCGGCCCCAAATCCCCCCCGGAAGACGCGCCGCCGAAACCCGAACCCAAGATATTGCCCCATATCAAATTCGACGAGATCAACAAGGAAGCCCTGGCTTTCAGTGAAACCGCCGAAAAATATTACCGGCAGGGCGACTGCGCGAACGCACTGGCCTGGCACCGGAAAGCCCTCGGCAATTTTGAAACGGCGCTGGGACATCTCACGAAACAGCTGCCGCTGTTTGAAGAAAAGCTCGGGCCGGATCACGACACCACAGCCAAGACCCGGAACAATATCGCTCAAATGCAAAGCATCGTCGCCTCGACCAACAGCAACATCGGCGAAGCGCACCGCTGCCAGAAACAATACACGCAGGCGATGAAGTGGTTCCGGCAGGCACTGACGGTCCAGGAAAGCACAAAAGACGTCAACACCGCCACGACCTACAACAACATCGCTCTCGTCTACGACGATCAACGCAACTACGCAAGGGCGCTGGAGTGGCTCCGGAAAGACCTGGCCATCAGCGAAGCCGCCCAGAATATTGGCACCGCCACGACCTATAACAACATCGGCATGGTGCGTTTCCATCAGGGCGAGGTCGCCGATGCGCTGGAATGGTATCGGAAAGCCCTGGCGATCCAGGAAAAATCCCTGGGCGCGGAAGCCCCCGACACTGCCATCACCCATGGCAACATCGGTGAAGCGTATCGCACGCAAGGCGATTACGCGAACGCGCTCCCCGAACTCTTGAACGCATATCGGACGCTTGTGAGCCAATATGGCGAAAACAACAAAAATACCCGTGCGGTCAGAGGAAACCTGGCGCGAGCCTACGACAAGACCGACAATACCGGCCCCTTTGCCGAATGGCTTGCCGAATCCTTGTCTCAATAGGAGATCGCTGTGAAGCTTTTCCCGAATTACCTGACCGCCATTCTTGCCGCCGGTCTTCTCGGCGGTTGCGTCACCACTGCCAGCGGCCCTACGGGAACCGGCTCATCCCCGCAAGACGCCGGAACGGCGGCGTCCGGCGCGAAAGACGCGACCGCTTACGAAAACGAAGCCCGCGAATTCTACGAACGGGGCGATACCGCCAACGCGCTGGAAGCGTACCGGCAAGCTCTCGCAATCCGGGAAAGAACACTGGGCGCGGATCACCCCGATGTCGCCGCGAGTTGCGACGACATCGCCCTGCTTTATGTTGGCCAGGGCGAATACGCGCGGGCGCTGGAGTGGTACCAGCAATCGCTGGCGATCCGGGAAAGGACGCTGGGCGCGGATCACCCCGATGTCGCCGCGGGCTACGACAATCTCGCCTGGGTCAATCTCAGCAAGGGCGATTACGCCAAGGCCGTGGAGCAATACCAGCAAGCTCTGGCGATCCGGGAAAACGCGCCCGACAGCGACCAGGCCGACACGATCAAGACCCACAAGCAAATCGCCAGCGTCTACCACCGCCAGGGCGATTACGCCAACGCGCTGGCGTGGTATCGGAAAGCCCTGGAAGTCCGCGAGCGCGTACAAGGCCCGGAACACCCGGACACGATCAAGGACTACAACTTCATTGCCGCCATCTACGACAGCCAGGGCGACTATGCCAACGCGCTGGCGTGGTACCAGAAGCTCCTGGCGATCCAGGAAAGGGTCGCCGGCAAGGATCACCCCGAAACCGCGGCCACCTATAACAGCATCGCCACGATATACAGCAGCCAGGACGACTACAAGAACGCGCTGGCATGGTACGAAAAAGCCCTGGCTGCCCATGAGAAAACCCTGGGCGCGGAGCACCCCTACACCGCCGCGATCCACAACAACATCGCCAAAGTCCAGTACAACCGGGGCGAATACAACAAGGCGCTCGCCGAATGCCTGGCCGCCTATAAAGTCATCGCAGGCAATCTTGGGGATTCCCATCCGAACGCCCAACTGATCAAGACCAACATGGAAGAAATCTATCGCTCGCTCAACCAGCCCAAGCCTTTCAGCCAATGGCTCGGCGAAGCCTTGCGCTGAGCGCCGCGCATCGCGGGACTATCGCGGCAAGTCATCGTCGGCGGCAGCCATTCATGCCTGCTGCATCGATGCTTTCCGCTTCCCCGCCGATGCGGGAAACCGTCCCGGCCGGACGCTCAATGAGCCGCATGAAGCGTATCGGCAGCCCCCGTGCCGGTCGCCCCCGTTTCCGCGCGCTTGTCCGGTAGCAAACCGGTTTTCGTGACGACCGGATCGACCCAATTGCCGGTAACCGCATAGTCATACGAAAACATTTTTTCTATTGGATCGCCCAAGACTTTTTGCGCCAAATAAGCCACCGCGCCCGCAGCCGGATTGACCACGGCGGCGCCGATGGCGACCGACTCGGTCAAGGTCGGACGCACCGTCACCTTCAAGTCCTGGGTTTCGGCGGCGATGTCGGCCTGGCCTTTCATCAACACGCGCGCCGCCGGGCCGGCGATTTCGATACTGTCGGTGCGCATCACGCCGTTGGAAACCGCAACCTTCCCGGCAATTTTGGAAAACACGAAGCCGTCGGAAAACACATCGCGGAAATCGAGCGTCACCCTGCGCGGCAAGGCTTGCAGGCTGAGAATGCCGAGCAGCCGCCCGACACCGGGTTCAAGACGCTCGAAACGGCCATCTTCGACATGGAGGTCGAGTCGGCCGGAAAGCGTCGGATAATCGATCCCGGTGGGCGCGCCGTTCCATTCCAGTTGTCCGGCGAGTCTTGCCTTTCCGCCGCGCACGATGTTGGAATACCCCATCGCACCCGCGAAAGCGCCGACATCGGCCGTCGTCAGGGTAAAGTCGAACTTGCTGTGCCGTTCGACGGGCTGCCACAGGCCGTTGCCGGTCAACTGCGTCTCGGGACGGTAAGTGGCAAAACTGTCGAGCCGCCAGCCGCCATCCTGATTGGATGCCCGCACTTCCAGTTGGCCCAGTTCGCGACCGGCAATGGCGAATCGTTCCGCCCGCACGTCGAGACCGGGCAAATACCGGGGCGGCGCGCCGCCGATCTTCCCACCGTCATCGTCCGTCAACACCAAGCGGTTCAAACGCGCCTTCAACATGCCCTCGCCATCCCGCCGCCAGTCGATCCTGCCTTGCGCCTCGACGCTCTCCAGATCGGCTCTCCAGCCGCTGCCGTCGGCCTGCGCGCGCAATTTCATATCCTTGAACGCACGGCCAAAAGCACGCAAATGTTTGGTATCGAGCGCGACGTTCGACCAAGGCAAGGCCATGCCCTTGCCGCCGTCATCGCCCAGCGACCACTGCCAGGCGTCGATATCCAGCACGTCGAGCGACGCCGCGACATCGATACCCGCCTTGGGCAGCATCGCCGGCTGATTCAGGCCCATTCCACCACGTAAAACGCCGTTGGCATCCTGCTCGAACTGGGCGTCGAACCAGCCGCCCAGTTTTGCCGCAAGCCGCTGCGGCTTGTCCGTTCCCGGGAAAACCGCCTCGATTTCCAGAGGCAGGACACTATCGGCTTCCTTGGCAAAAGGCGCGGGCAAACGCGAATGCAATCCCTTGAGATCGGATCGCACAGCAATACGATTCCCCTCCTTGCCGAAGACGAGTTCAGCCCGCCAGTCCGCCATCCCGCCGAGCCAGCCCAACAAGGGCCAGCCCAGGGATTCGCGGGCCGCCGCCGCTCCGGCCTGCCCGCTCGCACGCAATTCCAGACCGCCGGCCCCCGTTTTTCCCTCCAGCCTGAACGGCGCGCCGAGCAGATGACCCCGAATGGCGGAGATGCTCAAGGCTTCGCCGGTAAAGTCCAGGCCGCCTTCGGCGGATTCCAGCGTCAGCCCGCTATCGCCCAAATGAACGCGGTTGCCGGCAAAACGGTAGCCGCCGTTGACCCCGGTGGCGGCGAGATCGTGCACCGGTATCGTCAACTCGATATCGAGTTGCCCGTTGCCTTCGGCCCGCAATGGCCCAGGGAAACCGCGCAGGCGAGCCGACAAAGGGCTTTCGGCGACGTAACGCATGAAATCCTTGCTCGGCCCCTTCGCCATGCCTTTTATCGACACGACCCCAAGGCCGAAATCGGCAATCCGGACGCGCACGGGTTCCAGCCAGGTATCGAAAATACGACCGCGCCGGGCCTCGATCGTGACGCCCGCCCCCTCGAAACGAAGCTTGCCCTCGATATCCTGCGCCGCCGGCCAGCCAGCGGCATAATCGAGACGGCCATTGTTCACTTCGACCGCCACCAGAAACTTTCCCTGTCCGTTCCGAAAGGGAAAATCGCGCAACGGCCCCTTGAGTTCCAGCGCCGCACCCGTCACATCGGCTTGCAGGATGGCGTTTTTTATCCAGCCGTAGACGTTCCGGCCCGCGACGAGAGGAATGTAGCGCCACACCGCCCCGCCCTCGGCCCGCGTCAGGTTGCCGGCGAGGTCGATTTCGCCGGGGCCGCCAACCGCGGGCCAGTAACGGCCAGATGCCGTGCCCGCCGCGTCGTCGTTGGCGAAACTGGCGCTGTCCAGCATCACTTCCATCCGTCCGTCCTCATTGCGCCATCCGCCCTTGGCTTCGAGGCCGGCGAACGCAATGCGCGAATTCTCGAATACCCTGGGCAGATCGACATGGGCATCGCGGCTGGAAAGCATGAAGCGCCCCGCCTGTTCGTCGCCCTCGATCCATCCCGATATTCCGTCCATGCCGGGAACGATGCCGTGCGCGGCAAGACCGATGTTCTCGAAGCGCGCCTTCAGCGACCACGCCTGCGGCGCGGCGGCATCGCCCTGCCAGTCGAACGCCAGCTCCCGCACCTGCCCCCTGGGAACGAATCCGGCCAGATGCGCGCTCACGTTTTCGCCAAGCGGCAAATAACCGGCCAGACTGGCAAGCACGGTCAAATCGAGCGGCGCCGCCGAAAAAGCCCCCCCGACCACCGCCGCATCCTCGCCGTGGCGCAAGCGGACATCGAAATCCATCGGATCGAGCGTCTTGCCGTCCCCCGCGTCCAGCCACAGGCTGCGCGCGCCGAACCCGATGCCATCGGACATGCGGCGCCATTGCAGGCGGCCGCCGAGCCGGCTGAGCCGCAAGGGCGGCAAACCGGGAGCCAAAGTGGTTTCGACGTCGCTCAGGTTGATGTCCGCGCTCGCATTGCTCGCGCCGCCACCGCTGTCGAGCCACAAACGCACGCTGCCACGGCCTTTGCAGGGAAACGGATAATCCACCCACGCCGACCAGCCGCCAAGATCGGCGTGTTCGAGTCCCATCTGGAGACGTCCGGAAATTTCCGCCAGCGCGCCGGAACCATAATGGCTCACTTCTCCGCTGGCATCGAGCGCCGCCGCCAGACCGGCAGGCGGACGCGCCTTGAGTTCAAAACGATGCCGGACAAGACCGCGATCGAAGACGAACTGCGCATCGTCCAGGCGCAATGGCGGCGCGGCGCGCAATTCATCGTTCCAGACCAGAGTGGCATCGCGCACCACGACGCGGGACTGCTCGAACAACCAGGCGAGAGGATCGCCGCCCTCGGCGCGAGGCTCGATGCGAATGCCGGCCACGGTAAAGACGCCATCCTTGCCGCGCCCCAATTCGACCGCGGGGCCGACGATTTCCAGACTATGGAAATACGGCATCCAGCGCAACAGCGACATCCAGGCCACTGTGGCCTCGACCCGCTCCAGCCGCAATACCGCGCGTTCGCCGACATTCATCGTCAAACCGCCCAAGCGCAGCCTGGGACGCAGGCCCGGCCAATCCACGGCCAGACTGTCGATGCTCACCGGCACGCCGCTCGCGCTGGAAAGTTCAGCGGCGGCCCACTCCCGGTGCTCGCCAAGCCAGGGAAAAAACCAGAAGCGCGCCGCGACGAGGCAACCACCGCACATGAGGCTGACCGCCAGAAGCAAATACCCCAGCCCGCGCACCCAGCGCCGCCGCGTTCGCCGCCGCCGGACGATCCGCTTCCGGGCTGGCGCGGGTTCTTCCTCAAGGGGAGAAAAACCGGCATTCATATCATCATCCGCACAAGGCTCGTATTCTCCGAAGCAGGCCGCGGCGAATGCGCGCATACGGCCCGGCTGCACGGCTACAATGAGAAACCGCCGCCGTCTCCAGGTTCCCCGGCAACACATCGCCGAAAGTCGACACATTCGCCGTCGAGAGTCGTTCATTTTACCAATGCCGGAAGCCTTCCCGATGCCCTTCGCCCCTGCCGTACCAGAAATAATCGCTTGCGCCGCGCGGCAGTCGCGCTTTCTGCAACGAATGCTCGCCAGCCGTCCATGGCTCGCCGAATGCCTGGTCGAAGGATGGGCGCGCAAGCTCGACGGCGATGCCATGCGCGCTTTCATCGCCCGCCAGGGCGGCGGCGAAGCCAACCTGCGCCCTGCCCTGCGCTACCTGCGCGCCTGGGTGCTGTGCCATCTGATCGTGCGCGACCTCGGCGGGCTGGCCGACCTGGCCGAAGTCACCGAAACCATGACCACGCTCGCCGAAACCGCCATCGCCCACGCGCATGACATATTACGCGCGGCGCTGGGCGCGCGCTACGGCGCGCCGCGCGCGCCGGACGGGACGCAACAGACGCTGCTCATCATCGGCATGGGCAAGCTCGGCGGACGCGAACTCAACGTCAGTTCCGACATCGACCTGATTTTCATCTACCCCGAAGAAGGCGATACCGCCGGCCCCAAACCCCTCAGCAATTTCGAGTTCTTCGAGCGGCTGGGCAAGCAGATCATCGCCGCGCTGGCCGAAATCACGGAAAACGGGCAAGTCTTTCGCGTCGACATGCGCTTGCGTCCCAACGGCGATTCCGGCCCGCTGACAGCAAGCCTCGACATGCTGGAAAACTACTTCATCACCCAGGGACGGGAATGGGAACGCTATGCCTGGATCAAGGCCCGCCCCCTCACCGGCGAAAAAACGGAAGCATTGCAGGCCATCGTCCGCCCCTTCGTGTTCCGCAAATACCTCGACTTCGGCGCGATCGGCGCCATGCGCGAGCTTCACGCCCAGATCCGGCGCGAAGTGGCCCGCCGCGACCGCGCCAACAACATCAAACTCGGTCCAGGCGGCATCCGCGAGATCGAATTCATCGCCCAAGTGTTCCAGCTCATTCGCGGCGGACGCGACCGGGCCTTGCAAACGCGCCCCACCCTCCAAGTGCTCGAACGCCTCGCCGAACGCGGCATCCTCAAAGCCGAAGCCGTCGCAGAACTCAGCGCGGCCTACGTCTTCCTGCGGCGGCTCGAACACCGCTTGCAATACCTCGACGACGCCCAGACCCACGACTTGCCCGTGAACGGCGACGATCAAACCCTGATCGCGGAAACGATGGGCTTTGCCGGTTACCCCGCGCTGCTCGACACGCTCGACCGCCACCGCGCCGCCGTCAGCCGTCACTTTGAAACCGTATTCGGCGAACCGGACGATCGGGACGACGACCCGCACGAAATCGCCGGCATCTGGCAAAACATCGCCGACGCCGGCGAGGCCGCCGCCGCGTTGGCCGGACTCGGCTACCGCGACCCGGATACCGCCGCCGCGCGGCTGGCCGCCCTGCGCGCGGGCGCGCGCTACCGCCAACTCCCCGAAAACATCCGCGCCCGGCTCGACGCCCTGATGCCCCGCCTGATCGCCACCGCCGCGACCGTCCGGAATGCCGACGACGCGCTGGCGCGCTGTCTCGACCTGCTCGACGGCATCGCCCGGCGCGGTGCCTATCTCGCGCTGCTGCAACAATATCCGCAAGCCCTACGCCGGGTCGTCGACCTCGCCGACGCATCGCACTGGGCAGCGCAATACCTGTGCCGCCACCCGATCCTGCTCGACGAACTGCTCGATGGCAGCGCACAGGACGCCCTCCCCGACTGGCCGCGCTTCAGGCGCGAACTGGCTGCCGAACTCGACGCCATCGAACCCGATATGGAACGGCAAATGGATCTGATGCGCGAGCGGCACCACATCCAGGTTTTCCGCCTACTCACCCAGGACATTGCCGGTCTGTTGACAGTGGAAAAACTCGCCGACCACCTGTCGATGCTGGCCGACATCATGGTCGGCCTCGCCATTCCGCTGTGCTGGCGCAAAATCAAGAAACATCACCGCGATATCCCCGGATTTGCCGCCATCGGCTACGGCAAGCTCGGCGGCAAGGAACTGGGCTACGCCTCGGATCTCGATCTCATTTTCCTTTACGACGACGAAGCCCCCGAGGCGGGCGAGCTATACGCCCGGCTGGCACAGCGAACCAGTTCATGGCTATCGAGCCGCACCGCCGCCGGCATCCTGTTCGACACCGACTTGCGGCTGCGCCCCAATGGCGAATCCGGCCTTGTCGCCTGCCCGCTCGCCGCCTTCCGCAAATACCAGCTCGAATCGGCCTGGGTCTGGGAACACCAGGCCCTGACCCGCGCCCGCTACATCGCCGGCGACCCGGCACTGGGCGAAGCCTTCGAGCGCATTCGCGACGAAGTCCTGCGCCTGCCGCGCGAACGGCGGACATTGCGCGCCGAAGTCATCGCCATGCGCGACAAAATGCGCGCCGCCCATGCGGGCAAGAGCGCGCTCTTCGAGCTCAAGCACGATCCGGGCGGCCTCGTCGACGTCGAATTCCTGATCCAATACCTGATCCTCGGCCATGCCCACGAACACCCCGGCCTGACGCGCAATCTCGGCAACATCGCACTCCTCGGCATCGCCGCCGATCTCGGCCTCATCCCCGCCGGCCTTGCCGCCGCCTGCGCCGACAGTTACCGCAGCCTGCGCCAATTACAACACCGCCAGCGCCTCAACGACCGGCCCTCGCGCATTCCGCACGACGAAGCCGCCGCGCTGCGCGAGCCGGTGCTGGCGCTGTGGCGGGAAGTGTTTCCAGAGGCGGCGCTCCCGATCCGGACGGCGGGCTGATCCTGTCGCGGCAAGCGATATCCTGAGAGTCTGTAAATCAAACGCGGCAACAAAAAATCAACTGTCCAAACTCTCCACCGCAAACCCCACCACATTCCGCTCCTTCTTGCTGAACTCCACCCCGATCAAGTGGATGGGCTGATGGCGCGAGCGGTATTTATCGGCATACCCTTTCTCCTTAATCTGCGGCAACGCCTTCCCCTCGGCGTTCTCCTCTACCAGCTTGAATTCAAAGAGATAAACCTGTTCGTTGAAGTTGATGGCCATATCCAGCTTCCCCCGATTGCTCACGTCTTCCGGGACGATATCCAGTCCCAGGGCGGCGAAACAGGCATAAAACACGCTGGCGTAATAACCCTCGAAACGGTCGATATCGTTCCTGCGGAACCAGTCGTTCG
>JAISCE010000096.1 GCA_031265765.1 Azoarcus sp.
TCGATGACAAAATTCGCAAGAAATAAACTCCATTATAATGCTTTTCTTGCAATTATTGAAGTGCCTTTTATGTGATTTATATAAAATAATCAATGGGTTGAAAGTTGTTCAGGGGTGACTAATAATGGTTCGACCGACAAAAAACGAATACGGGCATCCACTTGGCGCAAATGTTCAATGCGCGGTATACCGTATGTTCGATCTTCTACGGAAACCCCCAGCCAGACGTTATCCGGACATGCGCGTCGCGCGAAGTAAACGGGAAGCCGCGCCGCATGCTTGGTCAATATCTGATACTGATGCCGCGGTGTGGCATCAATGATCGAAAATACGCGGTCAAGGAATTCGTCCGACACATCGCTGTGAAACAGGTCGCTCATGCTATTGACGAAATACACGGTGGGCTTCTTGCGCGCCATTGGCTGTTTGAGCCTGTTCTCGTGCAGGGTGAGCCTGAATTCGTTCTCATACCCTAGCGTCCCCATGGTTCGCCTCGTTGAGCGGCGCATCGACCAGGTCGGAAAGCCGCGAGCCGAAGCCGCGCCGCATCACGCGCGAGCCGATTGGCGTCGTCAATATCTTGCGGATGCTCTGCCGCACGTGCGCCAAGTCGCTCGTGGTGCGACCCGTCTCCGCGTCCATGCCGCGCCACATCAGCCGCCTCCCGCCGGTGCGCCGGTATTGCCGCCGCCAGGCTGCACGCCGCCATGGACGTGGTCCTTGAGCGAAACCCCTGCTCCGGTCACATCTACATCGGCATCAATGCGACCGTGGAAAACCGCGTTGCCACCGCCCATGCCCGCGCCCGGTTGGCCAGTGAGCGAGCCAAGGATCAGTACATTGCCTTGCAGCGTTATAGGCGGCGCGACAACCGTGACGGCGTCCGCCGTGAGCGTCGCGCCGTTCGTCGTCATCACCAGTGACGTGCCGCCGATCCGGAAAGTGATTTTCCCGTCGGCGGGGACATCAAGCAGATATTCGTGCGCGGCCTGGTCGTAGCGCACCGTGGCCCCATCGTCCCAATGCCGGGCACTGACTGCGCTCTCCGACTCCGGCGCAGGGCGCGAGTCCTGGTACAGCCCCGTCAGGATCGCCCCGGCCCCGGTCTCGCCGGACGGCGACAGGATCACGCACTGCTCGCCCACGCTGAGCGGGCACCAGTCCCTCACATCGCCGGCGCGGCGCTCGATCCACGGTAGCCAGTCCGTGGTGATGCCGCCGGAGACGGCGCGGCACAGCGCGTTGCCGTGATCGACCTCGGCGATCGCGCCGAAGCGCACCATGGATTCCAGGCGGCGGTTCTGGTCAGGGGAAAGTTCGGGTTCCATGCCGCGCATGATTCCCGGATTTCCGCGCGCGCGAAAGACAGGTGTTGTCGGGGGCGGCAGGACAACATGCGGGAAGTCACAATGGTGTGTCAGGCGCTTGTCGAATATATCAAAAAAAGTATAGAATAAGACATGAACGGCAAAATAGTCATTTCCAGACTGAAGGCGGCAGGATGGTCATTGAAACGGATCAGTGGCAGTCATCACATCATGGAATTGGGCGGGAACATCGTTCCCGTCCCGGTCCATGGCAGCCGTGACCTGACGCCCGGAACGCTGGCCGCTATCGAGCGACAAACGGGCGTGAAACTGAAATAAGGAACTCAAATGGATATTCGCTACCCCGCGACTCTGGAAGCCCAGCCCGGCGGCGGGTTTTTCGTCCAGTTTCTGGATTTTCCGGATATCTTCACGGAAGGCCGGACAGAGGAAGAAGCCCTGTTCAATGCCGCCGAGGTGCTTTCGGCCATGTTGCATATCAAATTGGAAGAAGGGCGGGAAATTCCCGTCCCGAGCGCGGACAAATCCGCCCGGGCCATTGCCCCGGACGCCAAAACGCAGGCCGCGTTGTTGATTCGCCAGGCGCGCGGCGATACAAGCATCGCCGATCTCGCCCGTGCGCTCGAAACATCTTGGCCCGCCGCCAGCCGCCTTGAGAATCCGAAGCATTGGCCCTCGCTCAAATCACTGGATCGGGCCGCCGCCGCACTCGGCAAAAAACTGGTGCTGGTACTCGAGTGAAGGGCCTACCGCAGCCCTGTCTCCACATGCGTGAGCAGCAGCATTTCTATCGCATCCAGATCGGCGCGGGAGAACCCGAGCAGCGGGCGGGCGGCATATTTTGTTTGCTTTTTCGCCTTGGGCGTGACCTTGTCGCGCAGGCCGAAATGGTGAACGACGGCGAGCCGGTTCGTATGGCTCCTGAATGCAAGCTTTACTTCGTCGGGGCTGCGCGTGATCTGCATGTTCCGCGACTGGCGCAGCTTGCGAAACATCTTGCCGCGCCGGGCCTTTTTCCCCTTTTGCCGTAACCGTGGCGCGAATGCCGTGCCATCGGGCGCGACGTTGGCGGCGATCCGGCACTGGTTCTCGCGCCGGAGGAGTTGTCCCAGCTTGAGGCCCAGCTTGCGCCGACCCGCCGGCGACAGCGCGGCAGCCAGCCCGTCCAGCGCCATGTCGACCTCAGTCAGCCCTTCGATATCCGCGCTCATGAGATTTCCATGAAGCTCTGGCCTATGCCATCGCCCACACCGGCCAGCGGCTCGTGATAGAGCGCATGCAGCGTGGCCCAGGCCAGATCCGCGTGCGAGACGGATGCCGCGCGGTCGGCCTTGAACGTCAGTTGCCGTCCGGTGCTGGGCCGAAAAACTGGAATCCGGTGCGTGGCGGCTCACGCCGCGCCTGCCGCAAAAAGCCGCCAAGGTCTTCTCGACACTGCATCTCACCGAACAGCGCCTCATTGAAGCGAAGCGCCGATATGGAGACAGTCATGACTGAAAGCGTCAAGAGATTTTTGCAGGAAATGACCGCGTCAGCCAACAAGGATAAGAAACGCTGGCAAAAGCTCGGAAAGGTGTGCGGCAATCTGGCCGCACTCGTGGATGTCTATCCCTCATGGCATGAGGCGCTGGCCGCCATGCCGTCGCTGGATGTCATCCGGGGTTCACAAAAAAGCCTCGAAGCCATGCGTAATTCCATTTCGGTCTCCCGCGCCAGCGTCCGCCTGCTGGTCGCCCTGCCCGAAGACGAACGCGAAAGCGTCCACCACCAATCCCGCACATCGCCGGCGCGGCGCTCGATCCACGGCAGCCAGTCCGTGGCGATGCCGCCGGAGACGGCGCGGCACAGCGCGTTGTCGTGATCGACCTCGGCGATCGAGCCGAAGCGCACCATGGATTCCAGGCGGCGGTTCTGGTCAGGGGAAAGTTCGGGTTCCATGTCGCGCATGATTCCCGGATTTCCGCGCGCGCGAAAGACAGGTGTTGTCGGGGGCGGCAGGACAACGAATCTGAGTGATGTTTTATCATAAAGGTTAATTTAACTTTAAAAAATTAACTTTTATGTGTAAAATGAAGACATGGAAAAAAGCAAGCCGCACTACTTCCTCACCGAAATCAAAGCCATTGTTGCGAGGGATGGCATGGCTGCCTTCACCGCGACGGCACGCGATGGCGTCATGCAGCTGGGCATTTCGAGCCATGATGCCCTCGGCATAATTGCTGGTCTGGGTAATGCGATGTTCTATAAATCAATGACCACACACATGGATCATCGCATCTGGCAGGACGTGTATTGCGCTCCATGCCCGAACGGCAGAACCGCTTACATCAAGTTCACGCTCAGGGCAGGCACGATTGTGATCCAATTCAAGGAGAAATAATGAAGCATTTTTGCCTCCATTGTGATGATGGTACCGTCATGGAACTAACGGTGAAGGATGTCACCGTTTCCGCCGAAAATGTCACGCGGGTCGTACCCGAGGTAGCGGGCTGGCATTGCCCGAAGTGCGGGGAAATCGAGTTTGTCGATGAGGATGGTTCCTCGCGCCATATAGCGGCGCTGGAAGCAGCCTGGGCGCAGGCCCGCGCGGGCGATGCACTCGACATTCGGGCAAAACGGAAAAAACTCAAACTCACACAGGCCGAAGCGGCCCAATTGTTTGGCGGCGGCGCAAACGCTTTTTCGCGGTACGAGCTTGGCAAGGCTCAGCCTCACAAGTCGACGCTGATCTTGTTGTACCTCTTGGAGCACCATCCTGAATTGATGCCGGAAGTCCGCGCCGTGGTAGTGAATAACTACTAGGGTGTGTTCACACTAACGTAAAGCATCGGAGATCAAGGCGAAATGGAGGAAAGCGCGGAACATCAAATCGAGTTTTTCGAAGCGGGAAAAGATTCGGCGAAAGCCTTTGAGTCG
>JAISCE010000098.1 GCA_031265765.1 Azoarcus sp.
TCGATGACAAAATTCGCAAGAAATAAACTCCATTATAATGCTTTTCTTGCAATTATTGAAGTGCCTTTTATGTGATTTATATAAAATAATCAATGGGTTGAAAGTTGTTCAGGGGTGACCTATTCGCACCTGAATGGCCTCGAATACCTTATGGTGCATAAAAAAGAGTTATGGAAAGAGATCAGGAAAGTCATCTCCGACGTGGATGCCAATGCCTGCCGAACCAGGGTAAGCAAGAAAACTCGCATGCAAGGAGAATTGAAATTCAGCCCGATAGAAATGAACAGGCTGTTTTCCCGGCATTTGCAGGAAGCGCAATGGCATGAAAGCCGGGTATCCTATTGGGTCACGCACAGTGAAAAGTTGATTCGCGCTACCATGGCACTTCCTCCCGATGAACAAAAAAGCAGAATCGAAGCCGCGGGAGAACAGCCGATCTTCAGTTACAACCAGACGGATTTCGTAAAAGACAGGGTCGCGCTCGAAGTGCAATTCGGCAAATACGCCTTCGTTGCCTACGACCTGTTCGTCAAGCATCCGGCTTTCTATGTGCGCGATGAAATAAACGTTGGCATTGAAATCATCCCGATGAAATCACTGCAAGCCGAAATGTCCTCCGGTCCTGGTTATTTTGAGGGTGAACTCTACAATGTCATCAGAAATGGGCGTGGCGTACCTTCCGTTCCCTTGGTCATGATTGATGTCGAACCTTAGAAATCTCTGGGCAGTAGAACATTTGAAAGCCCCCCTCAACCACTCATGAAGACATGGGTGGAGAGACCGTACTGGCAATACTTCTGCGGCGAGACGTACTTTCAGCATGAACCCCCGGTCGATCCCTCGTCGCTGACGCGCTGGCGTCATCGCATGGGTGAAGAAGGAATGACCGCCAGTTTTTCCTTCAAGGCTCGTTTCACGTGTTCCAGATTGCCATCGGACAAGATAGGGATGATTTTCTGGATTTCCGGCGCGGGCAAATCCCACCATTTGAATGCCTGAAGCAGACCGATGAGTTCGTCGTCGAAGCGTTTCCGTATCGGTCTTGCCGGATTGCCCGCGACGATGGTATATGCATCGACATTGCCGCCCACGACCGCGTGCGCGCCGATGATTGCGCCGTTGCCGATATGGACGCCGGGCAATATCACGGCATTCCGGCCTATCCAGACATCGTTGCCGACGACTGTATTGCCTTTCAGCGGAAGATCCGACAACGACGGCGCGTTTTGTTCCCAGCCTTCCAGGATGTAGAACGGAAAAGTGGATGCCGCATTCATTCGATGATTTGCGCCATTCATGACGAATTCCACCCCGGCGGCGATCTGGCAAAACTTCCCGATGACCAGTTTGTCTCCGTAGAAATCGTAATGATGCGTCACGCGGCTTTCAAAATCGACATCACTGAAATAAGTGAAATCGCCGACGATGATGTTCTTGTTGCGGATGGTCGGCTTCACATAGGTCACGAAAAACGATGCTACGGGGAAAACGACATCCGGATCGGGAATTTGAAACCGGGCGTTGAAGGTGTCGGATTCGGCCTTGCCGATGCTCTCGAATGTGGGATCGTGAACGAGTCGTCCGTTTATCCCGTCCAGCGCGCCTTCGTAAAGCGGCAATGCCATGAATGCGGGGAAGTTTCTGCCGTCCGGAGTGGTAATGCCGTATTTCCCGGCGCTTTCAAACCCGAACCGGGGATAGTATTTTTCGTGACCGAAAATGACGACCGCCCGAAAGCCCATTGCGCGCGCAAGTTCCAGCGTATGCGCTATCAGCGCGGAGCCGATGCCCCGTCGCTGATAAGCGGGCAGGACGCTCACCGGGCCGAAGGTCAGCGTTTCCCATTCGCGGCTATCGCCTGCGACCTTGCTTCTGGTGTACAGAATGCTCCCGACGACGTTGCCGGCGATTTCCGCGACGAAATCCAGTTCCTGCACGAACGCCGGACTGTCGCGCAGCCTGTGCGCCAGAAGCGCCTCGCTGCCGCTCGCGCAGGGCGCGTTTTTGAACGCTTCGTAGACGACCTTTTCGATGGCGGGACAATCGCCGGGGCGTGCCAAGCGTAAAAGCGGTGTGTGGTTCGGCATTTATCGTTTTTTCCCAGTCATGCCGCATGGCATCCAGCGCGGCGGCGCGTGCGCGATGCTACCACGGCTTTCCTCGAACCATGCCGCATGGCGCGAAGACGGACGGAGGCGGTGCTAGAATGCGCGCCCGGACGCGCGTCGGCGCGTGAAAAGGGTTTTGCAATGCAAGACGTGATCGCTGCGGTCGACCTTGGCTCCAATAGTTTTCGCCTCCAGGTCGGACGCATCGTCAATGGACAGGTTTACGCTTTTGACGGACTCAAGGAGCCGGTGCAGCTGGCTGCCGGGCTGTCGGCGGATAAATGGCTCGATGCCGACGCCCAGGAGCGGGGCATCATTGCGTTGCGCCGGTTTCACGAGCGGCTGGCGGGGTTTGCGCCCGGAGCGGTGCGCGCGGTGGCGACCAATACTTTGCGGGTGGCGAAGAACGCCGCGAGTTTCTTGATCAAGGCCGAAGAGGCGCTCGGCTTTCCGATCGAAATCGTCGCCGGACGCGAGGAAGCCCGCCTGATTTATGTCGGCGTCGCCCATACCCTGCCCGATCCGCATCGCCAGCAGTTGATCGTCGATATCGGCGGCGGTTCGACCGAATTCATCATCGGCAAGAGTTTCGAGCCGGTTTTGCTCGATTCGCTGTATATGGGCTGCGTCGGTTACAGTTTGCGTTATTTCCCCGGCGGGAAAATCGACAAGCGCGGCTTCCGGGAGGCGGAACTGGCGGCGCGCCGAGAATTGCAGACCATCGTTCACGATTACCGCGAGACGGGATGGGAAATGGCGGTCGGCTCCAGCGGCACGGCCAGGGCCTTGGCGGACATTCTCGAGGAAAACGGTCTGGCGGCGGAAGGCATTACCCGCGAGGGGCTGGCGCGGCTGCGCACGGCCTTCCTGCGCGCGGGAAATGTCGAAAATATCGATCTGTACGGACTCCGGAGCGATCGCATCCCGGTCATTCCCGGCGGGCTGGCGATCATGTGCGCGGTGTTCGAGGAGTTCGCCCTGGAGTACATGGCGTTTTCCGAAGGCGCTTTGCGCCTGGGGGTGCTCTACGATTTGCTCGGGCGCTACCATCGCCACGATTTGCGCGATGCCACCGTCGAAGCCTTCATGGCGCGTTACCGGGTTAATGTCCGCCAGGCGAGACAGGTGGCCGGTACGGCCTGCCATCTGCTGGCGCAACTCGATCCGGCGGCTGCCGGGGAATCGAACCCCGACCGGCGTTTTTTATGCTGGGCGGCGCTGTTGCATGAGGTCGGCATTTCCGTCGCGCATGCGAGTTATCACAAGCATAGCGCCTACATTCTTGCGAATGCCGACATGCCCGGTTTTTCGCGCATGGATCAGGGGCGGCTTGCGCGCATCGTGCTCGCTCATCGCGGCAAGCTCGAACGGTTGGGCGACATCGAGGCGATGAGTCCGGACTGGCCGTTGATCGCCTGCCTGCGCCTGGCGGTGGCGGTTCATCGCGCCCGCGACAATCGCGGCGTGCCGGATATCGTCTTGACCCGGACGAAGCGCGGTTTTCTCGTCGAAACGCCGCCGGACTGGTTGCAGAAGCTGCCGCTCACCGCCGCCGCGTTCGAGGAGGAGCGCCGGCAGTGGCAATCGGTCGGCCGCTTGCTGACCGTGCGCGCGCGCGCCGCGGGCGGGGCGGGGGCCGCGGCGCTTCCGCGCGCGCTTTGCTGATCGATACCCATCTCCATCTCGATGCCGCCGAATTCGATCACGATCGCGCGGCGGTACTTGAACGGGCGCGCCTGGCCGGAGTCGGCGGTTTTGTCGTGCCCGCCGTCGACCGCGCCGGTTTTGCCGGGGTGCTCCAGCTTGCCGAAACGGCGCCCGGCGTTTTTCCGGCGCTCGGTATTCATCCGCTCCGCGTCGATGCCGCCGCCGAAGCCGATCTTGCCGCGCTCGACGATTTGCTTGGACAAGGCGGATGCGTTGCCGTGGGTGAAATCGGTCTCGACCATTACGCGCCGGAATTCGATGCGGCGCGGCAGCAGGCTTTTTTCATTGCGCAACTCGAACTCGCCCGGCGGCACGCCTTGCCGGTCGTCCTGCATGCGCGGCGGGCGCAGGACGCCGTGCTCGCGGCCCTGCGCCGGACGAAGGTTGTCGGCGGCATTGTGCATGCGTTCAATGGCAGTCTCCAGCAGGCCGGGGCTTTCATCGCGCTGGGGTTCAAGCTCGGTTTTGGCGGCGCGATGACTTTTCCGGGGTCGCGCCGCATCCGGCGGCTTGCGGGCGAACTTCCGCTGGAAGCCGTCGTACTCGAAACCGATGCGCCGGACATGCCGCCGGTCTGGAGGCGGGGAGGGCGCAACGAACCCGCGAATATGAGGCGTTACGCTGAAACATTGGCCGGGTTGCGCGGTCTATCGCTTGATGAAGTCATCGCGGCGACCAGCGTCAATGCTTGTAACATACTCGGACTGGCAGGGACGGCGAAGGCTTTCCCCGGAAAGGACGCCGATGGCGGCGACGGCATGGCGGATCGTGACGGCGGAACGCTGTTTTATAGATGACTGATGGTTGAGCGCGAATCGAAATATTGCATTGCAGCATGTTTTGTCCGGTCTACAGTGCCATAATTGGCACCCCCGGCGAAATGCTGCCGGGCACATCCGATGCGGTGCATGAACTAACCAAAAAGGAGAACGGCTTTGAAAATCTTGGTCCCGGTCAAACGTGTGGTCGATTACAACGTGAAAGTTCGCGTCAAGGCGGACGGCAGCGGCGTGGATTTGGCCAATGTGAAAATGAGCATGAATCCGTTCGATGAAATCGCAGTAGAAGAAGCTGTGCGTTTGAAAGAAGCGGGTGTCGCCACCGAAGTGGTCGTCGTGAGCGCGGGGGTAAGCGCGGCGCAGGACACCTTGCGCACGGCCCTGGCCATGGGAGCCGACCGCGCCATTCTCGTGGAAACCGATGCCGATCTGCAACCGCTGGCGGTCGGCAAGCTGTTGAAGGCGCTCACGGACAGGGAGTCGCCGAAACTGGTGATCGCCGGCAAGCAGGCGATCGACGACGATGCCAACCAGACCGGGCAGGTTCTTGCCGCCTTGCTGGGCTGGCCGCAGGCGACGTTCGTCTCCAAGCTCGTGCCCGGCGCGGATGAAATCACCATCACCCGCGAAATCGACGGCGGCCTGGAACAACTGGCGGTCAGGTTGCCGGCGGTCGTTACCGTGGATTTGCGCCTCAATGAGCCGCGTTACGCTACCTTGCCCAACATCATGAAGGCGAAGAAAAAGCCGCTTGAGACGTTGAAGCCCGCCGATCTGGGCGTGGATGTCGCGCCCCGGCTGACGACGCTCAAGGTCGTCGAGCCGCCCACGCGCAGCGCGGGCGTCATCGTGGCCGATGTCGCTCAACTGGTCGATAAACTCAAGAACGTTGCAAAGGTGATCTGAACATGGCCATCCTCGTCATTGCCGAACACGACAACGCCGTCCTGAAGGCGGCTACTCTCAACACCGTCACCGCTGCGGCCCGGCTGGGCGGCGACATCCATGTCCTCGTTGCCGGCGCCGGCGCCGGCGCGGTGAGCCAGGCCGCCGCCAGGCTGGCCGGCGTTGCCAAGGTGCTCGCCGCCGACGCGCCGCACTACGAAACGCAGACGCCGGAAAACATCGCCGTCCTGGTCAAGACGCTGGCCTCGGGCTACAGTCACGTGCTGGCTCCCGCTTCCAGCGCCGGCAAGAACCTGGCGCCCCGTATCGCGGCGCTGCTCGATGTCGCCCAGATCAGCGACATCGTGGGCATTGAAGCTCCCGATGTCTTCGTGCGTCCGATCTACGCGGGCAACGCGCTGGCCACCGTGAAAAGCGCCGATGCACTCAAGGTCGTGACTGTGCGCAGCACGGCATTCGAGGCCGCCGGCGAAGGCGGCGGCGCGGCGATAGAGGCGGTGGCCGCCGGCCCCGATCTCGGCCTCGTCCGCCTGCTTGGGCGTGAAGTCACCAAGAGCGCCCGCCCCGAACTGGGCGCGGCCAAGGTCGTCGTTTCCGGCGGGCGCGGCCTGGGCAGCGGCGAAAACTACAGCAAGGTGCTCGAACCGCTGGCCGACAAGCTCGGCGCTGCGCTCGGCGCCAGCCGCGCCGCGGTCGACGCGGGTTTCGTGCCCAACGACTATCAGGTGGGGCAGACGGGCAAGATCGTTGCGCCGCAGCTCTATTTCGCCATCGGGATTTCCGGGCAGATCCAGCACCTGGCCGGCATGAAGGATTCCAAGGTGATCGTGGCGATCAATAAGGATGCCGACGCGCCGATCTTCCAGGTGGCCGATTTCGGCCTGGTGGCGGATTTGTTTACCGCCGTGCCCGAACTGGTCGCGGCCCTGGGGTGAGCGCCTGAAACCGGGATCGGGGAAAAACGCCAATGAACCTGCCTGCTTCGCTGTTCGGAATGGCGTGGCACGGTGTTTCATTGGCGCTTGCCGCGCCGGTGTTGTATCAGGTGTGGCGGCGCGCTCCCTGGGCGCGGTTGAAAGACCCGGCCCAACTCAATCTGCTGCTTGGTCTTGCGGTGACGCTCGCCCTGGCATGGAGTATGCGCGCCGGCATCAAGCCGGGGCTCGATCTTCATTTGCTTGGGGCGATGCTCGCCGTGCTGTGTCTCGGCGCGCGCCTGGCGCTGGTTGCCATGGCGCTGGCGCTGACCGCGATTACCTTGACCGGCGTCCAGGACTGGCAGGCGTGGCCGCTTAATTTCCTGGTGATGGCGGTTGCGCCGGCGCTTGTTGCGCACGGTATCCAGCGATGGGTCGCGCGCCATCTACCCGAACATTTTTTCGTTTTCGTTTTCGTCGTCGGTTTTGCCGGTTCAGCTGTGATCCTCGTGTTCCAGGGCGTTATTGCCTGTGCGGTCATGGCGTTTGCCGGCGTATACGAGCCGGGTTTCCTGATCGACGATTATCTGCCGTACCTGCTGATGATGGGTTTTTCCGAAGCCTGGCTCAGCGGGGCGCTGGTGACGTTGATGGTGGTATACCGGCCGGAATGGGTAGCGGCTTTCGATGACCGCCGCTATTTGTTGAACAAATAGGCATCGCACCTTGACTCTATTGGAGGGAGACTCTCAATGAGCACATACAACGCACCGCTTGCCGATATGCGTTTTGTTCTGAACGAAGTGGCCGGTCTGAATGAAATTCTCGGCTTGCCCGATTTTGCGGAAATCGACGCAGACACGGTAGACGCCATCCTGGAAGAGGCCGCCAAATTTGCTTCCGAAGTGATCGACCCCTTGAATCCCAAAGGCGACAAGAACGGCCCGGTCTGGAAAAACGGCGTCGTGACCACTATCCCGGAATACAAGGACGCTTATAAGCTTTTCTGCGAAAACGGCTGGCACGCCATGCCGGTCAATCCCAAATACGGCGGGCAGGGCTTGCCCCATCTCGTCAATATCGCCGTCAATGAAATGTGGCGTTCCGCAAGCATCGCCTTTGCGCTTTGCCCGATGCTCACCCTGGGGGCGATCGAAGCCATTCGCCATCACGCTTCCGAGGAACTCAAGGAAAAATACCTGCACAAGATGGCCGACGGCACTTGGTCGGGCACCATGAACCTGACCGAGCCGCAAGCCGGTTCCGACCTGACCGCCATCCGTACCAAGGCCGCGCCCGATCCCAGCGGCGACGGCGCTTACCGGGTCACCGGCACCAAGATTTTCATCACCTGGGGCGAACACGACATGGCGGAGAACATCATCCACCTCGTGCTCGCGCGCCTGCCCAACTCCGATCCGGGCCTGAAGGGCATCTCGCTGTTCATCGTGCCCAAGTACTTCGTCAATGACGACGGCAGCCTGGGCGAGCGCAACGACCTGGTCTGCTCCGCCCTCGAACACAAGCTCGGCATCCATGGCAGCGCAACTTCCGTGATGTCCTATGGCGACAAGGTCGGCGCCAAGGGCTGGCTGGTCGGACAGGAAGGCAAGGGCATCGCCTACATGTTCACGATGATGAACCACGCGCGCCTCAATGTCGGCCTGGAAGGCGTCGGCGTCGCCGAACGCGCCTACCAGCACGCGCTGGCCTATGCCCGCGAACGCATCCAGGGCGCGATCGTCGGCGACAAGAGCAAGGAAACCCGGCCCATCCTCTATCACCCGGACGTGCGCCGCCTCCTGATGGACATGAAGTCCCGCACCGAAGCCATGCGCGCAATCGCCTACTTCGTCGCTGGCAACATGGACAAGGCCGCGCATCACCCCGATACGGCGGTCAGGAAGCAAAGCCAGTCCTACGTCGAACTGCTCACCCCGGTAGTCAAGGGCTGGAGCACCGAAGGCGGCATCGACATCGCTTCCGAGGGCATCCAGGTGCATGGCGGCACCGGTTTCATCGAGGAGACCGGCGCGGCGCAATATCTGCGCGACGCCCGTATCACCGCGATCTACGAAGGCACTACCGCCATCCAGGCCAACGACCTGGTAGGCCGCAAGACCGCGCGCGAAAAGGACGAAGCGGGTAATGTCGGTTTCACCGCCCGCGGTCTGTACAAGGACATCGCCGCCTACGCCGGCAAACTCGCGGGCGACGCGGGACTGGGCGATATCGGCAAACTCCTGCAAGAAGCCGTGAAGGCGCAGATCGCCACCACCGAATGGCTGATCGGCGTCTACGGCAGCGAGCCGCAGGTCGTGCATGCGGGTTCCGTGCCCTACCTCAAGCTCACCGGCATCGTGGTCGGCGGCTGGCTGCTCGCCAAGTCCGCGCAGATCGCGCAAGCCAGGCTCGGCGCGGGCGCGACCGACGGCTATTACAAGGCCAAGCTGGCGACGGCGCGTTATTTTGCGCAGCATTGGCTGGTGCAGGCCGGTGGACTGGCGGCGGAAATCACCCAGGGCGGCCCATCGGTGCTCGCGCTCGACGAACCGTTGTTCTGACCGGCAAAGGCGGCGCTTGTCTTCTTCGGCGGACAAGCGCCGCCGCCGAAAAACGAGAGAGGCGGGTGGAGCGATCCACCCGCCTCTCCTGCATGGCGTCTTCCCCGTGGCGAAACGGGGAAAGGGCCGCCGTCTTATTTCACTTCGGCGGTTTGTTCCAATTGCTCGATGTAGCTTTGCAGCTTCTTGCTTTGCAGGCTTTGCTGCAACTGCGCCTTGACATCTTCAAAGGCCGGCACTTGCACCTTGCGCGAGTCTTCCAGCAGGATGACGTGATAGCCGAACTCGGTCTGGACGGGCGTCCTGGTGTACTTGCCCTTGTCGAGGCCGGTCATTGCCTCGGAGAACGGCGGCACGAACGAGGCGGCATCGGTCCAGCCGAGATCGCCGCCGCGGTCCCTGGAACCTTGATCGAGCGACTGCTTCGCCAGTTCCGCGAACTTGGCTCCCTTGCCAAGCCGGGCGATCGCGGCCTTGGCATCCGCCTCGGTTTTCAGCAGGATGTGGCGCACATGGTATTCCTTGCTCGACTCCAGGCGGACCTTGACCGCGTCGTATTCCTCCTTCATTTCTTCTTCGGTCGGCGAATTGTTCTTCGCCCAGTCTTGCAGGTAATCCTGAATCAGCACGGTCTGGCGGGCGACATCCTGCTTGGTCTTGATTTCGGGCCGCTTATCCACGCCGGCCTTGATGGCGGCCTGTTCGAGAACCGTGCGGCGGATGAGATCCTTCCGGACGCTTTCCCTCAGGTTTTCATCGTCCGGCGCGCCTTGGGCGCGATACGAGGCAACCAGGGCTTCGGCGTAGTCGCCCGGAATGGCGACGCCATTGACGGTGACGGCGGGTTTGGCCGCCGATTCAGGCTTGGCCGTGGAGGAACCGGGAGTGGCCACGTTATCGCCGGCGCAGGCCGCCAGGGCGAAAGCACCGGTGGCGAGAACGGCGGACAGTCGATTCGGGAGTCGTCGTTTCATGGGAATTCCTTTTGGCAGGTTATGGCCTCGATGGCCGTTAGGGAAACGTTGAAGACCGCGCCGGGCCTTGTTTGGTTCAGTGCAGCGGTTTCTTCAGTGCAGCGGTTTCGATGTCGCATCGCTGTTGACGGCATTGCCGTCGTCGATCAGGTGCTTCGACAGATAAAGACCCTGGGCGAGCGAAAAAACGAGAATCAGGGCCGTGCAGCCGAAAAGCTTGAAATTCATCCAAGCATTTTGCGAAAAGTGGTAGGCCACGTAAAGATTGAGCATGCCCAGCAAGATAAAAAACAAGACCCAAGCCAGATTGAGGCGCGACCAGACCGGTTCGGGCAGGCTGATCTGGGCTTCGAGCATGCGCTTGATGAGATTGCGGCGGAAAAGCGCGTGCGACCCCAGCAGCGCCAAGCCGAGCAGCCAGTAGAACACCGAGAATTTCCACTGGATAAATATCTCATTGCGGAATACGAGCGTCAAGCCGCCGAAAATGGTGATGACGATCAGGCTCACCCACAGCATGCGGTCGACCTTGCGATGCTTGAGCCAGACGATGGCGATTTGCAGCGCCGTGGCGACGATGGCGACAAAAGTGGCAATCAGGATCGGCGCCTGGCCCTCGGGAATATCGTTGCCCAGCCAGTTCGCGGCCAGAACCAGCGACTCGTCCGGATAAATGCCCGCGATCTTGTAAGTGCCGAAAAAGAAAATGACGGGGAGCAGGTCTAAAAGGAGTTTCATGGGGCGGCATTATACGGTGCGATTGGCGAAAGCATCGCGCAACCGGCAAAGATTCCGGCATGATGCGTAACATCGTCGACGGCCAAGGCATGGCAGCGTCTTTTCATGCATGCGCGCATCCTAGCGCATGGGCCTTGTCCGCGCCAGAGTCCGGGCGAGGAAATTCCCTGTAACCGGCAGCGGGGCGTTCATGCGATGGTCTTGTTCACGCGCCGAAGGATGCGCTTCGCCACCCGCCGGAAATCCCGGCGCCCGCTCCCCGCAAAAGACGCAAGCCATTGAAAACGACAAGTAAACACGCGCCCATGTCCGCGAACACGGCCATCCACATAGTGGCATTGCCGAACATCGCCAGCAGCAGGAATGCCAGCTTGATCCCCAGCGCCAGGCCGATGTTTTGCCGAAGCAGGGCGCAAGTGCGCCGCGAAAGGCGGATCGCTTCGGGCAGGCGGCGCAAATCGTCGTTCATCACCACCACGTCCGCCGCTTCCATCGCGGTATGCGTGCCCGCCGCGCCCATCGCAAAACCGATGTCGGCCCGCGCCAGGGCCGGTGCATCGTTGATACCGTCGCCGGCCATCGCTGTGACGCCGAAGCGCCTGCGGAATTCGTCGATCGCCCGTAATTTGTCCTCGGGCAACAAGTTGCAACGCACCTCGGCGATTCCCGCCTGCGCTGCCACGGTGCGCGCGGCGGCGGGGTTATCGCCCGTCAGCATCGCGGGCGTCACCCCCAGGGACTTGAGTTCGGCCACGGCTTGCGCACACATGGGCTTGATGACATCGGCAACGGCGAAAATCGCCAGTACACGCCGGTCGTCGGCCAGGAATGTCACGCTGCGGCCCGCTTCCTCATGGTCTTTGAAATGGCTTTCGAGCGACGGCGTACATTGGGCGCGATCCTCGATCCAGCGATGGCTCGCCAGAACGAAGGAATGGCCGTCGATCGTTCCCCGGACGCCCCGCCCCGGCATTGCGTGAAATTCCCCAACCTCCCGCGCCGCCGCTGGCAGCCCCTCGGCAATGGCCCGCGAAACCGGATGATCCGAGCGCGCCGCGAGACTCTTGGCGAATACCTTCAACGTCTCCCGGTCGACATCCGCATCCAGCGGCTCGAACGCCGCCAGCACGGGCTTGCCCGTGGTGATCGTGCCGGTTTTATCCAGTGCGATGGCCTTGATCCTGCGCGCGCTCTCCAGATACGCGCCGCCCTTGATGAGAATGCCTCGCCGCGCTCCGGCGGCAAGGCCGCTCACGACCGTCACGGGCGTCGAGATCACCAGTGCGCACGGACAGGCGATCACCAGCAACACCAGCGCCTTGTAAAACGCCTGCCCCCGGCTCCAGTCCGACAGCCACGGCGCGGCCAGCGCCACCGCGAGCGCCAGCGCGAATATCGCCGGAGTGTAGATCGCGGCAAAACGATCCACGAAACGCTGCATGGGCGCGCGCGCCGACTGAGCTTCCTCCACTGTGCGGATAATGCGCGCCAGGGCGCTGTCCGAGGCCGTGGCCGTGACGCGCATCTCCAGCGCCGCCGCCTGATTGATCGTCCCCGCGTACAGCGTATCGCCCGGCCCCTTTTCGGCGGGCAGGCTTTCCCCCGTCACCGGCGACTGGTCGACCGCGCCCTGTCCCCGTATCACCACCCCGTCCAGCGGAACGCGCTCTCCCGGCCCGACTCGCACCGTCGCATCGACCGCTACCGTTTCCACCGCCACGCGCTCCCAGCGACCGTCGCCGACGCGCACCTCCGCGCGCGTCGGCGCCATCGCCAGCAGGCTTCCGATGGCATTGCGGGTGCGATCCATGGCGCGCGCTTCAATAGCCTCGGCAATCGCATACAAAGCCATCACCATCGCGGCTTCCGGCCATTGCCCGATCAGGAAAGCGCCGGTCACGGCAACCGCCATCAAACCGTTGATATTCAGCCGTCCTTGCCGAAGCGCGGCGATCCCCTTCATATAGACCGAAATGCCCGCCAGCCCAACGGCCAGCGCCGCCAGCGCCAGGCTGGCCGCTTTCGCCGCTCCGGCATCCGCAAACGCGAAGTCCAGCCCTTCGGCGGCCAGCGCCAGGCCCAAAGCGGCAATCAACCTGCCCCAGGGCGTCCTCGGCGGCGGCGGTGAAACGGCATCCCCGAGCGCCTCGGGCTTGAAGCCCGCCTTGCCGATCGCCGCCAGAGCCTGCGGCAAAACCGTTTCATCCGCCGAAATCGACAACACACGCGCGCCCAGATCGAACCGCAAACCGCGAATGCCTTCCACCCCGGCCAGGGCATGGCGGATTTCCGCTTCCTCCGCGGCACAATCCATATCGGCGATGCGAAAACGGCGCATGCCGCCCGGAACCGCCGGCCCCGCGTCCGCTGCCGCCGCGCAAGCCCCGCAGCCGCAGGGTGCATGTGTCTCCGCCTCTTGAAACGGGTTCGGCTGATCCATGGTTTTCTCTCCTCGTGACCGGCATTGAAAACCCTGTAGCCGCTATAGTGTCAAGCCTCTACAATGGAACCATGACCGGCATGGAGGCATGAACGTGAAAATCGGCGAACTGGCCAAGGCCGCCAACACCCCGGTAGAGACGATCCGCTACTACGAACGCGCGGGTCTGCTGCCGGACGCGGCCCGCACGGAAAGCAACTACCGTATTTATGGCGAAGCGCAACGCGACCGCCTCATCTTCATCCGCCACTGCCGGGGGCTGGACATGACCCTGGACGAGATCCGGCTTCTTCTGCGCTTCAAGGACTCGCCGAGCGAAAACTGCGCGCAGGTCAATACGCTGATCGACGAACACATCGGCCACGTCAGCGTACGCATCAGGGAACTGAAAAACCTCGAACGCCAACTCAAAACCTTGCGAAAAACCTGCGGCGAGGCGCGGGAATCCAGCCAATGCGGCATCCTGAACGGCCTTTCGGCTTGCCGGGAGGGCGAGTCGCTCACGGGCAAGACCGGCCATGTGCACGGCGCTCACACCATGAAAAGCTGACGGACGCGCAGAGGGGCCTTCAGCCGGATCGATGCGATCGCCCCGGTCACCGGCCCAGGATCAACGCCGCCGCTTTCTCCGCGATCATGATGGTTGGCGCATTGGTGTTGCCGGAAACCAGCGTCGGCATGATGGAAGCGTCGACCACGCGCAGGCCGGGAACACCGTGTACGCGCAATTGGCTATCGACCACGGCGTCCGCGCCCGCGCCCATTTTGCAAGTGCTCGCCGGATGATAAAGCGTCTTGCCTGTATTGCGGGCGAACGCGAGGAGCGCGTCGTCATTTTCCGCTTTCGCGCCGGGCAGGATTTCTTCGGCGAGACAGCGGGCGAGCGACGTCTGCTCGGCGGCCTTGCGGGCAAGGCGCAAACCTTCGAGCAATGCGGCGGCATCGTTCGGCGCGCTGAGATAGTTGGGGCGAATCCTGGGATGGACGAACGGATCGGCTGTGTCGATGAAGATTTCGCCCCGGCTCTCGGGCCGCAACTGGCAGACGCCGCAAGTCATGCCCGGCGCGCGGTCGATCGCGCCCGTCTCGAAATTGAAAGTACCCATCATCACGTGGAACTGGATGTCGGGATGCTCCGGATTCTTCGCCGTGGGCAAAAAAGCATTGACCTGCGAGGCGCTCGCGGTGAGCAGGCCGCGCCGCTGGAAAGCATAGCGCAACGCTTCGCGCGCTGCCTTCAGGCCGCGCGCGCTTTCGTTGAACGTCTCGACGCCTTTCACGCGCCAAGTGAGACTCACCATATAGTGATCCTGCAAACCGCAGCCGACGCCGGGCAGGTTGGCGTGCATGGCAATGCCCAGTTTTTGCAGGCGTTCGGCCTCGCCGATGCCGGAATGCTGCAAAAAAGCGGGCGTGCCGACCGCGCCGGCGCTGACGATAAGCTCTCGCGCCGCCATGAGCGTCACATCTTTTCCCCGATGGCGGATGAGGACGCCCGCCGCCCGCTGGCCGTCGAAAGCGAGTTTCAGCGCATGAGCGCGAGTGAACACGGCAAGATTCGGACGTTTGCGCGCCGGTTTCAGATAAGCATTCGCCGTACTCCAGCGGATACCGTTCTTCACCGTCTGCTGGAAATAACCGACGCCCGCCTGTTCGGCCTGGTTGAAATCGTTGCGCAACGGAAACCCCGCTTCCGCCGAAGCTTTCAGGAACGCATCGGCAAGCGGATGGCGGTCGGACAAATCCGTGACCGCCAACGGCCCGTCGATGCCGTGCCATGCGTCCGGCCCGCGCGCCTGATCCTCCGCCTTGCGGAAATAAGGCAGCACATCCTCGTAACCCCAGCCGGGATTGCCCATGTCGCGCCATTCGTCGTAATCGCGCGCCTGCCCGCGAACATAGAGCAAGCCATTGATCGCCGAGGAGCCGCCCAACACCTTTCCGCGCGGCCAGAGGATTCTGCGATTGCCGCTGGAAGCCTCCGCTTCCGTGTAATAAAGCCAGTTGCCGCGCGGATGGGCGCGATTCCAGACGTAACCCACGGGAATATGAAAGAACGGATGTCTTCCCGCGCCGCCCGCTTCGATCAGCGCGACCCGGTATTGGCCGGAAGCCGTCAGGCGATTGGCCAGCACGCAGCCCGCGCTGCCCGCGCCGACGATGACGTAATCGAATTGCGGATTGCTCATGTTTCAAATCGGTTTCCGATGAGGAAACGCCAATACAGTACCGGATGGCGCATTATCCGCGCACGTTACTTGCCGAAAGCGGTCGGTTTTCTGATTTCCATATGTCTATCGGTACTATGCTAGATGCAACGATTTGGCCGCATCCTTTCCTCGTCTTTGCGCCAACAAAAGGCGCAGCCGGTCTACACTGACGCCCCTCGTGTCCCTTGTTCCGCCGTTTCATGACGCCTCTCGATTCCGCCCGCCAGATTCGCGCGGTTCTGCAAACCCTCCGCCGCGATCTCCATGCCTGGCCCGAACTGGCTTTCGCCGAGACGCGCACCGCGGACGCGGTATCCGGGCGGTTGGGCGCATGGGGAATCGAAACCTGCAGCGGCCTTGGCGGTACTGGCGTCGTCGGCACGATCCGCGCCGGCAGCGGCGGGCGGGCGATCGGCCTGCGGGCGGATATGGATGCGCTGCCGATTGCCGAGACCAATCGCTTCGCGCACCGCTCGCTGCACGAAGGCCGCATGCATGGCTGCGGCCACGACGGCCATACCGCGATGCTGCTGGGCGCGGCAAGGTTGCTTGCCGAAAGGCGCGATTTCGACGGCACGGTTCATTTGATCTTCCAGCCGGGTGAGGAGGGCGCGGGCGGCGGGCGGGCGATGATCGAAGACGGCCTGTTCGCGCGCTTTCCGATGGAAGCGGTATACGGCATGCACAACTGGCCGGGTCTTCCCGCCGGGCATTTTGCGGTGCATTCGGGGCCGGTGATGGCGGGCGCCGACCGCTTCGACATTCATATCGAAGGCGTGGGCGGTCACGCGGCGATGCCGCATCTGGCCGCCGATCCCGTGCTTGCGGGGGCGGCTCTGGTACAGGCGGCGCAAAGCATCGTGGCGCGCTCGCTCGACCCGCTCGATGCCGCCGTGGTGTCGGTGACCTGCTTTCATGCCGGAGAGACTTTCAACGCGCTGCCGGGGCGCGCGGAACTCTCCGGCACGTTGCGCAGTTTTTCGGCGGCGGTACGCGAAAAGGCGCTCGACCGGCTGCGCGGTCTGTGCGCGGGAACGGGCGAGGCGTTCGGTGTGAAAATCGTCTTCGACCCGCTCCCCGGCGGCTATCCGCCGACGATCAATACTGCCGCCGAGGCCGCGCACTGCGCGGAAGCCGCCTCCGCGGTCGCCGGGCGCGAAAATGTCCGCATCGGCGAGCGTCCGAGCATGGGCGCGGAAGATTTCGCTTATTACTTGTTGCATAAACCGGGGGCTTACGTGTGGATCGGCAACGGCGTCGCAGCCGATGCCGGGGATGAGGGCGACAGCGCGCTTGCCGGATGCGAGCGCCGCGGCAGTGTTGCATTGCATAATGCGTCCTACGATTTCAACGACGAAATCCTTCCCGTCGGCGCGGCTTATTGGACAGAGCTTGTCCGCCGCCTGCTGCCCAGGGGCGGCGAGACGGAATTTTGGCAAAACCCGCCGGAACGGCGCGCATGAACGAACTTTTGCAATCTCCTCCGATTTTCGCGGCGCTCGGTTTGTTGTCGGCCGTCGCCGTGCTGCTGCTCTGGCTGGCCACGGGCGCGGGCAGGCGCGAGCGCCGCCTGCTGGAACGTTTCAACGAGGCGCTCGACCGCAATGCGCTCGACCACCACCGCGAAATACTGCGCGATCTCCACGCCGGGCTGGATCGGCAGACCGACCGCATCGGCGAGCACGCGCGCGCCGACCGCGAGGCGCTCCAGAGCGGCCTGGCGGCGGCCTCGATGCAGTTGTCCCGCTCGATCGAAACCTTGACCCAGGGCGTGGAAGGGCAGTTGCGCACGTTGTCCGGACAGGTCAATACCCGGCTCGACGAAGGTCTGCGCAAGACGGGCGAGACGTTTGCTAGTGTCATGGCGCGGCTGGCGACGATCGACGAGGCGCAAAAACGGATCGACGGCCTCGGCGCCAGCGTGGTGAGCCTCCAGGAGCTTCTGGGCGACAAGCGGTCGCGCGGCGCATTCGGCGAAGTGCAACTCGAAGCGTTGGTGCGCAACGCGCTGCCGCCGGACGTTTGCGCGTTCCAGGCATCGTTGCCCAACGGCACGCGCGTCGATTGCCTGCTCGAACTGCCGCCGCCCACGGGCCGAGTGGCGATAGACGCCAAATTCCCGCTCGAAAATTACCGCCGCATGTTCGACGACGCCTTGTCTCAGTCCGAGCGGAAGGCCGCCCTGACGGCTTTTCGCGCCGATGTGCGCCGCCACGTCGATGCGATTGCCGACAAATACATCCTGCCCGGCGTCACCGCCGACGGCGCGGTGATGTTCCTGCCCGCCGAAGCGGTGTTCGCCGAATTGCACGGATCGCACCCCGAGGTCGTCGCATATGCCCAGTCGCGGCGGGTGTGGATCGTCTCGCCCACCACGCTGATGGCGGTATTGAACACGGCGCGCGCGGTGTTGAAGGATGTCGAGACCCGGCGTCACATTCACGTGATCCAGAGCGAACTGGCGAAGCTGGCGCAGGACTTCCAGCGTTTCGAGGCGCGCATGGGCGCGCTCGCCCGCCACATCGAGCAGGCGGGCAAGGACGTGGCGGAAGTCCATATCTCCAGCCGCAAGATCAGCGCCCGCTTCCAGCGCATCGAAGCGGTGCGGCCCGATGGCCGAGGGGAGGAAGGCGGCGCGCTGGAAATGTCCGCCGGTGCCGTGGATGCGCCGGAAGCGGATTGACGGGCGCGTCCGTGCGGTTTCTTCCGGTTTTTTCCAGCCTGCCTGGCGCGGGTGGAAGCGCGTTCGCGCATGTGGGCAAAACGACGGTTCCGGACAGGGCCGGATGGAGGATGAAATGGGGAAAGGCTGGTTGCGCGGCGCGAAAAGGATAGATTCGCCCAACTTCGATGCCCGTCCCGAGGGCGGGCGCGTCAGTCTGGTCGTGATCCACAACATCAGCCTGCCGCCGGACGAATTCGGCGGTTCCGGGGTGATCGAGCTTTTCACCAATCGCCTCGACCCGGCGGCCCATCCTTATTACGCGAGTATCCATCGGCTGCGCGTGTCGTCGCATTTTTTCATCCGCCGCGACGGCGAACTGATCCAGTTCGTTTCCGTCGAAAACCGCGCCTGGCATGCCGGAGCGTCGATATGGCGGGGGCGTGAACGCTGCAACGATTTTTCGTTGGGCATCGAGCTTGAAGGCTGCGATACGCTGCCTTTCGAGGAACGGCAGTATGCGGCGCTGGCGGCCCTCCTGCGGCGGCTCGCTCGGCGTTATCCGGGGTGCGACATCGCCGGGCATTCCGACATCGCGCCGGGCCGCAAGACCGATCCGGGGCCGTTTTTCGACTGGGCGCGGCTTGGCGTCCAGCCGGGGCGCCGAATGGGATAAGCCGCGCCGCGCCGGGCATGGGTGTTCGATTTGCGATGTTTTCGCAAAATCCGGGAATCTTTTATGCCGCGCCATGTCAATCCGGGCGTCGAGACAGACTTTTGTTGCGGTGCAACATCATCTGGTATGCTTCTGCATGCCTGCCCTGTGTTCCGGCGGCTCGTGTTTGCGCCGGATGTTGTGTTTGTGCGAAGGAGGATTTCGTTTTGATCGAAAGTTTTTCCAGCCGCGCCGTCCGCATGGCGCGGCGGTTATGGCGGTTCGGCCATGCCGGCTTGCTGGCCGCGGGCATGGCGGCGCTGTTTTACTTTGCCGGCGGCTTCGAGCGGCCAGTGGCCGCAACGGACGCCGTACCGGTGGCTATGGACGAGGCGCGGGCGCTCTCGCGCGAGATGATGCAGGCAGGCGACTGGTTGTCGCGGCGCTACAAGGTGTCGGCGGTGGCGATCGAACCCGCCTTGCGCGCTGCCGAAGACTCGGGACGGCGTTTCGGCGTCGATCCCATGCTGCTGGTGGCGATGATGGCGGTGGAGTCGAGTTTCAATCCGTTTGCCGAAAGCCCGGTGGGCGCGCAGGGTTTGATGCAGGTGATCCCGCGCTACCACATGGACAAGATCGGCAGGGATGCGGGCAAGGACGCGCTTTTCGATCCCGAGCGCAATGTACGGGTCGGTGCGCAGGTATTGCGCGAGGGCTTGCGCCGTTATGGCAGCTTGCAGACGGCTTTGCAATATTACGGCGGCGCGCTGGACGATCCCGGCGCGGCGTATGCCAATAGAGTCATGACGATGAAGCAGCGCCTGACTGCCGCCGGGCGCAAGGCGGGCGCGGTTTAGTTCGCGGGGCGGGCCGCCATCGCGCGGATGCCTTCGCCTGCGGGCGCGTGGCGATTGGCGGACGGTTTTCCCTCTCCCGTACAATACCGGCTCGGCCCGGCAGCCCGAAGTCTTTTGCTGCCTGTCACGAACAAGGGACGCAGCCCCCATGGACGAACTGATACGTATCGCGGCGCTCGACTATCACCGCAACCCGCGGCCCGGCAAGATTGCGGTAACGCCGACCAAGGCGCTGACCAACCAGCGCGACCTGTCGCTGGCCTATTCACCCGGCGTGGGAGCCGCCTGCGATGCGATCGTGGCCGATCCGGGCGAGGCGGCCAGCCTCACGTCGCGCGGCAATTTGATCGGCGTCATCACCAATGGCAGCGCCGTGCTCGGCCTGGGCAATATCGGCGCGCTCGCCGCCAAGCCGGTCATGGAAGGGAAGGGGGTCTTGTTCAAGAAGTTTGCGGACATCGATGTGTTCGACCTCGAAATCAATGAGTCCGACCCCGACCGCCTGGTCGACATGATCGCCGCGCTGGAGCCGACCTTCGGCGGCATCAACCTCGAAGACATCAAGGCGCCCGAGTGTTTCCAGATCGAGAAGAAGCTGCGCGAGCGCATGAAAATCCCCGTCTTCCACGACGACCAGCATGGCACCGCGATCGTGGTCGGCGCAGCCGTCCTCAACGGCCTGCAAATGCAGGGCAAGGATCTGAAGAAGGTCAAGCTCGTCACTTCGGGCGCGGGCGCCGCGGCATTGGCCTGTCTCGATTTGCTGGCGATGCTTGGCATTCCGGTGGAAAACATCTGGGTGACGGATATCGAAGGCGTGGTCTATGAAGGGCGCACGGCGCTGATGGACCCGATCAAGGCGCGTTACGCCAAGAAAACCGCCGCGCGCCGCCTCGATGAAGTCATCGAGGGCGCCGATATCTTTTTGGGGCTGTCGGCCGGCGGCGTGCTCAAGGGCGAAATGGTGGCGAAAATGGCGGCCAGGCCGCTCGTGTTGGCCCTGGCCAATCCGGTGCCGGAAATCATGCCTGGCGAGGTGCGGCGGGTGCGCGAGGACGCCATCATCGCCACGGGCCGCTCGGATTATCCGAACCAGGTCAACAACGTGCTGTGTTTTCCCTTCATCTTCAGGGGCGCTCTGGACGTGGGCGCGACCACCATCACCGACGAGATGAAGCTCGCGGCGGTGCGGGCGATCGCCGAACTGGCGCGCGCCGAACAAAGCGACATCGTTGCCTCCGCTTACGGCGAGAAGGTGAGCGGCTTTGGGGCCGACTACATCATTCCGCGTCCGTTCGATCCCCGGCTCATCGTCAAGATCGCGCCGGCAGTGGCCGAAGCGGCGATCGCCTCGGGCGTGGCGACGCGGCCCATTACCGATTGGGACGCCTATCGCGGCCAGCTCAACAATCTCGTCTGGCATTCCGGCATGTTGATGAAGCCGGTATTTGCCGCCGCCCGCAACGAACCGCAACGCATCGTCTTCGCCGAGGGCGAATCCGAAAGAGTGCTGCGGGCGGTGCGCACCGTGATCGACGAGGGCATGGCCTGGCCGATCCTGGTCGGGCGCTCGGAAGCGATCATCGGCGCGATAGACCGCCTCGGCCTGCGTATGAACCCCGGCGTGCAATACGAAGTCATCGATCCGGGGCACAACCCGTATTTCGACGAAATGTGGGCGCGTTACCACAGTCTCATGGCGCGGCGCGGCGTCACGATGGACGAAGCGCAAAAACGGCTGCGCCGCAATCCCACCCTGATCGGTGCGCTGCTGCTCGTACTGGGTTATACCGATGGCCTCATCTGCGGGACCGACGGCGTGCATCGCAAGCACCTCGCCAATGTCGAGGCCACGGTGGGCCGGCGTCCCGGCATAAACCACTACTACACGGTCAATGTGCTGAACGTGCCCGGACGGACGCTGTTTCTTGCGGATACCAGCGTCAACTACGATCCGACATCCGAACAGATCGTCGAAATGACCATGTTGGCCGCCGAAGAAGTGCGCCGCTTCGGGTTCGAGCCGAGGGTCGCCCTGTTGTCGCATTCTTCCTTCGGTTCGGCGGACACGCCGTCCGCGCTGAAAATGCGGACAGCCTTGCGACTGATTCGGGAGCGCCAGCCCGGTTTGCAGATCGAAGGCGAAATGCAGGGCGATTCGGCGCTTGACGTTCGCCTGCGGCAACATCTGTTCCCGAATGCCAATCTGCGCGAAGAAGCCAACCTGCTGATCTTTCCGACGCTGGACGCTGCCAATATCGCCTTCAATCTGCTGAAGACCGCGGCGGGCGGAGGCGTGACGGTAGGGCCGATCCTGCTTGGCGCGGCCAGGCCCGTGCATGTGCTTTCGCCTTCGGCAACAGTGCGCAGAATCATCAACATGACCGCGCTGACCGTGGTCGAGGCGGGGAACCGGGCCGAATGAAACGGGATCGGCGGCGAGCAACGCCGTTGCGCGCTTGCAACGGATTGCGGGCATTGTGATTTTTGATGGACTTTCCCTGTAATCCAGGCCGAAAGATGCTAAGATGAAGATGTATTTTTCTATGAAAATGTTTTATAGAGTGTCGCGATACCCCGCTGTTTTTCCAATCTGTATCCGGGACTCCCCTGACTTAGAGAGGCGATCATGAAATATCGCATTCTGTTTGCCGCCACGGTGGCGCTGGCGCTTTCCCTGACGGGAGCCGAGCCTGCCGTGGCCGCCCCCGCCAAATGCGCCGGGGCGGCGAGAGCGAAAGCCTGCAAGCCCGCTCCAACGGCTCTGGCCAAGAAAAAAGCGTCTTCCAGCAAGAAATCGGTCAAGGTTGCGCGCGCCGGACGGAATGCCGCCAAGCTGACGGCGCGCGGCAAGCGCGTGCTTGCGGGGAGGCTGGCCGCGGCCAGGAGGCAGGCCGCCCGAGTCCATACCGTGGAAGAACCGCTTACGCTGAGGCTGGATGGTTTCGGCCAGCCCTTGTTGAGTTCCTCTGCGTTCTACGTCGTCAACCAGAATACGGGCGAGGTGCTGCTCCAGAGGGGCGCGCACAAGGTAGTGCCGATTGCCTCGATCACCAAGCTCATGACAGCGATAGTAGTGCTCGAATCGCGGAGCGGCCTGGACGAAATGCTCTCCATCACCGAAGAAGACATCGACTACCTGAAAGGCACCAGTTCCCGACTTGGATTGGGAACCCGCCTGACGCGCGAGGAAATGCTGCAACTGGCGTTGATGTCTTCGGAAAACCGCGCCGCTTCGGCGCTGGCGCGCAACTATCCGGGCGGGCGGGCCGCTTTCGTGGAAGCAATGAACGTCCAGGCCCGTTTGCTTGGCATGAGCAATACCCGTTTTTACGACAGCACCGGCCTGACCCCCCGCAACGTTTCCAGTGCGCATGATCTTTCCCGGCTGGTGATCGCGGCGGCCCGTTATCCGCTGATCCGCGAGTTCACCACCACTATCGAGCGTTATGTCCATGTCGATGGCCAAGTGAAGCTTTTCCGCAACACCAATGGGCTGGTCAGGAATCCGGACTGGAACATCGGCGTTTCCAAGACCGGCTACATCAGCGAAGCCGGGCGCTGCCTGGTGATGCAGGCGTGGATGGGCGGACAGCCCCTGTCGATCGTGCTGATGGATTCAAATGGCCGCAACATGCGCGTCGTCGATGCCCAGAGAGTACGCCTGTGGCTGGAGGAACGTCCGGAATTGCTGGCTGGCGGTCGCAGGTCGCCGCAGGGCTGACGGACGGCCCGGGTTTTACGCAAATGGCGCGGGGGAGTCTCCCGCGCCATTTTTATTTGCTCGAAGGCAAAGCGCCATAGCCGATCCGCCACCCTCCCCCGGCAAGAACTACAAGAAATCAGTTGCCAAGGGTCTTGACCGACATCTCCAGCTGTCGGGCAGCCTTGGCCGGGCCAACTGACGCCTCGTCAGGAAACGGCGGCGATCGATCGGGGTAAGATCGCGTCCTGTTTTCCATCCGCCCGAACATCGTGTCCGACGCCTTCCCCGTTTTTCCCGTTTCCGGCGATGCCGGTTCCGCGCGCCGTTTCGGCGGCATCGACCGGCTTTACGGCGCGGGCGCGCTCGTTCGCCTGTCGGCTGCGCGGGTCGGCGTGATCGGCATCGGCGGCGTGGGTTCCTGGGTGGCCGAAGCATTGGCGCGCAGCGGGATCGGCGGGCTGAAGCTGGTCGACCTCGACAATATCGCCGAATCCAATATCAATCGTCAGATCCATGCCCTCGATGCCACCCTCGGGCAAGCCAAGGTGGACGCGATGGCGGCGCGGATACAAGACATCAACCCGCATTGCCGGGTGGACAAGGTGGAAGACTTTCTCACCCCCGAAAATACCGCCGCCTTGCTGTGCGATGTCGACGCGGTGGCCGACGCCATCGACAATGTGCGCGCCAAGATCGCCATCGCCGTTTACTGCAAACGGCATCGCCTGCCCCTGCTGATGGCGGGCGGCGCGGGCGGCAAGACGGACCCGCGGCGGATACGGGTCGGCGATTTGGCGCATACCGAACAAGACCTGCTGTTGTCCAGGGTGCGGGCGCGCCTGCGCCGCGAGCATGGGTTTTCGCGCGAACCCGGCAAGAACTTCGGCATCGAGGCCGTGTATTCGGACGAACCCATGCGGCGTCCGGCGGCGTGCGCCAGCGGCGCGCCGCAGGGCCTGTCGTGCGCTGGCTATGGATCGAGCATGGCGATGACGGCCTGCATCGGCCTTTTCATCGCGGCGCGGATACTCGAACATTTGCTGCGCGCCCATGCCGGAGCAGGCGCATGAATGCCGTCATTCTTCTCGGCCATGGCGCGCGCGACCCCGCCTGGGCCGGGCCGCTCGTGAAAGTACGGGAAATCCTGGCGCGCGAGCGGCCATCGCTCGCGGTCGAGACGGCCTTCCTGACCTTCATGCCGCCGACGCTGGAGGAAGCCGTTTCCATGTTGGCCGGGCGCGGCATGGCGCGGATCGATGTCGTGCCGGTTTTTCTCGCCCAGGGCGGACATCTCAAGAACGGTTTTCCCGAAAGGCTCGATGCACTGCGCCGCCGCTACCCGGACTGCGCCCTGCGTCTTGCCGCGGTTGCCGGCGAGGCTCCCGAAGTGATCGCGGCTATTGCCGCCCATGCCGCCGTCCAGGCGGATACGCCCTCCGAAGCTTCCCGCACCGGACTCCCCGGCAAAGTCTGGCTGGTCGGCGCCGGGCCGGGCGATCCGGAATTGCTCACGCTCAAGGCCGCGCGCCTGATTTCCCAGGCGGATGCCATCGTCTACGATCACCTCGTCGGAGAAGGCATCCTTGCCCTTGCGCGGCCTGGGACGGAAATCGTCTATGCGGGCAAGGAAGCCTCGCGCCACACCCTGCCGCAAGCGCAAATCAATGCCATGCTGGCGGCGCTGGCGAAGCGGCATTCGATGGTCGTGCGCCTGAAAGGCGGCGATCCGTTCATCTTCGGGCGCGGCGGCGAAGAACTTGAAGCCCTGTCGGCGGCGGGAATCCCGTCCGGGATCGTACCCGGCATCACCGCGGCGTCCGGCTGCGCCGCTTATGCGGGTTTTCCTCTCACGCACCGCGATCATGCCCGGATGCTGACCCTGGCGACCGGGCACCTCAAGAACGGCGGCATCGATCTCGACTGGCCCGCGCTCGCGCGGCCTTGCCAGACCGTCGTGTTTTACATGGGGGTCGCCGCCGCCGGGGAAATCAGCCGTCGACTCATGGCGCACGGCCTGCCCGCCGACACGCCCGTCGCCGTCGTGCGGCAGGCTACCCTGAACACCCAGAACGCGCTTTTCAGCCGGCTGGATGAGTTTCCCATGCGTCTGCGGGAGGCGGGCATCGCGCCTCCCGCCCTGATCGTGGTGGGCGAGGTGGTGCGTCCGCGCGGTGAATTGCATGGCCCGGATTGAAGCCGGTTTCAAAGGCGGCGCGTTCAGTTGCGACAGGGCCGGACAGGGTCGATGTTTCCGGTTCGTCATGCGGCAAGGAAATGCCGTTGGAAAGCGGGCGGCAGATGCTCGTCCAGCCAGCGATGCAGTCCGCTGTCCGCCGGCCAGTTGGCCAGCAACCGCGCGCGGTCGCGCCGCCAGGCGCGCGCATGGGCGGCGGCGCGGGTGTATTGGGTCATGGCATCGAGGTCGATGACGACGATGCCTTGCGCTTCATCCCAGAGCAGGTTGTTGGCCTTGAGATCGCCGTGGGCGATGCGGTGTGCGTGCAGCGTGGTGAAGAACCGCGTCAGGGCTTCGCTTTCGGCGGGCGGCGGCGCGGCGGCGTCGACATGGGGGGCAAGATGTTCGAGTAGGTTGCGTCCGCTGTGGTAGTCGGTGACCAGCCAGGCGTGGCGGCGCATGGGGCCGAGGCGTTCCTCGATCAGCGCGCGCGGCATCGGAGTTGCAATACCGAGGAAATGCAGGCGGTGTCCCTCGCGCCATGAGTGCCACGCGCGGCTCGGACGCCATGCCCGCGAGAGCGCGTGCGCTGCGTTTTTGATGTTGTAGCGTTTGACGGTCAGTATCCGGCCATCGATTTCGACGCGGGCGACGGTGGCGGTACAGCCTTTCTTGAGCGAGATGCCGGAGGCCATCGCCCGGTCGGGGCCGGCGAGCAGGGGCGCGAGCGCGGCGGCATCGGCCCTGGCCACGACGGTGAAACGGCGGACGGTTCGCCGTACCTCGAACAAGGAACAAGGGCGCACGGTCTTGCTCAGGTAATCCATGAGCCGTTCGCGGCGGTATCTGTCGATTCGCGCCCATAGCGCGGCGGACGAGGGCGCATGGCGGGGATTGCCCGTCCGGTAGGCGGCAATCAGCGTATCGAGCGTCTTTTCCGGCGGCAGTCCGGCGAGAAGTTGCGCAAGCCCGGCGTCGGCATCGGGGCCGGGCAGGGGCGCGGCGCGGCGCTGTACGGCATCGCCGTCGATGACCAGCGGCTCATCCACATCGAAAAGAAAGTTGCCGGGGTGCGGGTCGCCATGGACGAGGCCGTGGGCGTGGAGTTGGCCGAGCCGTGCGCAGACGGCTTCCAGCCGCGCGCGCGTATCGCCGCCGTTCTCCAGTTCGCTGGCGAGGCTGCGCGCATCGGGCAGGAAGGCGGTGAGCAGATAGTGGCCGCCCCCCGCGAGCGCGCCCGCGGCAAGTATCGGCGTAGTCGGGATGCCCGCCGCCGTCAGCAAAGCGAGGCCGTCGCGTTCGCGCCGCCAGTGGCGGGCGCTGCCGGATGAGATGAAAAGCTTTGCCAATACCCGCCGTTCGTTCCAGAGTCCTTCTCCGACGATGCGCTTGCCCGGCAATACGCGCAACGGACGCAAGAGGCCGAGATGGCTGCCGTCGTCGAGTCGCAGCGCGCAGGGGAAAGGCAAATCGCGGCGGGCGGCGGCCAGTTCGGCGGCGGTCAGGATGGGGGCTTGCCCGGAGACTTCCCGGAGCGCGCCGTTCATTCCCGCCCCTCGAAAAATCGCAGGATGCGCCGGATCATGCGCTTGTCGGCGGCGGCGAGCCGGGATTTTCCGGTATAGGCGAGAAAAAAGCGCAGCCGCCAGGTGCGGGAAAGCTGGTACTTGGCGACTTTGTCGAGGCAGGCCAGATCCTTGATGATGCGATAGCGCAGGAATGGCTCCGGCCAGTGTTCCCCGCAGGGGCAGTCGATCAGGTAAAGCGTGGGCGTGCCGTCGACGAGCAGGTTGCGCCACTTGAAATCGTTGTGGGTGAAGCCGTGCTCATGGATCGTGCGGGCGGTTTGCGCGGCCTGCGGGATGATTGCGGCAAGCCATGCGCGTTCGCGCAGGCGGGGATCGCGCTCGCACGCCAGCCGGGCGAGGTCGATGGTGTCGGCCTGCTCGCGGGTAATCAGCGCGCCGCGCACGAAAAAGCCCGCCCGGCGCTCCAGCCCGTAGCCGGCCACGGGAGGGCAGGCGATGCCCCAGGAAGCGAAGGCGAGAAGGTTTTCCCACTCGGCCTGCACCCGTGGTCGCAGCAGCCAGCGCCGCAACGGATTCTTGCCGGCGCGGCGGTAACGCTTGACGTAATAAACCGCGCCGCCGATGCCGACGCGGATCGTTTCGCTTTGCGGGTCCCGCGAAACATTTTCGCCGCGCAGGGCGAAGACAGCATCGAGTGAGCCGAATGCGCAGGCCGTCTCGCCGTCGTCGTAGGGAGGAAGCAGCCGCCAGGTGCTCATCGGGAAGCGGGATATCGTGGAGCCGTTATAGTCGGAGCCGCTCATGGTGCGGCATTTCGCTTCGCGGCGGAAAGGGTTTTTCGCCGGTAGCGTTTGGCCAGCCGCGCGGCTTCGTGCGCTATCCATTTGAACAGAGCCGTTTTGTCCCGCAAAACGCGGCGGAGCGGCGCGTCGAAGTAAATGCGGAGAAAACGCAACAGATCGCGCCGGGTCAGCCCGATTTCGAGCGCCGAGAAATACAGCCCGGCCAGATCCTTGCGCCGCCAGCGCCCAGGCAGCGCGCGGGCGTGGATCTGGGCGCGGTGCAGATCGATCAGCGACAGCCGCAGCGCCGTGGGCGTCGGCGGCGGATCGGTGTGGAGCAAGAAGTGACAAAGGTAGAAGTCGCGGTGATTGACCCGGCCTTCGTGCATTCGCCGCGCCATTTCCGCCACGCGGGCGACAAGGGCGCGCTTGAGCGCGGGGGCGGGCGGCGTGCGTGGCCAGTCGCGGCAATAGTCTTCCAGGCTGATGGCGGGCGCGAGTTCTTCGGTGACGATGAAAGAATGCCGCCGCGCTGGATCGGCGCCGCGCTCGCCGAACGCGACCGCGCGCAGGGTGTCGACGCCGAGTTCGGCAAGGCGTCTGGCGGCGCGCCATTCATTGCGCGCGCCAAGCACCGGGAGGCGCAGGCTGACGAGGTTCTTGAAGATTTCGCCCCAACCGGCGCCGCGATGGATTTTGACGAAATAGCCGCGCCCGTCGATTTCGGCGCGCAGGGTGCGCCGCCCGGCCAGTTCGCGGAACACTTGTCCTTGCAGAGCTTCGACCATGGCAAAAGGATCGCGCCCGGCCCACAGGCGATCGAAAGGCGGATAAAGGACGGTTTCGCTCATCGAAAACGGGTTCCGGTTGAAAACCTCCCCCTTCAAGGGGGCAATCCTGCGCGGGAGGATGGTTTCCCCTTCCGCGCTGCGCCGCCCGGCTACGGACGTGGATTGAAACATCGTAAAACCGGCGCGATTGCCTGCGGCATTTTCCGGCGGCTTGCGCTCGTAGCTCAGGATGAAATCGGCGGCTCTCTCGTGCAGGCTGTAGAGATCGGCCTGTCCGGCAAAGACGAGCGCCTGGCGCGAGCAGCGCGCCCGCGCTTCGGGGTCGGCGAGCAGGCCGGCGAGCGCGGCATCGAATTCTTTTTGCACGAAAGGCGTGGCGACGAGACGGCCCGCGCCGGCTTCGGCGATGTAGTGCGCATAGCCGCATACATCGGTGGCGAGCGCCGGCAAGCCGGCGACCAGGGCTTCGAGAAGGACGGTGCCGGTATTTTCGCTGTAGGCCGGGTGAACGAGCAGGTCGGCGCCGAGCAAAAAGCGCGGCACGTCGTTGCGGCCTCGCAGGATGGCGACCCGTTCGCCGAGACCGAGCGCCTTGGCCTGGCGCAGGAAGGGGCGCGGGTCGTCGTCGCCGAGGGCGATGAGGCGCACGCGGGCGCGCAAGGCTTCGGGAAGCGCGGCCAGCGCCGCGATGCTGCGGTCGAGTCCCTTGGTCTTGAAACCGGAGCCGATCTGCACCAGCAGGAGATCGTCGCCGCCCAGGCCGAATTCGGCGCGAAACGCGGCGCGGATGGCGGGCGCGTCCGGGGGCGCGCGGCGGTCGGGCGAGACGCCCGGCGGCAGCGGATGGAAGCGTTTCGCCTGCGTGCCGTAATGACGCATGAAGAACGGTTGTTGCATGCCGGAAATCATCAATATCCCGGTGCGGCTTTCGGGTGCGAACACCGCGCGTTCCCAGGCGGCGAAGTGCCGGTAGCGCCCGCTCAGGCGATAAAACGGGTTGCGCAGGCTGCGGACCATTTCTTCATAGCAGGGATCGGCGGCGTAATAGATATCGAGACCGGGCATTTTATTGAAGCCGACGATGCGGTCGGCGGGGCGGCGCGCGAGATCGGCAGCGACCCAGGCGCTGAACTTGCGGTAACGGCAATGGTTCCGCCAGGCCCGCGCCGGGACGCGCACCAGATCGAAACCCGCCGGAAGTTCTCCCCGCCATTCGAGCGTGTAGACGCGGATATCGTGGCCGCGCGACTGGCAGGCGAGCGCGATGCGCAGAAAGTCGCGTTGCAGTCCGCCGAACGGAAAATATTTATAAAGACAAAATACAAGTTGCATTGGGCGCGGGAATCAGGAATCAGGAATCGAGGATCGGGGAACCGGCAATGGAGCCGCCCTGTGGAGAGATCGCGGTTTTTCCGGCCTCCGACACCCAATGCCATATCCGGGGAGGAGGCAGGCGGGTGAAGCAGGGCGGTTCGATGCCGGCGTCCGGCGATTCTCCGGCATGGCGGGGGCAATTTTTTTTCAGGCAGGGCGCGCAGGGAAAATCCGTGGCGAGGCGCCGCTGGCGGCAGCCCCATGCGCCGGTGAAGCCGGGATGGGTGGGGCCGAAAAGCGACAGGGCGGGAATATCGAAAGCGGCGGCCAAGTGGCCGAGACCGGTGTCGACGGCGACGCAGGCCGTGGCGGCGGTGAGTTCGGCGGCCAGTCCGCCGAGTGTCAGGCGAGGCAATACCCGCGCGCCGTCGAGACCGGCTGCGATGCGGGCGGCGCGCGCGCGTTCGGCGTCGTTTCCCCAGGGCAAGCGTACTTGCCAGCCGGCGGCGGAGGCAAGGCGGGCGAGTTCGCGCCAGTAAGGTTCCGGCCAATGCTTGGCGGGCCAGGTGGTGCCGTGGAGGCAGACCAGCCGGGGCTGACCGTCGTCGCTGGCCGCAGCCGGGGCGCCGGCCAGCGCGCGGGCGCGATCCAGCCCGTAGGCGGCGGCATCGGCGCTGGCTGCGCCGTCGGTATCGTCGCGGGCTTCCGGCGGCAGGGCGTAACCGAGCGCGGCGGCGAACAGTTCGCGCACGCGGCGCACGGCGTGGCGGCCCCAGGGGATGGCATGACGGTGCGTATAGGCGAGGCTTGCCAGCGGTTCGCGCGCCGAACGGCGGTCGAGGCCGTGCAAGGGGCCGTGCGCCTTGCCGGCGAGCCAGGCGCTTTTCAGCAAGCCCTGGGCATCGAGCACGCAGTCGTAGCGCACGCCGGCGAGTGCGGCGCGGAAGGCGCGCCATTCTTCGCGCGTGGCGCGGGCGAACGGATACCGCCGCCAACGCCGCAGGGCGACAGGGATCGCGCGCTCGACCGCGGGATGCCAGCCGGGGATTTCGGCAAAGGCTTCTTCCACGACCCAATCGAAGCGGATGCCGGGCAATGCCCGCGCCGCGTCGGTGACGGCGGGCAGGGTATGGATGACATCGCCGAGGGAGGAGGTTTTGACGACAAGGACGCGCATCGTCAGTGCGCCGAAGCGCAGCGAAGGGATGAAAGGCGGCGGTCCGGACAATTCGCCCCGGACGGGAATCCGCCCATACCGGATCGCCATCCCTTGTTCGCAAGCCGGCGCATCAGTTTTCCTCCTCGATGAACGGTTCCAACGCGGCAAGCACGCGCGCCGGTTCGATGTCGGTCAGGCAGCGGGTGTGCCCTTGCGGGCAGCGGCGCGCGAAACAGGGGGCGCACGGCAGCCGCAGCGATTCAACGGCGATGCGCTGGCCCAGGGGCGGCGTGTGCTCGGGGCTGGAAGAACCGAAGATCGCCGCCAGCGGCACATCGAGTGCGGCGGCGACGTGCATGAGGCCGGAGTCGTTGGTGACGGCAGCGCGGGCGAGCGCGAGGAGGTCGACGGCGTCGCCGAGTCCGGTGCGGCCCGTGAGGTCGAGCACGCCGGGATTGTCATCGGCGATCGGGCGCGCGGCCTCGCCGTCCTTTTCCGAGCCGAGCACCCATATCCGGAAGCCGCGAGCGGTGAGCAGGCGGGCGAGTTCGGCGTAGTGCGCGGGCGGCCATTGTTTGGCGGGGCCGTATTCCGCGCCAGGCATGAAGGCCACCGCCGGGCGTCCGGTGTCGAGTCCGAACCGCGCGGCCAGCGCGCGCTGGTTGTCCGCGTCGGCGATCAGCCTTGGCGCGCGGAAAGCGGGCGCCGCCGCCGCCGCGCCGCGCGGCTGGCCGAGCGCGACGAAGCGTTGCACCGTCATCGGCAACAGGGCGCGATCAAGCGGGCGTATATCGTTGAGAAGTCCATGGCGCATCTCGCCGCGAAAACCTGTGCGCTGCGCAATACCGGCGAAGAACGGCACGAGCGCGGACTTGAACGAACCGGGGAGCACGATGGCCTGGCCGTAGCGTTCCGGCGCGAGTTCACGTCCAAGCCGCCAGCGCGCGCCCAGGCCGAACTGGCCGTGACCGAGCGGCATGGCCACGCCGCGCCGCACTTCCGGCATCCGGGCGAGGATGGGCAGCGACCATGCCGGGGCCAGTACGTCGATTTCACATTCGCCAGCGTGTTTCAGGCGCATGAAAAGGCTTTGCGCCATGACCATGTCTCCGACCCACGATGGCCCCACGACCAGGATCTTTCGCATCGCCGCGCGTTTCAGTCCCGGTGCAGCCAGTCGAAGTAACGCGCGACGCCCGTGGAGACATCCATGAATTCATGCTCGCAGCCCGCCGCGCGCAGCGCCGAAAGGTCGGCCTCGGTGAAGCTCTGGTAGCGGCCCTTGAGGCGATCCGGGAATGGAATGTAGTCGATGCCGCCGAAGCCGCTGTCGTCGCGCCATTCCCGGTGCCAGTCGATTGCGGCGCGCGCCATGTCGTTGAAGCTTTGCGCCCGCCCGGCGCCCACGTTGAAAATGCCCGAGACGCGCGGATGATCGAGCAGCCACAGATTGACGGCGACGACATCGTCGACGTGGACGAAATCGCGTTGCTGCTCGCCCGGCCCATAGCCATCGGAACCCTCGAACAAACGCAGGCGGCCGCTGTCGTGCAATTGATTGTTGACGTGGAAGGCCACGCTCGCCATCGCGCCCTTGTGCCGCTCCCTGGGGCCATAGACGTTGAAATAGCGCAAGCCCGCCACCTGGCTGCCGATGCCGTCCAGGCGCGCGCGCAGGTGGCAATCGAACAGGAACTTGGAATAGGCATACATATTGAGCGGGCGCTCGTACTCGCGCGCTTCCCGGAAGACGGGTCCCATGCCATAGACCGAGGCCGAGGATGCGTAGATGAACGGCGTCCCGCGCGCCGCGCACCATGCCAGCAGCGCCTTGGTATATGCGAAATTCACATCCATCACGAAACGGCCGTCCCACTCGGTGGTCGACGAACAAGCTCCTTCGTGGAATACCGCTTCGACCGCGCCGAAATCCTCGCCTTTCGCGACGCGGGCGAGGAAATCGTCCTTGTCGAGATAATCGCGGATGTCGGCGTCGGCCAGGTTCAGGCATTTATGGCCGTCGCCCAGGTCGTCGACCGCCAGGATGTCGTCGATGCCCCGGGCGTTGAGTCCCTGCACGATGTTGCTGCCGATGAAACCGGCTGCGCCGGTGACGATAATCATGGAAAACTCCTGCTTCTGTGGCTATTCGGAATGCGCCAGCGCATCGGCGAGTTCGGCGCGGCTCACGGCGGCGGTGCCGAGCTTGCCGACCACGACGCCCGCGGCGGCATTGGCGAGTTGCATGGCGTGGGGCAGGCCGAGTCCGCAGGCAAGGCATGCGCCGAGTACGGCGACCACGGTATCGCCCGCGCCGGTGACATCGAACACATCGCGGGCGCGGGTGGGTAAATCGAGCGCGGGTTCGCCGTTTTGCAGCAAGGTCATGCCGCGCTCCGAACGGGTGATGAGCAACGCATCCAGCCCCAGATCCGCGCGCAGGGACTCGCCGCGCTCCCTGACGGCCCGCTCGTCGGGGCAGCGGCCTACAACGGCCTCGAACTCGCTCATGTTCGGGGTGATGACGGAGGCGTTTCTATACCGCTCGAAATCGCTCCCCTTGGGATCGACCGCCACGGGCAGCCCGCGCGCGCGCGCCGCCGCGATCATCTCCGCGATCCGAGCAAGCGTTCCTTTACCGTAATCGGAAAACACCACCGCGCCCGCGCCCTCGAGCGCGGCGGCAAAGCGCCGTTCGATGCCGGACGATTCCGTTCCGGCGAAATCGTTCTCGAAATCGAGCCGGATGAGCTGCTGGTGACGGCTGATGACCCGCAGCTTGGTGATCGTCGGATGCTCCGGCACATCGACCAGACAGCAATGCACGCCGCCGTCCGCAAGCTTTCGGGACAAAAGCCGCGCCGCCTCGTCCCTGCCGACCAGTCCGACCAGGCAGGTCGGCGTTCCGAGCGAAGCGGCGTTGAGCGCCACGTTACCCGCGCCGCCCGTGCGGAACTCGTCTTCTTCCACCTTCACCACCGGCACCGGCGCTTCGGGAGAAATGCGCGTAGCGGCGCCGTGCCAGTAGCGGTCGAGCATGACATCGCCCGCGACGACGAGGCGTCCGGCGGAAAAATCGGGGAGGGATACAGGCATATTCCAATCCACGTCCGGCAGGGCCGGGCGACAAGGTACGGCAGGGGTTGCGCGCCTCTCGGATACGATCGTTTCCCCGAAGGAGGAGATTTCCAGCCGGAACCGGTTTTCGATGAAGCGGGCGCGGTAGCGTGTCAAAGGCGCGATTATCCCACGAGAAATGCGACGGGACGGTTCTGCCGCCGCGATGACACGCTAGAATGCGCCCGTTTGCATTACCGACGCCCAGGCCCGCGACCGCCCCGCCGTGCTGGCGATACCGTCCATGGAAGTCGCGCCCGGAACCAAATGAGACTGCTTTCGATCTTCGCGCTGCTGTTTTTGATTTCCCTGATGCTGCACAGCGGCGCGGGAAAGCGGACGCCGCTGGGAACGTCCGCGGCGCAGGAGGCGCAACGGGGGCCGGAACCGGCGGGACAGGGGGAGGCGCAAGCGCCGCCGGAGGCGCAGGAAGACTTTTCGGCGCTCATTTTCAAACCGCTTTATCCCATGGGGCATTTCGAGTTCGAGAATGAATACAATTTCAGCATCCTCGAAATCGAACTCAAGAACCTGATCGTCGGCAGGATAGACGACAGCTTCAAGAGCGAAAATCACTTCTGCGCCGTGGGCTATGTGCTGCCGCGTTCCAGCCGGGACAGGAAAAAGGCTGCGCAGCGAAAAGAAGTCGTCGTTTATTGGCGAGAGGGGAAAATTCTTTACCGCTGGACGGGCGGCGATCCAAAAGCGGCGAAGGAAGACTTCTACTTTGCCCGTTCCCTGCTGTTTTCGCCCGGCATTTCGCTCGATGACAGCCTGACTGGGGAAAACAGCCCGCCTCCGGAAGAAAGCCTGGCCGATTTCCGGAAAAACATCGAAAACACGCTTGCCGACTGCGAACGGCACGGCAAGCAATACACCATTGCGCCTTTCGCGCCGCCGCCGCGAGGCTTCAACGTTCCGCGTCCGCCCGCGCGTCCCGGCGGCAGAATCACGCCGGACCCCGACGGCGGGAACGTCCCGCCCGCGCCCGCGCCCGTGCGCCAGGACAGACCGCCGCGGCGGCCCGCATCGCCGTCTCCCGCGCCTGTCACGCCTTATCCGGGGCCGATTTACACGCCAGAACCCTCCCCGCCGGAATCGCCGTCTCCCGCAGCGCCTTCGCCGGAGCCATCCCCTTCGCCGGAGCCGCCGCCTTCCGATCCGGAACCGTCCCTGGGTTTCTTCCCGAATGTCGAATACGACAGCCATGACGGGCTGAACGCAGCCATGTCATTCCGGGTTTGTTATTGTTAATATACCGGTTCGTCTTTTATCTTCTACAGTGAGGAGTTAGCATGAAAAACCTGAAGCGTTCATTGTTCGTTGGGCTGATAGCCGCTTTTTGTTCCGTCCCTGTGCTGGCCGAAGATCTGGGGCTGGCTGAACGCCGCGCCATCGCCGCCTATGAAAAAGGTCCCTATGTCGCTATCCTGAACGATATACAGGCCGCTGCAACTTTCAAAGTTCCTGTCGAGGTTCAATGGAATACCATGGCCCGTCCGGGCGAAGCGGCGTCGTATGGCGACGAGGATTACTGGACAAATGTCTATTTCGTTCCGTTGAAGAAAGCATTGGCGGCGGTTACCGTCGATGACATGGGCAAGAAAGCGCTCACGCAGGCGCTTAAAAAGATCGTGGTTCGTTACGATAAGGCAACCGCTCCGAGCAATGCTTATGAAAACGGAGTGGAGATTAAGGGGGGAGTGTTGACAATAAACTTTCATCCCTATACCAACCCTGGCGAAAGCGCCATCGATTCGCGCGCCAAGGCGATCCAGGACGCGCTGGAAAAAGCGCTCTGATCGTATGGGAATGCGGGGCCATTTGTATCCTGAATGGCTCCGGCGAAACGCGGGTCCGAACTTCTTCTTCCCAAACTTCCGGAAAAGCATAGAAACACACTTACCGGCTGTGAGCGGCGCGGCAGGCAACATTCGTGTCAGCCGCCGCTATCTCGCAGTCGACGAGCGGACGTTGCGCGATCTGGTCAAGGAGTGAAAGCCACTGGCCCGGCCCCGCCGCATCACCCAGGCAGTTGGCCTCAGAGCGATCGCGCGCGCATATACCCTGAACATCCGTCGGCGGTCCTCCCCGCGCCGGCCCGCATTATGCGTATCGCTTTTCGTCGACCCCCGGTTTTGTCGCGTTTTCGCTGCGAAACCGGGGGTCGACGAAAACCATTCAAAATAAACGGCGCAAAACAAATCTACAAGACATTGATTATAAAGCGTAAAACGCAGCGCCGTCATATCGGGAAATTCAACAAGGCGGAGCGTTCCTCCGCCTTGTTTTTCGAGAATGTACACAATCCGCCAACATACTGCAACGCCTGTCAAACCACAAAATCACAACCCATTCGACAACCGCAACACACAAGCATTTTCAATGCATTGTTTACGTGAATAATTTCCACCTGGAGACGCTCCAGCGCCTCCAGGTTCGATGACACACGATTATCCGGTGAAGCAAACCGTCGACCGGACTGTGGGTCAACCTGTGGGTCGACCTGGGGGCCGGATCGGATTTTGGCGCATTTCCATTCAAATAATCCATTGAATACATGATGTTATAAAAATAACAAGGCGGAGGAACGCTCCGCCTTGTTGAAATTGACGATCAGGCGGCTTGATATGGCGAATATTCCAGAAGAATTCAGCGCGGCAGGCGGCGACCTGGCCCGGAACGTTGCGGGCGGGCTGTCCCTGGACGGCCTGCTGGCCGCCTTCGCCAGCGCCTTCCGGCAAACCAACCGGCTGGTCAAACTCCAACTGGGCGACGCAGAAGAATACGAACAAATGCTCCTGCCGCAAACGGCGGAAGGTGAAGAATCCCTTTCCGCCCCCTACCGCTACGCAATCACCTGCCTGTCGCCGGACGCCGCGCTGGCGCTCGAACCGCTGCTGGGCCAACCCGCGCGGCTGGACATCCTCACGAGCGCGGGCGGCGTCCCCGACGCGCTGGCCCCGGTCGGCGGACAAAAAAACGTCATGCGCTGCGGCATCGTCACCCGCGCCGAGGCGCTGCCCGCCGACGGCGGCTTTGCCAAATACCGCCTCATCCTCGAACCCCCGTTCGCGCTGCTGCGCCACCGGCGCACCAGCCGCGTCTTCCAGGACAAAGCCGCGCCGGACATCGTCAAGATCATCCTCGACGAACACATCGCGGGCAACAACCTCATCGGAGCCGCCTTCGACTACCGGTTCGACATCATGGCGGGCTTCTGCCGGGAGCGCAGCTACTGCCTGCAATACCGCGAGACCGACCTGGCGTTCATCGAACGGCTGCTGGCCGAAGAAGGACTGGCGTACCGCTTCGAGCACGCGGGCGAGCGGCGCGCGCCCGGCCCCGCCGACGACGAAAGCGACGAAGACGAAACGCGGGATGAAGACGGCAGCGAAAACGAAGACGAGGCCGAAGCCGAAAGCGAACTCCCCCACGTCACCCTGGTCGTCTTCAACGACGCCTACAGCCTGCCGCGCGCCCGGCAGGGCGCGATCCGCTTCCACCGCGCCAGCGCCACCGAAGCCTCGGACAGCCTCACCGTCTGGACGCGCGCGCAGGAAGCCGGCGTCCAGAAAACGACCCTGACCAGCTATGAGTACAAATCGGCGCTCACGCACGGCGGCGAAGACGAAAGCCCGTATGAGCGGGAGAAACTGCCCATCGAAGCCATGCTCGAGAGCTACGACGCGCAGACGCACTACTACGGACGGGACGCCAACGAACTCACCCGCTACGCGCGGCTGCGCCAGGCCGTGTGCGACCGCGAAAAGCGGGCGCTGCAAGGCGAGGGCAACGTCCGGGAACTCAAAGCGGGAGAATGGTTTACACTGACCGGCCATCCGCTCTACGAAATGCTTCCCGACGAAAACCGCCGCTTCACCGTGACTCGCCTCGCCTTCACCGCGCACAGCAATTTGCCGGACTCAGTGTCGCAATACCTGAAGCCGCGAGCATCGCCGCCGCCGCCCTACCGGGTCGACTTCGCGGCGCAGCCGCGCGGCGTGCCGCTGCACCCGGCCTACGAACACACGAAACACGCCCGGTTCACCGCCTGGGGCATCGAGACGGGCACGGTCACCGGCCCGGCGGGAGAAGAAGAAGTCTTCACCGACGACATGGGCCGCATCAAGGTGCAATTCCACTGGCAACGCGAGCAGGAGCACCCCGAATTCGGCGCGGCCTTCGACGAACGCTCCTCGTGCTGGCTGCGCGTGGCCTACCCGAGCGCGGGCGCGGGCTGGGGCCATCAATTCATCCCGCGGGTGGGGCAAGAAGTCGTGATCGCCTTCATCGAAGGCGACATCGACCGGCCCATCGTCACGGGCGTCGTCTACAACGGTCGGAACCCGCCGCCGTGGTTCAGCGGCGCGGGGCGGCTGCCCGCCAACCGGACGCTGTCCGGCATCAAGACCAAGGAGCACGACGGCGCACAATACAACGAACTGCTCTTCGACGACACGCAGAACGAAGTGCGGACGAAACTCTCCAGCGAGCACGGCAAGACCCAACTCAACCAGGGCTACCTCATCCACCCGAGGACGGACGGCAAAGGCGAGCCGAGAGGCGAAGGGTTTGAACTCAGAACCGACCGATCCGGGGCGATCCGCGCTGCCGAAGGCGTGCTCATCAGCGCCCATTCACGCAGGCTGGCGGCGGGCAATCAACTGGATCGGGAAGAACTCACCGCTCAACTGGAGCAGGCGCTCGCCGTCGCGCAGGAACTGGGCAAGGACGCCGACCGGCACGAAGCCGAAGGCACGGACACCGTCCGCCAAGCCAAACTGAACGAACGGGTCAAGCACTGGGAAGACGGCAGCAACGTCGGCCAGGAAAACGCCACCGAAGGCAAAGCCATTGCCGCGCTCACCGCGCCGGAAGGCATCGCCATCGGCACGGAAGCCAACATCAACCTGGCGACCGGGGAGAGCCTCGACTGGGTGTCGCTGAAAGACACCAACCACACGGTGGGCCAGCATTGGCGGGTGCGCGTGGCGCGCTCGCTATCGTTTTTCGTGCAACAACTGGGCATGAAACTCATTGCGGCGGCGGGCAAGATCGTCGTCCGCGCCCTGAGCGACGAAATCGAGATCGCCGCCGCCAAAAGGCTGCACCTGATCTCGCTGGAAGAAATCGTGCTCGACGCGCCCAAGATCACCCTGCGGGCGCAGGGCGCGGGGGTGGAGTATGGCGGCGGGATCACCGGGCGTACCACGGGCGCGCATGTGGTGCATGCGGGCGCGCACAGCATGACGGGGCCGGCGAATGTGACGCCGGAAGGCGCGCTCGGCGCGGGCAAAGGCGCTTTCGACGAAAAAGTCCAACTGTTCTGGGAGGGCGCGGACGCCCCGATCAAGAACCGGCAATACCGTCTGCATCTGGAAGACGGGCGGATGCTCGAAGGCGCGACCGATGCCGAAGGCTACGGCCAGCAGCTGCAAAGCGAACTGAGCTTTGCCCGCTACCGGGTCGAACTGCTGCCCCCGGCGGCATCCCATTGACGCGACGGAGACCCGGATCATGGTTATGGAGCAGCAGTTCGCCAGCCGATTCAAGAAGAAAGACGGCACGCAAAGCAGCGAAGGCTTCCTGACGCCGAAAGAGATCGACACCGTGCAACGGCACGGCTTCATGCCGGAGCGAGCGATTCCGATCATCTTTCTGCCGGGAATCCTGGCCAGCAACCTGCGGATCAAAGACCAGAAACGGCAGAATCGGCTGGAAGAAGAATACGGGCGCAAAAAAGGCGACAAGATCGCCTGGCAACCCGACGCGGCGACCTCGACCCTGCCATACGCCTGGAAAAGCGCGGCGGAGCGGCAACTGACGCTGGATCGAAGGACGGTGGAAGTCGACACCTTCGATTACCCCGAGGAATTCAACGGCGGGGCGGTGGAATGGGGCTATATCCGTAGAAATGGCGTCGAAGTGGAGAGCAATTCGCCGATCCTGCGCCCCTACCACGTCCGCGCGCCGGGCAAACACGGCCCTCCGTATATCGCCGTTCCCGCGGAGCGTGAGGCGTGTTTGCGCGGCTGGGGCGAAGTCATGTTCGGCGCGTATGGAAATTTCCTGAACCGGCTGGAACGGGCGATGAATGCCATGTTCTCGCACGGCAAGCCGACCCCGGAGTGGAAAAGCGTCGTCGGCGTCGATCCCCGGACATTCGGCTTGGTCACGGAGAATCTGCCCCCGATCGACGAAGACGATCTCCGGCAAATCGCCGAGAACTGCTTCTTTCCGGTACATGCGATCGGGTACAACTGGATACAGGATTGCGGCATTTCCGGGAGAGAAGTCGCCCGCCGCATCGAAAAAATCATGGCGTCCTATCTCGATAAAAAAATACTGTGCGAAAAAGTGATCGTCGTGACGCACTCCTGCGGCGGTCTGGTCTCGCGCGCGCTGTGCCATCCAAAGTACGGCAATTTCGAGGAAAAGGTATTGGGCGTGGTCTATGGCGAGCAGCCGGCCATCGGCGCGGCGGCGGCGTATTACCGGATGTTGGGCGGATGGGAGCCCGCCGATAACGTCAAGGGCAAGGCGGCGGCCTGGGCGCTGGGCGACGAAGGGCCGGAAGTGACGGTGATGCTCGCCAACGGGCCGGGGGGGATGGAACTGCTGCCGTTCAAGGAATATGGAAATGGCTGGTTGCAGATCAAGGATGCCGAAGGCAAGGTCTTGCGCAGTTTGCCGGAGAAGGGCGACCCGTACGAGGAAATCTATACGAAGACGAGCGACGAGGTGTGGTGGGGATTGTTGCGGCCGAAGTGGATCAATCCGGCGAAATTGAAGGAAGACGAAGCAGGACTGAAAGCAACCAGAAAGTTATTAAAAGAAAAAGTCAGGCCGCTTCATGAAGCCATTGCTTCCTACTACCACCCAGTGAGCTACGCGCACTATGGCGTCGACCCCCAAAGGCTATCGTTCCAGACGGTGGCTTGGGAAGTGGGGGCGCCCATTTACCAGCCACCGGGCCGGCGTAGCGACCGGATAAGCCGCATGCAACCGAATGCCGAACAGGTAGACCGTTTTCCTGTCGTCACCGACAAAGGGGACAAGAAAATCGTTCTCGGAGACACCACGCTCGACGAAAAAGAACATCAGCGCCTGAGCAACACAGGCGCTTTCCAGCCCGGTCTGCCGAGGACATCCCTGCTGGCCCGACTGCTTCCCCCTGTCGACCCTGGCGACCAGACCGTGCCGGTACATTCGGCGGATCATCAATATCACAGCAAGCGTCCGGAATTCGAGGGCGTATTTCGCCTGATGGGCTATGAACACCAGGACAGCTACAAGGATATCGCCGTACAGAACGCCACGCTCTACAGCATCGTGCAGATTGCCAGGGAAATGAAATGGAGCGGGGAGTAATACGAAAGCGCCTTGTAGTGATCGTCCTTGCCGCCCTGGCTTTGTACGGGGTCGGAAAAGCGATACAGCCCTCTCCTTATCTTCCAGACAGGACACCCAGAATGAACGATATTCCTCCCAAGATCGCGGCCTTGTTCGAGAAGACACGCCCGGTGTGCTTCAGCCGTTTCATGATCGATGTGCCAGTCAGCGCCAAGGTTATTTGGGGGCCTTTGAGATTGCCCTACACGACGAGTGTTTATCCTAACGAAGGTGGATATATCGGCAGGGAAATTCGTAAAAAGGTCGATGAGATTAACAGTGAGAAGCATAATACTGAACCGTCAATGCTTATAGGGGTCTTTGATAGTGTAAACCCTGACAGTAAAATTGTAGTGGGGTATGAGACATCTTTTAGCGTTTCTTTTGCAAACTATTATTCCTATATCCGGTTGGGGCAAACGGGATTTACTCAAAATATTTTAGAGGTTGGCTTGACTGTCGATGACAAAAGCGATCCTTGGGGATTCAGGGTTGATAAGACAGCCTATGTAAAAATAGTCGATGAGTTAAGAGACATCGCCAGCCGCCTCCGCCTTCGCGCCGACGATGAAATACCCACCGACCTCGGCGTCTGCATCGAAAGCGGCTTTCTTTCCGCCGGGCTGGAATACGACCTGGAACTCATCTCCATCGGTTTCCGCTTCCCGGAATACCCGGACGTGAGCTTTTCGGTGCAAACTTGGAGCACGGACGAACCCAACGACGAAGACACATTGGAAGCCGCCCTGGCGCGAGGCCGCAAACAGGCGGGCTTGATGGGCCTGGGCGAGAGTTGTACGCGAAGATACGCTCGCTGCGCCAGGGCGAGCGCGTGATCGGCCCCTGGGAAGGCGGCGAAGCCCTGGGCCGGAAGCCGGGGGTGGACGGCGGCCCTTCGGTGCATGAATTCCTGTTCAGATCAAAGGGCGTCGGCAAGGACTTGCTGCGCCCACGGGTCAACATCAACCTGTACACCGGCGTCAACGACGACGAGGACAGCGACAAAACCCTCAAGCCCAGCTTGAGCGACGACGAAACCGTGGCGTTGTGGGACAAATTGACATCGAGCATTCGGGCAAGGCCGGTGAAGGAAAATCGTCCGCGCCCGGACGGAGAAACCCCGGAATCGGAAACGAAGCCCGAAGCCGCCGCGCCGGAGGCGGAAGATTTCCCGCGCCGGATCGCCACCGGCGACGCTTGCCCCAAACGCGGACACTGGCGCTGCGTCGAGGACGGCCACAGGTACAACTTCGTCGTAGGGCAAGTGATGCCCAACGCAACCTTCGAGGAACCGGCCACGGGATTCTTCAACCGGCTCATGGGCAAGCGCCTATACCGCGATGGGCCGGGACATTGGGAATGGGCGGAGGAAACGCCGCCCGCGGAGACGCGCGGATAATGGTCACGCGCCGCGGCATCGCCCTTCAAGCCGAAGCCCTGCCCGCCGACGGCGGCTTCGCTCGTTACCGGCTCGCCATCGAACTGATATTTTCAAGAAAAATCGGGCAATGAGCGAGATCATCATTTATGAACCGACTGACGGCGGGCAGGTGACTGTTCGGCTCGAAGGGCAGAGCCTTTGGCTGACCCAGGAACAGATGGCCGAACTGTTCGGTCGGGAGCGTTCGGTGATTACCAAGCACCTCAAGAATGTTTTTCGAGAGGGAGAACTCGAGGAACGTTCAGTATGTGCAAATCTTGCACATACTGCCGGGGACGGAAAGACTTATCGAACACGACACTACAACCTCGACGCCATCATTTCTGTCGGCTATCGCGTCAATTCCAAACGCGGAACGCAATTTCGTCAATGGGCGACAGGCGTCCTCCGAGACCATTTGATGCAAGGGTGGACGCTTGACCGTGCTCGCTTCAAGAGCAACGCCGCTGAACTGGAAGCGGCGCTGGCGCTTGTCAGGAAGACGGCACAATCCCCCGACCTGATTATTGAAACCGGTAGAGGCTTGATCGAAAACATGCTGACTGGTGCGCGGTAAGTAGAGATGAATGGACAGACGCTCTATACGGCAAGGATCACGACGAGCTTACCCACTACATACGGCTGTGCCAGCAAGTGCGTGACCGGCACAAACAGGCGATGGGCCAGGGCATTGGGAATGGGCGGAGGAAACGCCGCCTGCGGGGACGCGCGGATAAATGACCATGTTGGGCAGATTCCGTCCGGTTCTGGGAGGAGTGCTGATCGCTGCCGCTGTCTTTGGCGCAGCGAAAGCGGTGCAGCCTTCACCTTATTTGCCGGACAGCGCCGGAATGGCGAAAAAATGCTATACGACTTAGTCGACGACATGAAGGATACCTTGAACTTGGGGAAGTTCTCGATAACCTGCCATTTTCTTGGAATCGCTTTTCTCGTTGTTTTCTTTGTGTCAGGAGATGCTTGGTATTGGGGTTTCATTGCGCGTTTCATTGCGCTTTTGATCGGTATAGTTTCGGCTTCGGTTGGATTACTGACGGGCTGGAAGTTTCATAAAAAGCGTAAGCTGATTCGCGTCCAGCCTGGCATGGTAATGACAACCGCAGTTTATCTATTCAGTATGATTTCTGTACTGGTTGTTTTCTTTGGTCTTTTGACCTTGTGGATAGTGGTGGAATGCCATTATCGTGCTTGCACATTCATCGCCTGACGTCGATTGGATGATATGATATTGTACTTGTCGCCCTGGAATACGATGCCGTATGACTGAACGCTCGTCCGGCAGGATTTTTCACCGGATTTTCGCAAAATTCGCAAAATAGCCGGTCAGTCTTCGCATCTTTACGCCATTTCACTGCTTCCCCGTAGTCAAAGGTTGTGTATATTGCGAATCCTTTGAAGGAGACGCGAGCGGAGCTTTGCTCCCGGCACGGGATATGGCAATGGTCACACAGGTAAAAAACAATTCGCCTCGTCACCGCATGCTTTGCGATGCGCTGGCCGATTCGATATGCGAACGGCTGTTCGGACACGAATTCGCGCCCCGCGCTCCGCTGGACGAAGCCGCGCTGGCAGCGCGTTACGGGACGCCGCGGCTGGCGCTTGTGGCGGCGTTGGAGCAACTCGCCCGCGATCGCTTGCTGACGGCGCGGACGGAAGGCGGCTATTGCGCCGCCGGATATTGCCTTGCCGACATCGAAGACATCCTGGCGCTGCTTGAACGCATCCGCCTTTTCATGGCGCGCAGGCAGGCCCTCCAGACCGGCTCGGCGGACGAGATCGTGGCCGCCAGTCCTTATTGGGGCGTCGCCGGCCTGGCCGTCGAGCGGTCTTTCACGGTGGCGGCGCGCAGTCTGTATGAGCAGTTGCGCATGGGCATCGGGCCGGAACTCGCGGCGCTCGAAGCGCAGTGCGCAAAGGCTTGCGGAGACGATTTGGCGCGGGCCGTCGCCAGCGGCGAGATTGGGCCGGTCGAGGACGTTTGCGCGGAAAGCGCCCGGATGTTCCGGCAGCGGATATTGGCCGCGTTCGACGGCGTCTGCGCCCGCCGCGCGTGATTCTCCTTTTCATCCACCCCGACAGGAATTTTCACTATGTTTCGCACACATGTCCTTGGTTTCCCCCGTATCGGCGCAGGACGCGAACTCAAGTTCGCACTGGAACGGTATTGGCGGGGAGAAATATCCATTGCCGAACTGGAGGCCGCCGGAGGCGAATTGCGCGAACGGCATTGGGCGCTGCAACGCGATGCCGGTATGGATTTCGTTGCGGCCGGCGATTTCGCTTTTTACGATCAGGTGGCGAATCATATCCAGTTGCTCGGCTGTGAACCCGCGCGCTTCGGTTTTTCCGCCGGAGATCGCGAACTTTCCCGCTATTTCACGATGGCGCGCGGCATGCCTCGGGAAGATGGCGAGAAAGAGGGGGTTCCGGCGCTGGAAATGACCAAATGGTTCAACACCAATTATCATTACCTGGTTCCTGAATTTTCCGCCGATACGGATTTTTCCTTGAACAGCGAACGCTTGTTTGCCGAAATCGAGGAAGCACAACGATTGGGACATGCGGTCAAGGCCGTGCTAATCGGGCCTTTGACTTTCCTGTGGCTCGGCAAGGAAAAAACGGCGGGGTTTTCCCGTCTCTCGCTATTGGAGAAGCTCTTGCCGGTTTATCGGCGGATTCTCGCGCGGCTCCATGAAATGGGCGTGGAATGGGTGCAAATGGACGAGCCGATACTCGGCCTGGATTTGCCGCCCGAATGGCTCCGGGAGTTTGAACCGGCGTATCACTGCCTCGCCCCGGCAGGTTTGCGGATATTGCTGGCGAGTTATTTTTCGCCGCTTGGGGAAAATTTCAGCCTGGCATGCCGTCTGCCGGTGGCGGGCTTGCATATCGACGCCGTGCATGCGCCGGAAGATGTTCCGCTCGCCTTCGATTGGCTGCCCGCGCATAAAGTGCTCTCGCTCGGCGTCATCGACGGGCGCAACGTCTGGCGAGCCGATCTGGATCGGGCGCTCGCCCTGCTGCGTTCGGAACGGCTTTCGGCGTCGACGCGCGAAATCTGGCTGTCGGCGTCGTGCTCGCTCTTGCATGTGCCGTTCAGCCTGGCGGCGGAAACGGGCCGGGAAGGGCTGGACGAGGAACTGCGCTCCTGGTTGAGTTTTGCCGTCGAAAAGCTGCGCGAGTTGCGCGTCCTCAAGCTGGCCGCGGAAGGCGACCCCGCCGCCGACGATATGCTGGCGCTGTCCCGCCGGGCGCTGCAAGGCCGCAAGGCGAGCCGGCGCGTCCATGCGCCGGATGTCGAGCGCCGGGCGGCGGCCTTGCCTCCCGGCATGGATCGACGGAAATCGTCTTTTCCGTCGCGGCGGGCGGCGCAGAAAGCGCGTTTCCGCCTGCCCGTATTGCCCACCACCACTATCGGCTCGTTTCCGCAGACCGCGCAAATCCGCGCGCTGCGGGCAGCCTGGCGGCGCGGCGAAGTCTCCAGCGCCGATTATGTCGATGCAATGAAGCGGGAAATCGCCGATGTCATTGGCTTCCAGGAAGGGATCGGTCTCGACGTGCTCGTGCATGGCGAAGCGGAACGCAACGATATGGTCGAATATTTCGGGGAACGGCTTGCCGGTTTCGCTTTCACTGCCAATGGATGGGTGCAATCCTACGGTTCCCGGTGCGTGAAGCCGCCCATCGTCTACGGCGACGTGTCGCGCCCGGAACCGATGACAGTGGATTGGTCGGTACATGCCCAAAGCCTGACCGGGCGTCCGGTGAAAGGCATGTTGACCGGCCCGGTCACGATACTGCAATGGTCGTTCGCGCGCGACGACCAGCCCCATGCCGCAACGGCGGAACAGATCGCGCTGGCGATCCGGGATGAAGTCGTCGACCTGGAGCGGGCGGGCATCGGTATCATCCAGATTGATGAACCGGCCCTGCGCGAAGGCATGCCCCTGCGCCGGGCGGCCCAGGCGGCCTACCTCGCCTGGGCCGCGCGCGCGTTCCGGCTTGCCGCTTCGGGCGTCGCCGACGAGACGCAGGTACATACACATATGTGTTACGCCGAATTCAACGACATTCTGCCGGCGATCGCATCGATGGATGCGGACGTTATTACAATAGAAGCCAGCCGTTCCGATATGGAATTGCTGCGCGCATTCGGCGAGTTCCATTATCCGAATGAGATCGGTCCCGGAATCTACGATATTCATTCCCCGCGCATTCCTCCCGTGGAAGAAATCGAGAATCTGTTGCGCAAGGCGCTTGCCGCGATTCCCGCGGACCGGCTCTGGGTCAACCCCGATTGCGGGCTGAAGACGCGGGGTTGGAAGGAGACGGAAACCACATTGCGCAATATGGTCGATGCAGCGCATCGCTTGCGCGAGTCGCTGGAAGCGCCGCTGTAGGCGGATTCATTTTTATGTGAAACAAAAGGAGTCTGTATGAATGCCCAAACGACCGGGGACGCTGAAAAGCAAGAGAACCTGGAAAATATGGAAGCCGCCCTGTCGCGGGGGTGGATTGCGGGAAAGCGCGAGTTCGTCATCCTGCTCGCCGACATCGTCGCGCTGGTCTTGCTGTTGAAGTTCCTGCCCTACGAACCCAAGACCAATGCGGGGCTGGCCATATTGTTCTTCGCCGGCGTGCTGTGGCTGACGGAAGCCGTCCACGTCACGATTACCGCGCTGCTAGTGCCGGTACTGGCGGTCGTCCTGGGGCTGATGAACATGAAGGGGGCGCTCGGCTCTTTTGCCGATCCCATCATCTTCCTGTTTTTCGGCGGTTTTGCGCTGGCAACTGCGCTGCACATCCAGGGGATAGACCGCTTCATCGCCAACCGCTTGTTGATGCTGGCGCGCGGGCATCTCGGCGGCGCCGCGATCATGCTGTTCCTGGCGACGGCCGGGCTTTCGATGTGGATCAGCAATACCGCGACCGCCGCGATGATGCTGCCGCTCTCCCTGGGCATCCTCGGCAGCCTGGATGCCGAAAAGGAACGCAATACCTTCGTGTTCCTGCTTCTCGGCGTGGCCTACAGCGCCAGTATCGGCGGTTTGGGCACGCTGGTCGGCAGCCCGCCGAACGCCATTGCCGCCTCGTATCTCGGGCTGGACTTCATGGGCTGGATGAAATACGGCCTGCCGGTCATGATCGTCATGCTGCCGCTGATGATCGGCGTGCTGTATCTGGTCTTTCGCCCCAATCTCAAGCATCGCGTCGAAGTACGGGCCAGCGAGTTCATCTGGACGCCGCCGCGCGTCACCACGATCGCCATATTCGTCCTGACGGCGCTTTGCTGGATTTTCAGCACGCAGATCAGCGCCCGTCTGGGAGGAATCAAGGATCTCGATACCATGATCGCCATCGGCGCGGCGCTCCTGATCGGCATTACGGGCGTGGCCACCTGGCGGCAGATCCAGTCGAACACGGAATGGGGCGTTCTCTTTCTGTTCGGCGGCGGTCTTGCGCTGAGCGCCATATTGAAAGACTCCGGTGCCAGCGTCGTCATGGCGGAAGCCGTCGGGCGGCTGCTCGGCGACGGCCATTGGTTCCTCATCCTTGCCGCGGCGGCGGCGTTCATCATTTTCCTGACCGAGTTTTCCAGCAATACCGCCAGCGCCGCGCTGATGGTGCCGCTGTTCGGCACCGTGGGCGAAGCCCTGGGAATGCCGCCGCATCTGCTGCCGCTCGTCATCGGCATCGGCGCGTCGATGGCATTCATGCTGCCGGTGGCGACCCCGCCCAACGCCATCGTGTTCGGCAGCGGCTATATCAAGCAAAAGGAAATGGTCAGGGCCGGATTCTGGCTGGTACTGGCGGCCATCGTCGTGCTGACTGTATTCAGCTGGCTTTTCTGGTATTGATTCCCCGGCGCGGATTCGCCGCTCCGGCGCCTTCGCCCTTTGCGGGGCGGAGGCGTTTCACAGACGGTGTTGCGCTTGCGGATGGCGATGAGAAGCGCCGGGAGAATCAGTCCCCGCGCTTGGCCAGCGCGGGCATGGCGCGGTTGAGGTAATACCCCATGGACCACAGGGTCAGCGCGGCGGCGACATAGATCAGGACGCTGCCGATGAAGCGGATGTCGAGACCCAAGAACGATGCATCGTAGAGCAGCGCCGGAATGGCGGACATTTGCGCCGTCGTCTTGAGTTTGCCGATGTAGGCTACGGCCACGCTCGTCGATTCTCCCAGCAGCGCCATCCATTCGCGCAGGGCCGAGATGGTGATTTCACGCCCGATGATGATGATGGCGACGAGAACATCGACGCGCGAGAGTTGCACCAGCATGATGAGCGCCGCGGCCACCATCAACTTGTCGGCCACGGGATCGAGAAAAGCGCCGAAAGCCGAGGTCTGGCGCAACACGCGGGCAAGATAGCCGTCGAGCCAGTCGGTTATCGCCGCGGCAACGAAAAGCGTCATGGCCAGCAGGTTTTTTTGCGCCATGCCCATCCAGCTTTCGGGCAAATAGAAGACGCCGATGAAAACCGGGATCAGGGCAATCCGCGCCCAGGTCAGCAGATTGGGGATGTTTATTCGCATCGCGGCGCGCGCGCTTCCGCCCTCGTCGTTTCAGTGCAACGCGGAGTATATCTGTTCGGCAAGCTTGCGGTTGATGCCGTCGACACGGCAAAGGTCTTCGACGGCGGCGGCGCGCACGCCGTCGAGACCGCCAAAGGCGGCAAGCAGGGCGCGGCGGCGCGCCGGGCCGACGCCGGGAACGTCTTCCAGCGTCGAACGGGTTCTCGCCTTGCCGCGGCGGGCGCGATGTCCGGCGATGGCGAAACGGTGCGCTTCGTCGCGGATTTCGACCACCAGATGCAATGCCGGCGACTGGCCGCCGAGCGCCATGCCCTCGCGCCCGTCGGGGAAAATCAGCGTTTCCAGCCCCGCTTTCCGCCCTTCTCCCTTGGCAACGCCAACCATGTTGACCGCCTTGAGGCCCACTTCGGCAAGGATGCCCGCCGCCGCATTCACTTGGCCGCGGCCGCCGTCGATCAGGATGAGATCGGGGCAGACGCCTTCTCCGGCGGCGATTTTGCCGTAGCGCCGCGCCAATACTTGCCGCATGGCGGCGAAGTCGTCCCCCGGCGCGATGCCGCCGATGTTGTAGCGCCGGTATTCGCTGTGCTTCATGACGCCATCGACGCACACCACGCAGGAAGCGACGGCGGCTTCGCCCAGGGTATGGCTGATGTCGAAGCATTCGATACGCGCCGGAAGTTCGGGCAAATCGAGCGCCTCGTGCAAGGCTTGCAGCCGTTCGCCGATGCGGCCCGCATCGCGCAGGCGGGTTTCGATCGCCAGGCGGGCGTTTTTTTCCGCCATCTCCATCCATGCCTTTTCGGCGGCATGGCGCGGCCGGGCCAAGGCTGGCGGATTGCCGGGGAGTTCGGCCAGCGCCTCGCGCACCGCCTCGACGGAGAGTCCAACCAATATCCGCGCCGGCTGTGGATGAACGGCGTAATGCCGCTCGACGAAGGCGGCCAGGCCGTCGCCGGCATCGTCCACCGCGGCCCCGCTGGGAAACTGCGGCCTGTCGCCGAGATGACGGCCGCCGCGCACCATGGCGATATTCACGCAGACCATGCCGCCAAACGCCACCGAGGCGAGGATGTCGACATCCTCATTTTTGCGGCTTTCGATGAACTGGCGATGCAGCACCGTCTGCAATACCCTGACCTGGTCGCGGTAGGCCGCCGCCGCCTCGAAGGCCAGCCGCCCGGCGGCAGCCTGCATATGCGCGCTGAGGTCGTCGATGACCTCGCTTGCCCGCCCATCGAGAAAACGGCTTGCCAGCCGCACTTCGGCAGCGTAGGCGTCGTGGTCGATTTCCGCCGTGCAGGGCGCGCTGCAACGCTTGATCTGCGCGAGCAGACAGGGCCGCGAGCGATTCTGGAAAATGTTGTTTTCGCAGGTGCGCAGCCGAAAGGTTTTTTGCAGCAAATGAATGCTCTCGCGCACTGCGTGGGAATTGGGGAAGGGGCCGAAATAGCGCGCGCCCCGGGCGAAAGCGCCGCGATGGTAAGCGAGGCGCGGAAATTCGTCGCCCGACAATTCGATGTAGGGATAGCTTTTATCGTCCCGGAACAAGATGTTGTAGCGCGGAGCCAGGCTTTTGATGAGATTGTTTTCAAGCAACAGCGCCTCGGCTTCCGAGCGCGTCGGCGTAATGTCTACGCGCACGATCCGCGCCACCATCATGGCGATGCGCGGGCTTGGCAAATTCCCGCGAAAATAGCTCGATACCCGGCGCTTGAGATTCTTGGCCTTGCCGACATAGAGCACTTGTTCGTCGATGCCGATCATGCGGTAGATGCCCGGCGCTTCGGGTACGGTGCGCAGGAAGGCGCGCGAATCGAAGGCGCTTTCGGGCGGATCGCTCACCGGATCATTGCTCATCCGGTGTCCCGGCAGTATTCCCGGTGGAAATCAATAGCCGGTGAACCTGCGATTCGTAGCGGCGGGCTTGCCTCACATCTTGCATCGTGGCCGGCACATAACCGCCGTAACCCGAATCGGCGAAAAATCGCTCTCCCTCCGGGCTTTCCGGAAAGGCGCCGAGCGCGGCGCGGATGCGTTCGACTCCCGCGCCGCCCAGATCGCCGCGCGCCAGCGTCACCAGCGACGGAAACGTCGGATGGCCGGCATCGAGCACCTTGAGACGCTTGCGCACATTCGCGTCGAGCATGAGCACGGGGGAACGTCCCGTTACGGCAACGTCGGCCTGTCCGGCGCACACGGCCAGCAACAGGGCCATGTGCGAGGACCATTCGCTCAATACGTAATCCGTTTGGGGATGCAGATCGAGGGTACTCAACCATTGCATGCCGAGGATGTGATAGAACGAAAGACGGTCGGGCAAACCGATGCGGCGTCCGCGCAGATCGTCGAGCCGCTCGATGCCGCTATCGTCCCGCACGACGAGCAGCAGTTCGAGCGGAGTGCGATAACGCACCAACGGCATGAAGCCGGCTTTGGCCAGCATTGGCAGGAAGTGCCCCGGTGAAATGACTATATCGTAACCGCCGTCCAGGGCGTTATGCAGGAAGCGCTCATGGTCGCGCGCGGAATACACGACGATTTCCGCTCCCAGGACGCGCGAAAGGTAATCGCGCAAAGGACGATGCGTGCGCGACAATGCGGGCGCGGAATAAAACGGCGCAATCCCCAGGCGCAGGATTTTCCCCGGCGCTTCCACCGCATGCACTGCTTCCGCCGCGGCAACGTTCCTGGCGAATTGCCAAGGGAAAATCCCTCCGCACAATACGGCGAAGAAAAAAATAAAAGAATACCCGGCCTGACGCATCTTTCCTCCCCCAGGAAGACACAATCCGTTTCAGGTTCTCGGCAATGGCTCATCCGGCTGTTTCGCGCCGATCGTCGCTGCCGCCATCGTGGCATTGTCCACGGTATCCATGGCGGAAAGCGCCAAAACTTTCTCGCGCGCCTGCAAATAAGGCGGATGCAATTCGAGCGCAAAGGGATCGGCAAACCAGGGCTGCGGCGTCGGCGCGGCGAGCGCCGCCAGCCGCGCGAGGCTGGCGGCGTCGGCGTCGGGCATGCCTCTATCGAGGACTTCGGCAACGAGGTCGGGACGATTGCAAACGAGCAGCATGTCGCACCCGGCTGCGGCGGCGGCCGATACTCTCGCCACGATGTCCCCGGCCACGAGGGCGCCCGCCATGTTGAGGTCGTCGCTGAAGATGACGCCGTCGAACCCGAGTTTGCCGCGCAATACGCCGTTCAGCCAGAAGCGCGAGAAACCCGCCGGCCCAGGGTCTTGCGGCTCGGCGCGCGAATAGACGACATGGGCCGGCATGACGCCGGCAAGCTGCCGCAACAGCCGGTGGCGGTACGGAACCATATCGTCGGCCCAGATCGTCTCGAATGCGCGCTCATCGACCGGCGTATCGTGGTGCGAATCGGCTTCGACATAGCCGTGTCCGGGGAAATGCTTGCCGACCGCGCCCATTCCCGCCTCGGCCATGCCCGCCGCGAGCGATTGCGCCAGAGCGGCCACTACGGTTGGATCGCGGTGAAAGGCGCGGTTGCCGATGGCGCGGCTGCAACCGTGGTCGAGATCGAGCACCGGCGCGAAGCTCAGATCGACGCCGTGGGCGACGAGTTCCGCCGCGAGAACGAAACCCGTCGTCCGCGCCGCCGCCAGGGCTTCGACGTGATCGTTTTCCCACAAAGCGCCGATGGTGCGCATCGCGGGCAGGCGGGTGAAGCCATCGCCGCGAAAGCGTTGCACCCGCCCGCCTTCATGGTCGACCGCAATCACGAGCGAGGGCGTGCGCAGGGCGCGGATTTCGGCGGCGAGCGCGCGCAACTGCGCGGAATCGATGTAATTACGTGCGAAAAAGATGACGCCGCCGACTCTCGGATCGCACAGGCGTTTACGTTCCGCGGCGGTCAGTTCGGCGCCTGCAACGTCGATCATCAGGCAACCGCGGGGCAATGGGAGAGGCTGGATATCTATCGGCATTCGATCACCGCAAAGGCAATGACATAATCGCGTTCGTCGCTCAGGCTGAGATGGGCCGATAAACCTTGCGCCGTCATATGGGAAGCAAGGCGCTCGCCGTAGCCGAAACGGGGCTTGCCGAACGCATCGTGCTCCACCGCCAGCGCGCACAGGGTTGCCGGAGCCGTCAGTCCGGTGCCGAGCGCCTTGCTGAACGCTTCCTTGGCCGCGAAGCGTTTTGCGAGAAAACGGGCCGGATCGCGGGCGGCCCGCCACGCTTCGTGTTCGGCTGCCGCCAGGATGCGCAGCGCGAACGCTTCACCGTGGCGGCCAAGCGCCGCGTGCAGGCGGTCGATCCGGACGATGTCGGTTCCGATGCCGTGGATCATGCCG